>NZ_JAELTV010000570.1 GCF_016429005.1 Pedobacter sp. ASV19
ACGTTCGTCGGCAGCGTCAGATGTGTATAAGAGACAGGTTAAAGATCTTTCTTCCCGGAGGTGCAGTGATTCCGATCCAAAATATGGCTAAAGTGGAGTTGAAAACAGGCTCAGCAGAGATTGATCGCGAGAATCTCCAGTCCATAGGTGTAGTTACCGCCAGACTGGATAGCCGGGATTTGGGTAGCGTAATGAAAGATATTCAGTTAGAAGTAAGTGCGAAGGTTGCTTTACCTTCAGGATACCATATTGAATATGGAGGGGCTTATGCAGATCAGCAACAATCCTTTAAGGAACTTTTAACGATTTTAATTGCGTCGAGTTTACTGGTTTTTAGTGTGATTTTATTCCTTTTCAAAGATTTTCGGGTCGCATTTATTATTTTGACGATTTCTGTTCTGGGAATTTCGGGGAGTTATCTCGCTTTGTTTTTAACACATACTCCTTTAAATGTAGGAAGCTATACAGGTTTAATTATGATTGTTGGGATTATAGGTGAAAATGCAATCTTCACTTTTCTGCAGTTTAAAGAGTCCCTGCATCAAAAAGACATGGATGAAGCCATTACCTATGCAATTTCTACACGTTTAAGGCCAAGGCTGATGACAGCTCTTGGAGCAATTATTGCTCTTTTTCCATTGGCATTGGGCATAGGAGCGGGAGCACAGCTTCATCAACCTCTTGCCATAGCTGTAATTGGTGGCTTTTTAATTGCGCTCCCGCTGTTATTGATCGTATTGCCTAGTCTGATCCGTAAATTTTACAAGCTCAGCAGCTAAAGCGGTAAGTTTGTTTTTGATTTGAGATAGTTTTCGTTAAAAGGTGTTTTAACCAGATAGAGGAATTTATCAGAATGTTTTGCATCGAAAATGTCAAGGCCATAGTTGATCGTACTATGATCCATTTCTTTATAGGTGCCAAAAATACGGTCCCAAATGCTAAATACATCGCCATAATTGCAATCTGTATAGGGCATACTGTCATGATGATGAACATGGTGAAGGTTAGGGGTTATCAATAACCATCCAAGAACTTTATCTACTTTTCCAGGAAGCTGCAAATGCGTATGAGCAATAATGTTAGAAAAAGTCTGGACGGTTTGTCTTAGGACCAGTAAACCCAGAGAAGCACCCGAAAGAAAAACCCACAGACCTAAGAAACATACCCTGATTAAAGTTTCTCCAGGATGTTCCCGGATGGTTGTAGATACATCAAGTTGCGTATCAGTATGGTGTATCAGATGGAATTTCCAAAGTTTGTTGACCTTATGCATGGTTACGTGATAAGCGTATTCAAAAAAGTCGAGCAGGAAAAAACCGATTACATACTTCACCCAAAAGCTTTCGGGATGAGGGAGTAAAAATAACAGGCCCCAGTGATGGCTGACAACCCAATCGGAAATGACCAGTACCCCCAGGGTGATGGCCAGTTGAATAGGAAGGGCAGTAAAAATGAAAAGAAAGTTAACAGAAGAATGGTTCAATTTCTTTTTCCAGGGGTTCGCAGAAATGAATACTTCTGCAAACCATAAAATTGAAATTAAACCGGCAAACAGGCTTACCTGGATCAGTGTTAAATGCTCCTGAAAAACGGAGGCAAAAGAATTAAAAAAGTTCATGTTTTGTTGATCTAACCGAAATAGTCGGTTAATATAAAGATATTTTCTTATTTCCCAATTTCGAGTACCCGAAATGATTGGGGAACCCGTTGGGGGCGTTTTCCTGTAGCTGTGACTACTGAAAAATCTGCTGTTGGCATAAAGATATGATGGCTTCTTGGGTCTATAGCCAATGTTCGCGCACCGGGAGCCGTTTTAATGTTTTCAATTACCTCAAATCGGGAAGCAGAGAATTCTTTAACTATGGTCATTGTTCCATCTCCGTTAGAGCTGTAAGCCAGTTGGTATGTGGGGTCGAAGGCAACGCCATCAGAGCCATCACCTATAGGTAACATTGCAACTTCCTTTCCAGTTTTAGCATTCAATACCACCATTATTTTATTGCTGCAAACCGCGAATAAACGGCTGTTCATTCTATCCATTGCGAGACCGCTTGGTTCTTCTCCTTTTGAAAGTTTATAGCGGTGTTCGATTTTAAAGGTTTTGGCATCAAAAGCGACGATTTCATTTTTATCTTCCAGATTTACAAAGATAGTACCTCTACCGTCGGATACACCAGCCTCGGGTTTTCCTCCTAAATCTATTGTCGCGATCACTTTATCACTGTCTCTTATACACATCT
>NZ_JAELTV010000571.1 GCF_016429005.1 Pedobacter sp. ASV19
AGATGTGTATAAGAGACAGCCCATAGCCTGATCTCTGATGTTCAGACGTCCGATATTCTGGTAAATGCTCTTACGCCATTCTCTTCCTTTTGGAGCTGGGGCACCTCTGTTTTCAAGAGAAATATACACATAGCCATCTTTGGCCATATCTCCTGCGTATAAGAAATCACGTCCGGCACCGTACGTATCGGTTACAGTTTGTGAAGCGGGCTCTCCATAAACATAAAATACGACCGGGTATTTTTTGGTCTGGTCAAAATTGTCTGGTTTTTTCATCCATCCGTCAAGCTCAATTCCATCTTCAGTTTTGACTTTAAAAAACTCTACTTTGTTTTTTGGAGGTTGTGTTCTACCCAGTTGGTTGGTGATGCTGCCATCCATCGTAAACGGGTTGCCGGTAGTTAAATTCATCCATTCAGAAATCGGTCTTAAATTGGCATTTTGATAGGTATGGAAGGCATACACTCCATTTGGAGAAATGTCATAATGGTGTGTACCAGGTAAAACAGATGGCGTTACCATCTCTAATTTTCCTTTGCCATCCAGCTTGGTCTTATACAAGTATTTTTGAGTGGCATTGTTTGGTGAAGCAATGAAATAAAACTGGTTGTTTTTTTCGTCGATCAGCAAGCTTTCAATTACATCATAATTTCCTTTGTTGATGAGGGTTTGGCTTTTTCCATCTTTACTGATTCTGTAATAGTGTTTCCAACCGTCTTTTTCACTTACCCAAATAAATTCTTTGTTGTTGTTCAACCATTTCCATTCTTCTCCTGCATCTATCCAGGCCTTGTCGGTTTCAGTATAAATATTGTTCACAGCAGTTGTTTTTGCATTGGCAACAAAAAGTTTACTTTCATTCTGTTCCCTGTTCAATTGCTGCAAAATAATGTCATTGCTGCCTGGAATCCAGTCCATTCTTGGGATATAATGTTGTATGTTGTCTCCAGGAACAGGTATCCAGGAGGTTTTGGCCGTATTGATATCTACAATTCCTACCTTGCAGGAAGATGGATCTTCCCCAACTTTTGGATATTCTACCGGAATAGTGAAAGGATAGATAGAATCTGTATTGTTAATCATCAGGAAATTCTTGATCTTACGGGCATCCAGTTGCCAGTAAGCAATGGACTGGCCATCAGGACTCCATCTGAAACCGTCCCGGCAGTCAAATTCCTCTTCATATACCCAGTCAAAAGTTCCATTGATCAAACGATCCGTTCCATCTGTGGTCAGGGCTTTGCTCGTACCATTTGTAAGATCTTCAACATAAAGGTTGTGTTTGCTTACATAGGCAACTTTAGTTCCATCAGGAGAAAATTTAGCAAACATTAATGAAGAAGCAGGTTGGGTTTTGCCAATTTGTATGATGGTGTTATTGGCCAGATCGGCTACATAATAATCACCACGCGTTTCGTAGCGCCATACCTTTTTACTATTGGTAAAGATAAGGGCCTTTTTCCCGTCGTCAGAAAGTTTAAAAGATTTGATATTATATTCATTTAGCCCTTTCATACCGAGTATGCTTGCCGGAATAACCGTTTTCCGGTCATTTTTTGGAAGGGTCAAGGATATAATTTCTCCTCCGGAAATCTCATAATAAGAATTTCCTTCTTTTGTCCAATTGATTTCACCTTTGTTTTGCGCTTTTGCCTGGATAAAGATGAAAAACAAAGCTGCCAGAAAGCTTAGCTTAAAAGCGATGTTTTTTACATTCATGTTTAGAGTTCTATAAATTGTTGATATACTTTTTGCAGATAAGTTTTACCCTGTTTAAGAGTTTCCTGTGTTTGTTCATCCTGATGTTTAAGGTCGTTGTACAATACCCTTTTTCCTGTATTATCAAAAGTAACAGATTGCTTTGGATTGATAAAGCCCAGACCGTTGTCCCAGCTAAAAAAAGCAAAAGGTTTGGTATAGGGGTTCAGAAGGTTTTTACTCCAGGTAAACTGGCTGGCATTCATACCCAATTGTGTAAGAAGGGTAGAAGCCAGGTCAATCTGACTGCCAATTCGGCTAAAGGTTTTTCCCCGAAATTCCGGTTTGATCACTTCTCCGTAAAGCAGAAGAGGGATATGGTAACGCTGCGGCATATAGACTTCATTTGCTGTCTCTTATACACATCTGACGCTGCCGACGAACGTTAGCCGGTGTAGATCTCGGGGGTGGGCGTATAAATAAAAATGGGGGGGGGGGGGGGGGGGGGGGGGGGGGGGGGGGGGGGGGGGGGGGGGGGGGGGGGGGGGGGGGGGGGGGGGGGGGGGGGGGGGGGGGGGGGGGGGGGGGGGGGGGGGGGGGGGGGGGGGGGGG
>NZ_JAELTV010000572.1 GCF_016429005.1 Pedobacter sp. ASV19
CCCCCCCCCCCCCCCCCCCCCCCCCCCCCCCCCCCCCCCCCCCCCCCCCCCCCCCCCCCCCCCCCCCCCCCACCCCCCCCCCCCCCCCCCCCCCCCACCCCCCCCCCCCCCCCACCCCCCCCCCCCCCCCAAAAAAACCTTTTTTTACGTTCGTCGGCAGCGTCAGATGTGTATAAGAGACAGTTTCCTGTCCCTGCCACCAAGTTGGAAACGACGATGTTTAATGGATTAATTACGACAATCAATCTACCTGATGACATAAAGAGCGGACTTAGTCATTATTACAGTGAAGTAAAAAGGGTGAAGCATGTTGCTGCAACATTAGTTCGACAGGGAAATATGTTCGTCATATTTGATGAGTTGTTTAGAGGCACTAATGTTAAGGATGCTTACGATGCTTCCTTATTAATTATATCTGAGTTAGCTGCTATTCGCAGTTCTATTTTCTTCATTTCAACGCATTTATTGGAGCTTACAAAAGAATTAAAGAAGTTCGCGAATATCTCCTTTCAATACATGGATGTTATCCTTGAGGGCAAAAAACCAATATTTACTTATAAACTAAGAGTTGGGGTGTCTAATGAACGACTTGGAATGTACTTTATTCAAAACGAAGGGATCATCGAATTGATAAAGCAGGCTGCTGAAAATACAAGTCTATTTCTGAAGGATTGATATATTTGCCATAACTGACATCGATATGATAACCAAGCCAAAAGCCCTGATTCTTTTTATATTACTCATTGTCTCTTTCCTGGTTAACATCAAAGCCATAAAAGCACAGGTGCCCATAGATAGTATAAAAAAGGTCATCCATAATGAGGTAGCTGGAAAAAGAAGCAAAAGCATCATAGTTGGAATTGTGAACATGAAGGGCAAACAGGTCTTTGCAGAAGGCATTAAAAGCGATGCCGATCCATCACTACCAGATGGCAATACGATTTATGAAATAGGCTCCATCACAAAAGTATTCACCTCATTGGTACTCTCCAAGATGAGTTTAAGGCACGAGCTCAACCTGAATGATCCCATTTCCAAATATCTGCCCGCAGATGTAAAAAGCCCTTCCAAAAACGGTAAGGAGATATCTTTGCTTAGCCTTTCCACCCATAGATCAGGCATGCCACGCTTCCCATACAATGTTGACCCGAAGAATTTAGATCAGGCCTATCAGGATTATACTGTAAAAGAACTTTATCAGTACCTGTCAACTTTTAAACCATCCTATGAAATTGATAGCAGGTGGCGGTATTCAAACGTGGGCTACGGAATACTGGGAAATATACTCTCAGTCATCGAAAAAAAAGACTTTGAAACGCTGATCAGAGATGAAATTACCATCCCCTTGCATCTAAATAATACCCTTATAACCCTTTCAAAAAAACAAAAGGCTAACCTGGCCATTGGCCATGCAGAAACAGGAACCCCAGTAGGGCTTACAGAGCTTGGCGCGATTGCACCCGGAGGCGCACTGCGTTCAAGCGTTGATGACTTGCTTGAATTCGCAGCAGCAAATTTGGCACTTAAACAAACGGACCTCCTTCCCGCAATGGAACTAACCCATAAACTGCAGGCTAAAAAGGATGGAGATAATACCTATACCACAATGGGCTGGACACTTGTAGATAGCACAGGAAATGTTCTGTTCAAAGACGGAGGAATGCCAGGATACACAACTTTTATCGGAATAGATAAAAAGAACAAAATCGGCGTTGTGGTACTCTCCAATTCTAACAACACGGTGACCGATATCGGTAGATACATTCTGGAACCAGACCGCAAAATCAATCCATACCAATATAGTTGGACATTGCTGGATACTTTGAGGTCAACCTACAAAAACAACGGCATAGATGCCACCCTAAGCTTATATGAAACGCTCAAAGTAAAAAAAGATAACAAGCTCACTTTTAATGAAAACCAATTAAACTACCTGGGAAACGAACTTAGGACGAACAAAAAAATAAAAGAAGCCGTAAAAATATATCAACTCAACCTCAAAGAGTATCCAAACAGTCCATTGGCACTTGAAAGCCTTGGCGAGACCTACAGACGAGCTGGGGAGCTGCAAAATGCAAAAAACTGTTTTGAAAAGGCACTCTTTTTAGAACCAGAAAATGAACACTGGACCTTCCTACTAGGAAAACTCGAGAGCAAAAATTAAATAAGAACATATAAATCTGTCTCTTATACACATCTAAAAAGGGGGGGGGGGGGGGGGGGGGGGGGGGGGGGGGGGGGGGGGGGGGGGGGGG
>NZ_JAELTV010000573.1 GCF_016429005.1 Pedobacter sp. ASV19
CCCCCCCCCCCCCCCCCCCCCCCCCCCCCCCCCCCCCCCCCCCCCCCCCCTTTTTAGATGTGTATAAGAGACAGGTTCTCATCTCCAGCGGCAGTTTTAGTATATTGGGTAACAATATAAGATTTTGTAGAATTAACGGTTGAGGCCGACGAACCGGAATAACCTAAAATAATAGATGTTTTACTATTCAAAGGAATGTCGTACTGCATTCCATAAGAGAAACTGATCCCGCCTACGCTGTTTTTATTCTGCATACGGGAATTCAGAGAATTATCCACCTGGTCTGCAGGTGTCACCATTTCTGTTGACCTGGACTGCAGCATATTTCCGAAAAGATATTCTGCATTGGCACCAAGGTTCAAATGGCCAAATCTGTAACCATATCCAATGTAAGCTTTTGTTAATCCACCTTCTCCGGAATAGATATAATTCACATTCTGACTTGAAGGGTTTGCACCTGTTCCAGTCAGGGTGGCAGAATTGGTAAACTGGTAACCCAACTCTGAATAAGGCACCACACCAAAACTCATCGCGGAATGTTTATTAACCGGAACACCAATCACCAAATGGCTTAAAGTAGAGTTAAAACTGCTCTCAGAAGTATTCCCGCTTTTTAAATTCGTCAGGCCAAAACTCATGCCCACATCTACTGTTGTGAGATCAATACCCGGGTAAGAAGCAGGATTCTGCATATTGACATTACTGTAGTAATCGCTTGGTTTATATACCCCGGTTGAGATTCCACCCATTGCCCTGAACTGCGGCAGCAACATTCCCTTAATATTTCCAACACCAAACTTTGAATAGGGTGATTGCGTGGTAACCTGCGCTTTAACTGTCATGCCGGTCAGCACAACCATAACCGCGGCGATATAACTAATTTTTTTGTACATATTCAAATGCAATGACTTCATTTAATCCTTTTAATACTAAATAAGGCTCGTGTATCATCCTGGAGGCAAAATCACAATTTTTCAACTGTTCCATCAAAAATGATGCATCTCCTCCCGTTATCACAATCCTCACATTATTGTTCTTGTTATACTGATCGCTTATAAAGCCCTTCACTTCATTAACCACCCCCCGCAATACACCGTTCAATATAGCATTATTGGTATCTGATCCCAAAGGGATCTCCTTTTGTTCATTTTCCCATTTTACCAGCGGTAACCTGCCGGTATAATGGTGCAACGCCTGGAACCTCATTTTAAAACCCAAACTGATACTGCCGCCAAAATATTCTGACTGGCTGTTCAGCAGATCATAAGTGATACAAGTCCCTGCGTCGATCATAAAGCAATCCTCTCCCGGATAGAACCGATGTGCAGCAATAACCTTTGCCCATCTGTCCAGACCTAAAGTAGAAATGCTTTTATAATGGTTATTTACCCCCGTATTTATGCGGGTAGAAAACGCGGTATAATTCGTATTCTCTTTCAGAAATGCAACAACTTCTGCATGCGCTTCACCAACACTGGACATGGCCGAATGACTAATTTCAAACTCTTCTGTAATCTCCGCTATCCTGCGCCGATCAAGCTGCTGAACTGATTCAAAGTGGATCAGCTCTCTTTGTTTAAAGACAGCAATTTTACTGTTGGTGTTGCCAATATCTATTACCAGATTATGCATTTATAATTCCAGGAGTTCCCGGTCATACCCTCCAAACTTCATGGCACAAAGCTATTAATCTTTACCAAGTTTCAAGGGATCAATTTGTTAAAAAAAGTTAAACGAACAAAAAGTACTGAATTGTAAGCACAAAAACCAGGAACAGACTTTCATAAAACCAACGCTTAGTGGCATTTGAGAAATAATAAGCCAGTAAGACTGCTCCCGGAGGCACACACAATAAAAAATGGAATAACCTGAAGTCTGGTTTAATGTAAAAACTCAGCGCAGCAAGGATAAACATAAAGAACAACATCTGAAAAGCCTTTCTTGTACTGATAAAACTCCTGAAAAAATTCTCTCTCAACTGTATCATAGCCAGGATCATCATGATCACCACAGGGACCAATACCAGATAATCGTTATAATGAATTTTAAAAACAGATGGAAATTTATTGGTTAACGGAATACATATCTAGTAAAATAGCGAAATATCGTCACTGTCACTTATACACATCACCGAGCCCACGAGACAGGCAGCTCTATCACGTATGACGTCATATGCATTCAAAAAGTTGGGGGGGGGGGGGGGCGGGGGGTGGGGGTGGGGGGGGTGGGGGGG
>NZ_JAELTV010000574.1 GCF_016429005.1 Pedobacter sp. ASV19
AGTTAAAACTGCTTCAGTAAGATTATTGGGATCCTGGAAGATCATTTTAAATTCATAAGCAATGGGAAATATTACTGAAGAAAATACCTGGGAAAATAATGTTTACTATTTTGAGGAAACGGATCTTGTTAAAGGTGGTGAGGATGGCATTTCTAATCTTCCATCAAAACAGCTGGCAAATAGGACAACATGGCTGAAAAACGCTATGCGTGGCTACGCTGATCTTACTATTGTGACAACGTCAGTTACACTTGTAAAAGTTGATGTATTGTTAAAGATCGTGGTAATTAATTCAAATTCTACATCAATTGAATTAACATTACCTATTCTAGATCCGACTGATAAAGGATTGAAAGTTCCCATAGTCGCATATGGTGTTACAAAGCAAGTGTCTATTACTAGCCAGGGGGCGAATGATATCCAATTTGGTGTTTCGGCCAGACAGAAATTATTTATGGGAGATTCAGAAAGTTTAGAGTTAATCTGGTTGGGTGACAAGTGGATTGTTCTAGACTATAACGGAAACTTTACTGAAGTAGGATCCCCTGGTTACGGTTATTCACAAAAACCAAATACAGTTATTGCGAATGGGGCTTTATTATCCAGGGCAGATTATCCCAGGCTATGGCAATATGTACAAACGTTAGGCCCTTCTTTAATTACAGATTTTCTATGGACAAATACTCCAGGTTATAAAGGTTTCTTTTCAAGTGGAGATGGATCTATTACCTTCCGAGTTCCAGATCTGAGATCAATGTTTATCCGTGGATTAGATCTGGGAGCTGGCATTGATATCGGTCGAAATAATGAAAATCCTGGTGGTTATGAAGCTGATGAATTTAAATCACATACGCATAATCAATCTGATGATCAAACTCAAGGAAATGGTCCGGGCTACGGATATGTTTATGGGCTTTACCAGCAAACTCGAAATAAAAACACAGGCTCCGCCGGTGGTGCAGAAACACGGCCGAAAAATATTGGTTTAATCCCTTTAATCAAAACCTAAGATGGATATAAATTCTATTGCTGATCTTATTGCAGCTATCGATGACAATGTAAAGTCGCCAAAGAACCCTCCTTTGAAAGGAAGTGATTTGAATCCTATTTTAAAAAAAATGATCGAATTACTAAATGGTAGCAACGGAACTTATACTGTTAATGATTTAGGTCAGACTCAGATATTAATTCCTCATGGCCTTGGTTATATTCCTGGGTATTGGAATGTCAGGGGTAAAAATTCAAACGCAAAAAATATAGGAATTTCTGACGAGTCTGCAGATGCAACAAATATTATTTTAACACCAATTTTTACAAACAACGATGGCGCAAGCCTGCAATATTTATGGGAAGCAAATTTATAAAAATGGCACTCTTGTGCTTGCTGCCGGTACTGGCATTTGGACAAATAGGATATAAGAAGTCTGATACGACACTGGTGGTTACGGATGGTGGTCAGATTCAGTTCTGGAAGACATGGGATCATACAATTAAAGCCTTAAATACAAAGGCAGCGGTTGTTTCTGATATCAATTCTTTGATTTCGTACACAGGATCCAGTACAACAATTATTGTAACAGATCCAGTGAGAGGTGGAACCTTCAATAAAATATCTTCAGGTGTTATTGATAATGGAGTTGTATTTCAATCATCAAATGGCGTGTATTGGAAAAGGCAATTCAACGTTGCTGATGGTGTTAAGGTTGCCTGGTGGGGTGATAACTTTCAGGGTATACTATCTGCGGTAAACTTCTCTGATAAATATGGAAAAATAATTCTAACCCCAAATCGGAAATATCTTCAAACAGACGAGATCCAACCTAAATATGGGCAGGTATTCGAAGGAAATTACGCAATATTGCAACGACAAGGAGAAGCTATAGTGACATTGACAGCTCAGGCAAATTCATCTGATAGTTCTATTGTTGTTTCGTCTGTTCCTCTTACCTGGAGGGTTGGTAATTACGTGCAGATATTCCAGGACAGCACAGCGGTTTATAGTAGTAGTCGACGGAAAATTGCGAGTATATCTGGAAATACGGTTAAATTTACTACTCAGATTGGGAGTGCTTATTATATAAGTGATACATTTTTTATCGCGGGACTAAAGGTCAGAAAGGTATTTCATCAGTTTACCTCACCTACTCCTGATGATAACCAGGGCAGCGGCATTAATTATACCGTAAGTAATGGTTATGAGATCAATAAATTAAAATTTGATGGAAATAAGAATGCAGCTGGATG
>NZ_JAELTV010000575.1 GCF_016429005.1 Pedobacter sp. ASV19
CCCCCCCCCCCCCCCCCCCCCCCCCCCCCCCCCCCCCCCCCCCCCCCCCCCCCCCCCCCCCCCCCCCCCCCCCCCCCCCCCCCCCCCCCCCCCCCCCCCCCCCCCCCCCCCCCCACCCCCCTTTTTTTACGTTCGTCGGCAGCGTCAGATGTGTATAAGAGACAGCTATAGAAGCAATATCATTTGAATTCAGTGCGGTGATATCTGCACCAGCATAACCATCGACAACGTACAAAGGATCACTGCTAAAATTAATAGAATTTGTTCCTCTTACACGTACACTGAATGAGGCTCCAGGCTGAGAATTGGTTTGCGTTACCTGTACCCCACTAACCTGACCTTGCAACATTTGAGCGGTTCCAAAAACAGGTGTTTTATCCACATTGGTTAAACCAACGGACGCAACAGAGCCCGTTACGTCTTTCTTTTTCTGGGTGCCATAACCTACCACAACCAGTTCGTTCAGGTTTTTGGAATCTGAAGTTAATTGTATATCGATTTTGGTCTGGTTTCTTACGGTGATCTCCTTTGGACTAAAGCCGATAGAAGAAATGATCAGTACAGAGTTAATGTCTGGAACGCCAATGGAATACCGACCGTTCACGTCGGTCGACGTTCCTGTATTTGTACCTTTTATTTTGATACTTGCTCCCGGCAGTGGGAGATGATTTTCATCAGTAACTGTTCCTGTTATAGTGATTATTTGTTGATTGCGGGCTGCGTTGAAAGAGATACCATTGCCCAATTTACCGCGTGCAGGATCAGGTGCCGGCTTGGCCCACGCATTTCCAATTAGGGGTAAACTGAATACAATTTGTAAAAACGCAACCTTACATACTTTCGAATGTAAAAGTCTTGATTTCATGATTTTTAGGTGATAAGTTTTTAATGTTTTTGTGTTAGTGCTGCTGGTAATCAGCAAAGACTATGAGCCATCCGTTATTTTCATAAGGCTTTGAATTAGGTAAATATTTGGTTAGAATGTATCAAAACCACTAGGGTCCTTAATCAAACATAAGTTGATTATTTGAACAGTTTTCACGTTTTAACCAGTTTATTTACGGAATCGTTTCCGCCAGGTGTAACTTGGATCTTGGGAATTGCCCTGCAAGAATCTTAAGTCCAGGCTATTAATTCATCTAGAAAAGCAATTTGACGTTCGTTGATCTTCAGTCTGGCTTCTGCAAGATTAAACCATCTGGCCTGATCTATTTCTGGGAATTGTTGAATCCTACCCGATTTAGGTGGCCATTCCAGGTTAAACATATTACAAACCACATTAGATGTATCCAGTTCTCCAGATACCGCCCAGCAATATACTGTTTTGCCACCTTTTTGAATTATTGGACTTAGTTCCTTAAAGTTTCCCGAAGGGGTATAGCCTGTTTCTTCTTTAAATTCCCTTAAAGCGGTCTGCAACAGATCCTCGTCTTTTTCGTGCTCTCCCTTAGGAATGGTCCACCAGCCGGCATCTTTATTTTTAAAGAAAGGCCCACCTGGGTGTACTAATAAAACCTGGATCTGGCCCAGACTCTTCTTGTAAAGTAATATTCCTGCACTGGTTTTGTCCATATACAAATATATTATACTTCTAATGGTTTATATCTTGTTATATTTTATATTAGCGCAATAAAATCACTTCAATTTATCCATGGACACCCTGCCAGAACAAAATGGTCTCTCAATTGTATCCGACTTTAAGGCAGGAAATGAGAGTGCATTTGATGTGATCTTCAATCATTTATACAGTCCATTATGTATGTTTGCACAAGGTATAGTAAATGATCACTTTGCTGCTGAAGATATAGCACAGGAAGCCTTCGTGAAATTATGGGAAAAACATGCAGACTTTGATCATTTCCCATCTATCCGTTCTTTCCTTTACATCACAGTAAAAAATGCTGGTTTTAATTTCCTGGAAAAGGGCAAGGTAAAGCAGAAACATCAAGATTATATACTCAAACATGACCTAAGCGTTGAACGGAGTATTCTGCATGGTATCTGTCTCTTATACACATCTGACGCTGCCGACGAACGTAAAGAAGGGGGGGGGGGGGGGGGGGGGGGGGGGGGGGGGGGGGGGGGGGGGGGGGGGGGGGGGGGGGGGGGGGGGGGGGGGGGGGGGGGGGGGGGGGGGGGGGGGGGGGGGGGGGGGGGGGGGGGGGGGGG
>NZ_JAELTV010000576.1 GCF_016429005.1 Pedobacter sp. ASV19
CCCCCCCCCCCCCCCCCCCCCCCCCCCCCCCCCCCCCCCCCCCCCCCCCCCCCTTTTCAAGCAGAAGACGGCATACGCGATAGAGCTGCCTGTCTCGTGGGCTCGGAGATGTGTATAAGAGACAGGTCATTAACAGCCATCAACCAACTGGAGAATTTCAGGTATAGAATTGAAAACAACCAAGTTGTGAGTTATGACCAAATCAATGCTTCTGCAACGATTCTTAGAGAAGACCATACTTTTGGCTTTTCTTCAGTTAAGTACAGCATCAATTTTGAAGATTTTAACCAGGACCTTCTTCAGGAAATTGCTCGTGTGAAACAAACTACAGGTCTGTTTACTGCCGACCTGATGAACAACATCATCCATTTTTCGGCATTACCCTGGGTTAATTTCACCTCTCTTAGCCATGCTTTCAGCCTTAAGTCCGAAGACAGCTGCCCCAAAATATCGATAGGAAAACTTATACAGGAAAACGGAAGAAGGCATATGCCTTTTTCATTACATGTACATCACGCCCTTGTAGATGGTTATCATGTTGGTTTATTTTTCGAAAAATTACAGATGCTGCTGAATGAATAATTGCTTGCTGCAATTATTCATTCTCTTTTAAAACTACATGTTTAATATTTTTCCTGTCATAGGTATAGGTAATATGAACGAAGCCATCTTTGGTTTGTATAATAGCAGGATAACTATACTCCTCTTTATCTCCATTTTCTAAAACAGCAATATCACTCCAGGATAAGCCATCTTTTGAAGCGGCTACACGTAATTTCCCCCTTCCGTTAAACCAGTCTTTTCCAGGCACATCAGGATTATAGACAATTAATTGTGTACCATTTTTGAGCGTTACCGCATCTGTACCTGAATTTGGATTTAAAAGCTCTGTTTTAGACAGTTTGCCCCAGCTGTTTCCATTATCTGAAGACCAGGCCTGAATAACATTTCCCTGTTTACTTCGGCACAAAATCTGTAAACGCTGATCTTTGTAGAATAAAATACTAGGCTGGATCACATCAAAACCTAGCGTATCCACTCGAATAAATTCCCAGGTTTTCCCCATATCTGTCGATTTCTCCAAATGTACTTTCCAGCGTTCATTTTTCTCCTCTATACTGGAGGGAGAGAGAATTGTTCCATCGGCCAGCTGCACAGGTTTATTCTTTATTGGACCTAAAATTCCATCAGGAAGACGTCTGGATGAAGACCAGGTTTTACCACCGTCATCGGAAGTTTTAACCATTCCCCACCATTCACGTGGATTGGGTCCAACCTTGTAAAACAAAAACAACCTGCCCTGAACAGACTGAAAAAGTACCGGATTCCATGATGGAAAACGAAGCGTATCATTCAATATCCCATCTGCAACTACACGGGCTTTTGCGTTCTTTTTATCAAGCTGCATGAGCCAGATGCACACATCTTTCTTCCCTTCTCCAGAACCGCCAAAAAAAGAAAGTAAAAGTTCTCCTTTTTTATTTTCGACGATGGTCGAGGCATGACATTGCTTAAATGGTGGCTGGGCAAACACCAGCTCCTGCTTTACCGTTTTCCAGGAGGTTTGTGCATTTGCAACGAACAGCGTTCCTGAGAGCAGGTAAGCTTGAATGACTAATTTCAGGTTCCTTATCATATAGTGTGTTCAATATTTTCTGTTAAGCTCCAATGTACAGATGCTTAATTACCTCTAAATATTCATAAAAAAAAAGAAAGCCGGGTAAATTATCTACATACAGTTCCAAATTCTCTACTTTTAGTCCCTTGTTTAAAAAAGCGTATCGTTAAAAAGAAAACAATGACCAATCCATCCACCACAGACCTACACAGCGCCAATGAGATACAAAGAATAGCCGCGCTGCAACCTTATAAACTCATCACCACTTCTGCAGATCCATTTTTTGATCATATTGTTCAACACACAGCTGAAATATTTGAAGTTCCAATGGCATTGATCTCTCTTGTAGATCTGCACGAAGTTTTCTTCAAAGCCACAGTAGGTGCAGATGGAATTCTTTCCATTCCCAGGGAAAAAAGCCTTTGTACCATGGCCATTTTAAATTCTGAACCTATGATATTGAATTACGGCGAAAAGGAAAAATGTTTACTCCTGTCTCTTATACACATCTAAAAAGGGGGGGGGGGGGGGGGGGGGGGGGGGGGGGGGGGGGGGGGGGGGGGGGGG
>NZ_JAELTV010000577.1 GCF_016429005.1 Pedobacter sp. ASV19
AGATGTGTATAAGAGACAGGCTCCATGTTTTTACCAGCCTGATTTTCTACTGTAAATTTAACAGCTTGAGAAGCAGCCTGTGTACGCAGGTAATACATACCTGTCTTTAAACCTTTTTTCCATGCATAGAAGTGCATTGAAGTTAACTTAGATGTATTTGGTGCATTGATAAACAGATTCAGTGACTGAGACTGGCAAATATAAGCACCACGGTCTGCAGCCATATCAATGATACTGCGCATCTTGATTTCCCAAACTGTTTTATACAGTTCTTTGATATAATCAGGAATCTCTGCAATATCCTGGATAGAACCATTGGCTAAAATGATCCTGTCTTTCATTGCAGGAGTCCATAGTCCTAAAGCAACTAAATCCTTTAATAAATGCTTATTTACAACAATGAACTCTCCGCTCAATACCCTTCTGGTATAGATGTTAGAAGTATAAGGCTCAAAGCATTCGTTGTTACCCAAGATCTGAGAAGTAGAAGCGGTTGGCATTGGAGCCACCAAAAGAGAATTATAAACCCCATTTTTCACCACTTTTTCACGTAAAGTTTCCCAATCCCAACGGTTACTGTCTGGTTGTACGTTCCAAAGATCAAACTGGAATTTACCTTTAGACAATGGAGAACCTTCAAAAGTCTGATAAGGCCCATGTTTAACAGCCAGATCATGAGAAGCATTCATGGCCGCAAAATAGATCGTTTCAAAGATCTCTTTGTTCAGGATTTTTGCACCCTCACTCTCAAATGGTAAACGCATCAGAATAAAAGCATCAGCCAATCCCTGAACACCCAGGCCAATAGGTCTGTGGCGCATATTAGAATTTTTCGCTTCTTCTACCGGGTAGTAGTTATGATCGATGATCTTATTCAGGTTTAAGGTAGCCTGATAAGTTACATCGTATAATTTTTGATGATCAAACTCGCCATTGATGACATATCTTGGCAAAGCCAAAGAAGCAAGGTTACATACAGCAACCTCATCTTTAGAAGTATATTCTATAATCTCAGTACACAAGTTGGAACTTTTTATGGTACCTAAATTCTGCTGATTAGATTTGCTGTTTGCAGCATCTTTATATAGTAAATAAGGTGTACCTGTTTCAATTTGTGAATCCAGGATAGCAAACCAAAGCTCCTGTGCTTTAATCGTTTTACGTGCCCGGCCTTCTTTTTCATAGCGCTCATATAAAGCATCAAACTCTTCGCCAAAGCAATCGGCCAGGCCTGGTGCTTCATGCGGACAGAATAAACTCCAATCGCCGTTTTCCTCTACACGTTTCATAAACAAATCACAAACCCATAAGGCATAGAATAAATCACGCGCACGCAATTCTTCTTTACCATGGTTTTTACGCAAATCAAGGAAACTGAAAACATCTGCATGCCAAGGCTCCAGGTAAATGGCAAAAGCACCTTTACGTTTACCTCCACCCTGATCTACATAACGGGCAGTATCATTAAACACCTTCAACATTGGCACAATACCATTACTGGTTCCATTGGTTCCTCCAATATAAGAGCCTGTAGCGCGGATATTATGAATGCTTAAACCAATACCGCCAGCACTTTGAGAAATCTTAGCAGTCTGTTTTAATGTATCATAGATTCCTTCAATACTATCATCCTGCATGGTTAACAAAAAGCAGGAAGACATTTGAGGTTTAGGCGTAGCCGCATTAAATAAGGTTGGTGTAGCATGTGTAAACCAACGCTCACTCATCAAGTTATAAGTAGCGATCGCACTCTCTATATCTTCTTTGTGAATCCCTACAGAAACACGCATAAACAAATGCTGTGGGCGCTCTACAATTTGTCCCTCAATTTTTAGAAGGTATGATTTCTCCAGTGTTTTAAATCCAAAATAATCAAATCCAAAGTCGCGGTCATAGATGATCGTGCTATCCAGGATATCAGCATTTTCTTTGATCACTTCCCAAACGTCATCAGCTGTCTCTTATACACATCTGACGCTGCCGACGAACGTTAGCCGGTGTAGATCTCGGGGGTGGCCGGGTCATTGAAAAGGGGGGGGGGGGGGGGGGGGGGGGGGGGGGGGGGGGGGGGGGGGGGGGGGGGGGGGGGGGGGGGGGGGGGGGGGGGGGGGGGGGGGGGGGGGGGGGGGGGGGGGGGGGGGGGGGGGGGGG
>NZ_JAELTV010000578.1 GCF_016429005.1 Pedobacter sp. ASV19
CCCCCCCCCCCCCCCCCCCCCCCCCCCCCCCCCCCCCCCCCCCCCCCCCCTTTTAGATGTGTATAAGAGACAGGATTTATACTACAAAAAGTGGTAAAAAGAACTCGGATAAAATGGCCATCACATTTAATACCTCTAATACTTTCTCTTCTATCTTAAAACTGCCTGATTTTCAAAATCAATACGGACAGGGTTATTATGAGGATATTGCCGATGATGGAACAGTTACTTATTTTAACGATCCTAGAGAGAATGGTAGCTGGGGTGGTCCTTTTACGGGGGTCGTACAACCTTGGGGACAGAAAATTGATGGTGTTCAGTTAACAAAACCTTACTCGGCAGTTAAGAATAATATTAAGGATTTCTTCACTACGGGATTTGCAACAGACAATAACCTTAGCTTCTCTGGTGGAGGTGAAAAATCTACTTTTTACTTAGGATTAAATGCTTTAAATTCCAACGGGATTTTTCCTGGAAATAAGGATGTCTATAATAAATATGGCGTAAGATTTAATGGTACAACTGAACTGAGCAAAAAATTTACTGCTGGTATCAGTTTCAACTACTCTAAAATAAATGCAAATCAAGTTGGGACAGGACAGGGAGATCTTTCCATCTATAATAACTTATTGCAGACGCCAAGGGATATTCCTGTTACTCAGTTAAAAGACTTGAGCAATAAATATTATGGGTATGGTTATACTGATGTAAATGGTGTGGCACATCCAGACCTATATGGTTATTACGGTGCATACACTCAAAACCCATATTGGATTTTGGCAAATTCAGACAATTTTGACGATGTAAGTCGTGTAACGGGAAATTTTAACCTGGAATACAAGCCATTAAGCTGGTTAAGTGTAAAAGAGAGGGTTGGTATTGATACCTACTCTGACAGAAGGAGATTATTACAACCAAAATACAATTATAAACCTGCTGATGAGGCAGGAAACTATGATCCTGTAGATAATGCTCGTACTAGTAATGGATCTTATGAAATTGATCAGTATAATGTAACAGAATTTACTCATGATTTGATGGTTACGGCGACCCATAAATTTAACGATGATTTCCAGGGATCATTAATGTTGGGAAATAATATTCGTCAAAGACAAACCAATTCCAATGAAACAGCAACGAATTCATCTGGAGGTTTGGTCGTTCCAGGATGGTATAATTTGGGGAATAGTAATGGACCGCTCAATAACATTACGGATATTCTTAGTAAGAAAAGGTTGTTTGGCCTGTATGCCGACCTGAACTTGTCTTATAAAAATTATTTATTTCTGGAGGCAACCGCAAGAAATGACTGGTCTTCAACTTTGCCAACTCAAAACAATTCATTCTTCTATCCAAGTGTAAGTGGGTCTTTTGTCTTTTCTGAATTGTTAAAAGAATCTTCTGTTGCTGATATCCTAAGCTATGGTAAATTGAGAGCAAGCTGGGCCCAGGTAGGTAATGATACAGATCCCTATCTTCTGATTGACACATATTTAAGAGGTAATATTTTGGCTAGCTTTGGAAGTACAACCCTGCCTTTTGGTAATGTTGCTGGTTTAATGGCAAGTAGTACCATTGCAAATGCTAATTTAAAGCCTGAAAAAACAAGTTCATTTGAAGTTGGTACAGAGTTGGGCTTCTTACAGGGACGAGCCTCGGTTGATTTTAGCTATTATAAAAATAGTTCTAAAGATCAGATTTTACCTGTTCCTATTCCTGGATCAACTGGATATAATTTCGCATATATTAATGCCGGAGAAATTCAAAACAAGGGGGTTGAGTTAAGTTTAAGAGGAAGCATTGTTAAAACTACAGATGTAACCTGGGAATTATTTGGAACCTATACTAAGAACAATAGTAAGGTGATTTCATTGTTGCCTGGAGTTGATCAGGTTTCAGTAGGAGGATACTCAGGTATGTCAATTGTTGCAGCTGTTGGCAGAGGACGGCCACTCGTAGCGCTAACAATTGTTCTTCCCTGATCATCAGTCTGATTAGTCACCCCATAAAATTCTCCATAAGGTCTGCCAACAGCTGCAACAATTGACATACCTGAGTATCTGTCTCTTATACACATCT
>NZ_JAELTV010000579.1 GCF_016429005.1 Pedobacter sp. ASV19
CACCGGCTAACGTTCGTCGGCAGCGTCAGATGTGTATAAGAGACAGATAGATTTCTCCTGCGCATCAAAACACCATGTACCACGATCGCCAAAATTCCAGATTTCTCGCGGTAAATCTGTGCCATGAGATCTCATCATTGGACAGAAGGCACCAAATTGCATCCAACGGACATAGAGTTCTTGAAATTCTGGATTTTTATTGCCACCATCCTTTTTCCATCTTCCGGCAAAGAATCCGCCAATATCACTATTCCAGTTAGGTATACCCATTAAAGTGTAATTCAGCGCTGCGGGGATTTGTCTCTCAAACATGTCCCAGGTAGAATTCACATCGCCACTCCAGGTATTAGAACCATAAAGTTGTTGCCCGATAAAGCCTGATCGAGTCAGGATCACGCCTCGCTTGTTTGTGTTTACTGAACGCTGATGGGTAGCAATGCCTTTATTGTGCATCAAACTATAGCCGTTTTTAACGCTGCGATAGCTCCCAAGGTAGGTAGGAAGATTAAAGTCTGACGGTTGAATGTTGATATGGTCTGGTTCAGTCGAATCCAGCCACCAGCCATCATTTCCTATATAACTAAATATACCCTTGTTTAGATAACGCCAATAAATATCAAGGGCCTCTGGATTGTACACATCATAAGGTCTGGCACCACTGTTTGGTGGCCATGTATCAAAATTGATGATCATCTTCTTGCTGTCAAATTCCTTCCGCTGCGGGGTCTTGGGTCCAAAGCCCGGCCAGGTAACAATCAATAGCTTTGCATTGAGTTTATGGATTTCATCAGCCCATTTTTTGGGATCAGGAAATCGAGCCTGATCAAAACTTTGTGAATTCCATGCACTGTCAGATTTATTATATTCCGGCCAATAACGCCAGTCCTGGATAATGACATCAAGAGGAACCTTAAGCGCACGATATTTTTTCAAAACATTCAAACTTTCATCCTGTGTATGATAGCGTTCCTTACTCTGGAAAAAACCATAAGCCCACAAAGGAAGCATCGGTGCTTTTCCAGTCAACTCACGAACCCTGGAGATTACTCCATCCGGATGCGGACCATATAGGAAATAATAATCAGAACAATGCCCCAGGCCCTCAAATGATAACTCCTGAGGATTGTCGTTAAATTCTGAAATGGAGTAGTTGTCCCAGAATACACCGTATCCCTTTACAGACATAAAATAAGGTGAATAGGTAGACATGTTTTCATTTTGCATGTGGTGGGAAGAATTACGACGGTTGAACTTATTGTCCATGATTTGCCCAACCCCATAGATGGCTTCGTCCTTGTCGAGCAGAAAACCAGTTCTGACCTTAAATGATGGGGAGCCTGCATCATCTAGAGGCGAAAATTGCGTACCATCGTCTTTATCTTTGAGTATTTCCTTGCCAGATGCATCATAAAAATAAATACCTCCGGTTTCAGTGTTAACTTCAACCTGTATTGTGCTACTTTTTATTAAAGTATTGTTTCCTTTTTTTGCATAAGCTAGGGGTGTGCTCTTAGCTGAATTGACTACTGACAGGCTTTTTTTGTCATAAGTTTTTCCTGTTGGCGTTTTGTATACCCTTACAATATTTTCCGAATAGAATTCGATTTGGATATCCATTTGCCGGGTTGAAAACTTCAACCCCCGTGCCGTTTGCTGGATGGATTGTGCACTTGCGTTTATGACTGCGAAGGTTAATGTAAGTACCAGCCAGTGCCAAAGTCTTTTGTGAAACTTCATGTTCATCTGATTATATTTGGGTTCCGTAATGCAAGCAAAAGTACCCCTGAGATGACCAATAGAGACAACAATCATGTTGAAAAAAACAGTAATCAGGTTGATTTTTTTGCCTTTTCAGCATATTCTGAAGGACGGCAGCCATACTGTTCCTGAAAACATTTGCTCAGATAACTTGAGCTGCTGAATCCGACCTCCTCAGTAATCTCAGAAATATTGAGTTCCCCTTCAAGGATCAAGGCGGCGGCTTTCTCCAGGCGGATATTTCGGATAAACAGTGACGGAGATTTATCTAATAGCGTAATCAATTTGCGGTAAAGACCAGTACGGTCCATGTGAAGGTCACGGCTGAGCCTGTCTCTTATACACATCTAAAAGGGGGGGGGGGGGGGGGGGGGGGGGGGGGGGGGGGGGGGGGGGGGGGGGGG
>NZ_JAELTV010000057.1 GCF_016429005.1 Pedobacter sp. ASV19
CCCCCCCCCCCCCCCCCCCCCCCCCCCCCCCCCCCCCCCCCCCCCCCCCCCCCCCCCCCCCCCCACCCCCCCCCCCCCCCCCCCCCCCCCCCCCCCCCCCCCCCCCCCCCCCCCCCCCCCCCCAAAACACTTTTTTTACGTTCGTCGGCAGCGTCAGATGTGTATAAGAGACAGGTGCTGAACTCATTAAGTTGTTGAGGCCCGCTATTATAGAGAACCTTAAACAGCAGATTTCTTTAGGAACAGCGCGGGACATTTGTTTTTGTCTCGGTAAGAAAAACTATGAATTTCTGCAGAAGCTGAACCTGGAATATCAGTTTTTTAAAGAGGTCATTCCACTGGAGCATCCGAGGTATATCGTGCAGTACCGAAGTAAAGATAAAGCGGCTTTTATTCAAAAATACCTCAGGGCTTTTCATTCCGTTGGCCTGAAGTGATCATTTTTATTTTTTTAAAAAATGAATAGGGGTAAAGGAGCAGCATGTTGTCTTACCCCAAAGAATGATCATTTATTAAAAAAATCACAAAAAATGAAAACCACTAAATTATCTTTAGTTGTTGCTTTATTAGGTCTGAGCTTTTTTTCTGCAAAAGCTCAGAATTCCGACTTTAACTTCGGTATTAAAGCAGGCGTGAACTATGGGACTCTACCTTCAGGTTTAAACGACCTGAGTGATAAAGCCGGAAAAGCAGGTTTTAACATTGGTGTATTTGCCCGCGCAGGAAAAGACCTATACGTACAGCCAGAGGTTAATTTTTCTACTTTCGGCAGTAAGTATACCCTGGGTTCTAAAGAATATGAACCAAAATTCAGACAAGTGAATGTTCCGCTAATGATCGGTTATAAGCTGATCAATACAGCAAATCTGAATTTCAGACTTTCAGCTGGTCCTGATTTTAGTTATAACCTGAATAAGCCGGATGCACCGCAGAACTTTAGTTACAAGAGGGTAAACATGGGTGGGGTCATCAATGCAGGTGTGGATATTGGTAACATTACGATAGATGCCCGTTATACGCACGGATTTACCAAAATCAATAAAGGCCTGGATGAAAAAACTGGTTTATTTAATCTTTCTGTCGGATTTAAAATTTTCTAAAGCTTAAACAGCTGCGAATAAAAAGGAGGTATCGCAATTTGTAATACCTCCTTTTTTATTGGTTTACAGGGTTTTGATCTCTTTAGCGGTTTTTCTTAATTTCTTCGAGTCTTGTTTTTTGTTCTGTTAGACGCTTCTGTAATTTTGCCTTTTTTTCTTCATTATGTTCTTGTTCTGTATCTCCCGCTGTATGAATCCAGTGATGATATTGTTTTTCTTGTTGTTCTGCATTGCTGTTTAGCTTTTTCTGCAGGACTCCGCGCTGTTTTTTAAGATCAGCAAGTGTATTTTTCCAATCGGCTTCTTCGGCTCCCTCTGTATCGAGGATCTTTGCTTCTGCTTCCTGGATAGCTTTATTGATTTTATGAAGTTCTGTTTGTGCCGGAAGATAGACTTCATCATTGACATTGAAGCGTTTCAGATCTGTGGCTAGGGGCAGAAGGACGGAATTAACCGGAGTTTCCCAGTCTTCCCATACATGCGCTATCAGGACAGATTTACCTTTAGGAATTTGTGAGGATACGGTATCGAGGTAATCGGAAACGTCTTCCGCTTTTAAGGTTTCACCGGCAGATCCGGCAAGCATACCACCGGCCACACCAACAATGAAACCCAGCGGGCCGGCAAGTAAACCAATCAATCCACCCAGTAAGCCTCCACTGATCACACCTGTACCTTCTGTTTTATCTTTTGCTGAACGGATGGCGGTCTTGCCAGAGGCATCCTTGCTCAGGACATAGGTTTCACCAAGTGAAATATCTTTTGTTAAATCCAGTTGCTGTAAAGCTTGTAAACCAGTAAATGCCTCAACTTCACTATTGAAAAGGGCTTGAATCATTTTTTCCATATAAACTCCGACTGTTGATTTTTAATACTACAATTTGAAAGGCAAATTGGTTTGAGAGGAGGTGAATTGTGTCGAAAAATTCTGTACAGCTGCTTCAAGACTAACGATATCAGGCGGCTGAAAAAGCCGCAGATCTCTGAGGTCTTTCCGCAGTGTACGAGAATTTTTCGTAGCAAATTGCAGAGGAGGGTGGTGATCCGGGTAGGGCGTAGACACGGTTATGTCTTGGTTTATATCCCGGGCGGAGTTAATAACTATTAAAGTCATTCCAAACAAATGGGATTAGCGTATTGTTAGATTAAACTGTAATGATCAGAAACTCATACCATTTTTATATATTTAGAAAACGTTAATCAATTA
Source organism: Pedobacter sp. ASV19 (assembly GCF_016429005.1). Classification (GTDB taxonomy): domain Bacteria; phylum Bacteroidota; class Bacteroidia; order Sphingobacteriales; family Sphingobacteriaceae; genus Pedobacter. The sequence goes on from NZ_JAELTV010000057.1 coordinate 2,308, forward strand.
TAGAATGAGCTCCAAAGAATACAAAAGCTTGAATTTCAGACAGGCAGATCCTGAAGATTCAGAAGCCGTTTATGGTTTTATTTGCAAGCTGGAACAAAAGAAAATGGATTATGAAACCTTTAAATCCCGCTTCAGGGAACAAGTAATGTCGCCCTCTATACTGTTGGTCCTTGCAGAAAATGAAGGCGTACCAGTTGGCTTTTTGAGTTGCCATAACCAAAATTTGCTGCACCACGATGGTGAGATCTATGAAATTGTAGAATTTGTGGTAGAAGAAGAAAGCCGGGGGAAGGGTGTTGGAAGGAAGATGATGGAATATCTGGAAGCACAATTAAAAGACAAAGACTATGAGCTGATTGAAGTAGCTTCCAATAATTCCAGGGATGGTGCTCATCGGTTTTACGAGCAATGCGGCTTTAAGCAAAGCCATTATAAATTTACAAAAAGTAAAAAATAAAAAGCCCCGGGCATGATCTGACTATTGATCATCGGGGGCTTTTTATACTTTTATTTTCTTTATACGGGTTACTTAACGTCGAACCAAAGTTTGGTGGTCAGTACATCCGTACCCTGGTGGGCTACAGCAGCTTTATAATTTGCACCATTCAGTGATTGTTCTGTACCTGGGTAAATGAACCTGACCGGGAGTTGGCCGTTCAGGGTACCTGCAACTGCCGGGCTTAGAACCGGATAATCCAAACGTCTCAATTCTGCAAATGCTTCCAGTCCCTGACCAAATAAAGCAATCCACTTTTGGTTTCCGATAGACTTTCTGAAATCAGAAGCATCATACTGAACCGCTGCAGATTGAGTGTAAGTGGAGATGTCTCCTTCTGCAATAGAATATTGTCTTAAAGATTCCGTAACGGCTTGTTTGTACAAAGCTGCAGCATCTTCTGTGGTAAAACCCCTGGCTGCGGCTTCTGCCCGGTCAAACAATATTTCTGCGTAGCTGATGATGACTGCTGGAGCGGTAGGAGCCAGGAAATAGGCACCGGGTTTAGAGGTTTTGGATAGGCCCAGGTTGGCCGCATCACCGGTGAGTAAACCATTTGCTACACCAACATAGGTTTGTGCTGTTGCATCTTTTGTCGGGCTGGCGAAGACAGGAAGGCGTGGATCATTTAAGCTTCTCAGTCTGTCTACAATGGTTTTACTGATCCTGTAGTCATCCCGGGTATCAAACAAATTGCTGATGGGGTTTTGGTTAGGGGAAGTGGAGTACACCAGGCGTGCTGTTTCAGCTTGTGTACTGATATAACCTGTGCCCTCTGCCGCAATCTCTGCCAGGACGGTTTTGGAGATTTCAGGTTCCCTGTCGGCAATACGCAATGCGATGCGAAGGCGGAGTGAATTGGCAAATTTTTTCCAGCTGCTGATGGATCCGCTGTACAGGATGTCGCCTGCAATAGCTTTACCATTTACATTCAGATCCAGTTGTGCAGATTTCAGATCATTCAGAATCCCTAAGTAGACATTTCTTTGCGTGTCATATACTGGGTTGATATAGTCGCTGATCTGTATGGCCTGACTGTAAGGAATATCACCATAGGCATCGGTTAAAAGGGAAAAGATCCAGGATCTTAATACCTTGGCTACCCCACGGTAATTGGTATTGCCTTGTGCATCGGCAAGGCTGATTACTTTGTTTAAATTGGTAATCCCTTTGGTATAGCCATTGTTCCAGAGTTCCTGCAGGTCGTTGCTGGTAAAGATATAGCGGTCAGGATCGGTATACTGGATCTTTGCCCAATGCTGGATAAACAGCAAACTGGAATTCATGTTATTGGTGGTTCCCCAATAGGTATCTGCGGTGTTTTTAATGGCACCGGTCAGCAAATAATCCGGCTGTGGGTTCTCTGCCTCGTTCGGGTTTTTATTAATATTGGCCAGCTGTTCTTTGCAGGAACCAAGAGAAAGTGCAAGGACTGCAGAAAATGCGATGGTTATGGATTTGAATTTCATGGTCGTTAGAATTTAAGGTTAAGGTTAAAACCAAAGCTCCTTGTGGTAGGAAGGGTTAAATCTTCCAGTCCTTGAGCGTTTCCGGTATTGAAAGCGGTTTCAGGATCGATGTTGGGTACATTTTTGTGAATGATCCACAAGTTGCGTCCTACGAGGGAAACAGTTGCGTTTTGAAAACCGATCTTTTGGGCCCAGGAAGATGGAATGCTGTAACTCAGTTTCACCTCGCGGAGTTTGATGTAAGAAGCATCATATACAAACTGCTCATCTACGTTGGTGATGCCTTTGTAATATTGCTGGGCAGGAATGATCCGGCTGTTTTTAGTGCCGTCGGCCAATACGCCGTCAAAGATCATCCCGTCTGTGTATACAGTCTCTCCTGCCGGGGCTTTACCACCAACAGGCAGGCCTACAGCTACTGCAGAAGTGGCATTGCCAGGAAAATAATAAGTTAATCCGCCATTTTCTGTATTTCTGCCAGGAAGTGTGCTGGCCAATACGCCGGTGTATGTGCCCGTGCGGTTGGTGTTTGAGTAGATTTTTCCGCCTATTCTGGCATCAACCAGGAAATTCAGGTTGAAGTTTTTATAGGTGAAGCTGTTGGTGATGCCGCCCAGCCAGTTTGGTGTAAATTTACCCAGGTAATGTTTGTTGGGGTCAATTACGGGCGTGCCTGATGCGCTAACCAGGATTTGACCGGCAGCGTTGCGCTGGTAGGTGGTGCCGAACAGGGTACCATATGGCTGGCCTACGGCAGCCAATACATCTACGGTCCTGTTGGTGCCAATGGTATAACTGCTGATGAGACCCTCACTATCCAGGATGAGTACTTTGCTCCGGTTCAGACCGTAGTTCAAATTGATGTCCCAGCTGAAATCTTTCTGTTTTACCGGGGTAAGACCTAACTGAACTTCCAAACCTTTGTTGTTGATACTTCCACCATTGATCAGTTTCTGGGTATAGCCTGTAGAGGAACTCACTTTTACCTTCAGAATCTGGTTTACACTGTTGGTATTATAGGCACTTACATCTAATCTTAAACGGTTATCAAATAAGCCCAGTTCTATCCCGGCTTCTGTAGATTTGGTGATCTCGGGAAGCAGGTTCGGGTTCAGTTGAATGGCATTGGCTGCCTGTTGCGGGTTTCCGTTGAAAGGAGCGGTGAAGCTATAGGTATTGACCAACTGATAAGGATCTGTGGCTTTACCTACTTTAGACCAGCCGCTTCTGATTTTTGCAAAACTTAAGACATTGCTTTTGATGTCAAAGGCTTCTGTCAGGACCAAACTACCATTTACGGAAGGGTAGAAATAAGACAGGTTCTGTTTAGGTAAACTGGAATCCCAGTCGTTCCGGGCGGTTACGTTAATAAAGGCGTAATCGCGAAAGCCCAGCTGACCGGAACCAAATAAACTGTAGGTTCTTCCTTTAATAAAGACGTTGGAAGATACCAATGGATCCCTGGAATTGCTTAAGGTATAAAGCCCGTTTACGGCCAGTTTGGTAGCCATTTGATCGTTTTGCTCCGTGGTCGCTGTTCTCACATTCCCGCCGCCGAGGATATTGAGGGAGAAATCACTGTTCAGTTTTTTATTGAATTCCAGGCGGCCTTCGGTATTGTTTTCATTGATGGCAAAGGCTTCTTCTTCATAAGACCCAAAAGGAGTACCGTTGGTTCCGTAGGCCACTTTAATTTTTCTGCGGTCGTTATAATAGTCATTTCCCGTTCTGAAATTGGCAGATAAGGCACTGCTGATCTTGTAATTCAGCTCTGCGTATCCTACAATACGGTCACGCTTTTGAGAAACGGTATTTTCATAAGCAATAAAATAAGGATTGCTGTAATAACTGTTGTTCCAGTTGAAATCGTTGCCATTGGCATCTTTGTAATTTTTAAGCTGGCTCACATCAACCTGACGTCCAAACCAGGTAAATTGAAGCATCGGGCCAGTTGCGCGTTTACCCCCCGTTGCAGGTAAATTAGCCGCGTAGCTTTTGATGTAATTTGCTGAAGCATTTAAGGTTAGTTTTGGCGTGATCCTATAAGTGGTGTTCAGCAGGAAGGAGTTTTTACTTTGAGAAGAGTTAGGAATAACGCCACCCTGAGTAAGGTTGTTGTAAGAAAAACGAACATCCTGTTTCTCTCCGGAACCGGAAAGGGCAATACCATTATTTAGCGCATATCCGGTTTCAAAGAAATCTCTGACGTTGTTGGGATGCGCAATAAAGGGTACAGGAACGCCATTGGAATTGAATTGAGGAATAAGCCTTCCGTCAAGTGGTGGTCCCCAGCTTTCGTCTACTCCGTCGTTCAAGCCTCCGCCTTTTCCATCAACATAACTGAATTTACCATTGGTGCCTTGCCCGAAAGCGTTCTGGTAGTTGGGAATAGTGAGCAGGTTGGAGAAAGTGGTGTTGGAATTGATACTGATGCCTAAACCTTGCTGACCGCGTCCTGTCTTGGTTTTGATCAGGATAACACCTCCGGCTGCCCTTGAACCATATAGGGCTGCTGCATTAGGCCCTTTTAGTACGCTGATGGATTCAATGTCTTCGGAATTGATATCGGACATCGGATTGGCAAAATCCCTGGAACTGTTGGTTCCTGATTGCTGGTCATTGTTTACGGGTATTCCATCGATTACAAATAAAGGCTGGTTGTTGTTGGCGATGGAAGTTTCCCCGCGGATCACAATTCTGGCAGAACCCATATCGCCCTGGCTGTTGGTAATTTGTACCCCGGCAACCTTTCCGGACAGGGCATTGATCAGATTGGTTTCTTTGGCTGTTGAAATGTCTTTTGATTTGAGTTCCTGCACGGAATAACCAAGTGACTTCTTGGCTTTGCTGATGCCCAGCGCTGTCACCACGACTTCATTGAGTTCGTTGGTTGAGGCAGTCAGGGCAATGTGCAGCGGGGTAGTACCCGAGGTGACTACGACATCTTTTGTGGTATAGCCAATGTAAGCGATCCGAAGTACATCTTTAAGGTCTGCATGGATGCTGAACTTTCCGCTGGCATCGGTTACAGTACTGGCACTTTTGCCTTTAATGGTGACGGATACCCCTGGAATGGCCTGTCCGTCATTGCTGTCTGTTACCGTGCCAGTCAATTGTACAGACTGTGCCTGTGTGGTCTGGAGGAAAAAAAAGGACATAAGAATCCCTATAAAAATTTTGTATATTTTTAGCATATGGGTTAAATTAAAAGGTAATTAATAGGCTGCCGGTGTTCTTTTTAGTGCATGCAACATGGATGATGGAAAGCAGCACACATGGGCTGCAGGATAGCAGAAGGACAGGAGTGAGGGCGTAGCGTCATTTTTTTCAGGCGTACTTGTTGTTTCATTTTCTGTTGTTTAGGTGTTATATTCCCTAAGCTTCCGGCTCTGCAGAAATTGAAGGTTGGCTTTTGTGGATAAGAAAATTTGCGGTGAATTGCAGTATCTTATCTTATTCGCTTGTTGCGAATTGGAATTAGCACCTTTTACCTGTAAATGGTAGAGGTTGCTAAGACATCACAGGGCCAGTCCCTCAGTCTTTCTGGATAAGTTAGGAAGCGTAAAGAACGATCTTCTGCTGCAAATATATAAATAATCTAGTAATCCTATAGGATTTGCTTAAAATATTTTTTTTTAGACAGTTGGTGTTCTGCCTCCGTCTACTGGAATGCTGGTGCCATTGACATAAGATGCCGCAGGAGAGGCCAGAAAAGCCACTACATTAGCAATCTCTTCTGCTTCACCGAACCTCTTCATCGGAACGCTGCTGCGCATGTTTTCTTCTACGGTTTCTGCATTGGTGTGTTGGCCGGCGGCGGTTTGCTGTACCAGGCTTTGCAGGCGGGCGGTATTGGTGAGGCCGGGTAAAACATTATTGACCGTAATGTTGTACTGGCCCACTTCATTGGATAATGATTTTGCCCAGGAAGCTACGGCTGCACGGATGGTATTAGATACTCCCAGGCCAGCCAGGGGTGTTCTGACAGAAGTAGATACGATGTTGATGATCCGTCCATATCCGGCTGTTTTCATTCCGGGTAATACGGTCTGGGCCAGAATCTGGTTGCAGATCAGGTGTTGCTGAAAGGCACTGCTGAATGCCTCTGTTGTAGCTTCGGCAATAGGACCTGCTTTGGGGCCACCGGTGTTGTTCACCAGTACCGTTACGGGATAGCGCGCGGTAATATCTTCAATTGCTTTTTTTACGTCCTCCTGTTTTGAAAAATCGGCAATTCTATAGCTGTGCTTTTGTTCATGTTTGGTTGAAAGTTTTTCTGCTGCAGCTTTTAATGCTTCTTCATTTCTTGCGATAAGGATGCAGGTGGCGCCAAGTGAGGCTAATGCCCTGGCGCTGGCCAGTCCGATACCTTGCGTACTTCCGCAGATAACAGCGTATTGATGTGCTAAAGAAATATTCATGTTTACAATTGGTTTGGTGGGATGAATTCCATTATAAATTTAAACTATAAAACTAAACAATACCCCTTGCAGATGCGTTTGCGAAAAGTAATTTTTAACCCTATCTTTCGTTATTCATCAGAAGGAGTAAAACATGTCTAATATCAGTATTATCATAGAAGAAAGACCCGCAGATATCGGAAATTTTTTGGTGGGAAGATTGCTTCCTTTCCGGGACAAAAGGATGGTTGGACCTTATATCTTTATTGACCATATGGGGCCTGCAGCACTGAGTGATCATGAAAATATGGACGTTCCGCCTCATCCGCACATTGGCCTGTCTACCTTAACCTATCTTTTTGAAGGAAGTATACGGCACCGGGACAGCCTGGGTACGGATATAGAAATTCATCCTGGTGCAGTGAACTGGATGACAGCGGGGAAGGGGATTGTACATTCGGAAAGGACGCCTGAATATTTACGTCATACGGATAAACATTTACATGGTTTACAAATCTGGGTGGCCCTGCCTCTGGAGTTTGAAGAAATGGAGCCTTCTTTTCAGCATGTGGAAGCAAAAGATATTCCGCACTGGGAAAAGGATGGTGTGTCTTTCCGGCTAATAGCCGGAGAGGTTTTCGGGCAACGTTCGCCAGTAGCCACTTATAGCCCTCAGTTTTTTATCGAAATCAAAAGCACAGACCGAAAGGTGCTGAATATTGGCCAGGAGCTTTTCGGGGAATCGGGTTTGTATATTCTGGAAGGCAGTGTAATCAGCGATGGCCACGAATTTACGCCTAAACAATTATTAGTGGCCAAGGAAGCTAAACTCTGCGAATTTACAATGACAGAAAACACGACCATTTATATTTTTGGTGGTGAGCCATTTAAGGAAGAACGTTTCATTTACTGGAATTTTGTGGCCAGCAGCAGGGAAAAGATTGAAGAGGTCAAGCAGAAATGGCTGGACCAGAGTTTTGACCGGGTGCCCGGCGAAACAGATTTCGTACCTTTGCCTAAACAAAATTATAACCCGGCAAGTACGGCTAAAAAAGACGCTTAAGAATCATGAAGAAAAAGATATGGATCAGAAATTTAATCCTGCTGGCTGTTTTAAGTTGTACCGTTGGCTGTGATCAGATGACCAAAACGATTGTTCGGAATGAACTCAGTTATAATGAGAATATTAAGTTTGTTTATAATCATTTGACGCTGACAAAGGTGGAGAATTCCGGTGCGTTTTTAAGCCTTGGTGATTCCTTTTCTTCAGAGATCAGATTTATTTTTCTTTCTTTAATGCCTTTACTGGTTCTGGCATTTGGCTTGTATTTTCTGTTCAGCAGGGTAAATATTGCCAAAGTTTATGCAATCGGTTTATGTCTGGTTATAGGAGGGGGAATCGGGAATTTATACGACAGACTACTTCATGGTTCTGTTACCGACTTTTTACATATTGATTTTGGTTTGTTTCAAACCGGTGTTTTTAATGTGGCCGACATGGCCATTATGGCCGGAATGTTCATTATATTTTTGGACATCTATACGCGTCGAAAGACTTCTGATCCACTTCCTGTTCCCCCGGATGAGCCGGGGGGAATTGCGAAAGGAAGTGGTATATAGGAAGTTTTTGGATCTTTATTTTTTGGAAAAATTCCATTTTAGGGCAGCCGCACCGTAAGCGGTTGTGGTAAAACGTGGATCGGCGAGTGCTTTCTCTTTGAAAATTGCGCTTATTTTGCGGTCATTTATACTGAAAGAACGGAGGAGTGTGGATCCTGCAGTAAGTTCCAGGCTTAATGATTTGCCAAGTTTGATTTCTGGTCTCAGACCTGCAATGATCTGTTGGTACCCCAGAATCTTGGACTGGTTGTCCCTATTGACTTCCGCAGTCATACCGCTCAGTTCAATTACAGCCTTAAGAGCAAGTACCTTGTTGATTTTTACACCAAATTCCATTCCCTGAGGAAAATTAATATGCAATTGGTACTTGCCGCGGGTTGTCCAGTCAAAATAGATGCCAGGTAAAATCATGGGTGCGCCAAAAGTATTGGACAGTACTGGTCCAAAGCCAAGCGCAATACGAGGGTTAAAATGTTTGATGAATAAGATACCGCCTTGAGCCAGGATATCATCGGCGGTGATTTTTTCCATATCTGTGTAAACACCAACGGAGGCCATAGCCATAATGGACCAGGTTTGGCTGATGGGCCTGGAATGCAGCAAGCCGATTTGGGCATTCAATAGCCTGGTAGGAAAAAGCTTTTCCTCATAATCTCGGTTAGTGATTTGGGCATAGGCACCTTCTGCACCGATCGCCCATAGTATCGGTCTGCCTTGTTTGTCCATTTTAGTAGAGAGCGGAATGCTGATGGCGCCCTGAATCCTTTTGAAATTACTGGTTGATCCGGTCTTAAGGCTATCAACCGGTCTTACATAATTGGAAAAAGGAACGTAATCTACCTGGAGTTTGCCTGAAAAAATGCTTTGGGCGTTGGTTTTTAAATGGAGGCCTAATCCGAACAGGACCAGACCATACTTCAATCTTTTCATTTTAAATATATAGGATACTGACATTTTGCAATAGAGACAACATGAAGTGCATTTACCCCTATCTCGAAATGTTTTTTATAATAAAAAAGACCTTCGTTACGGTCGTTTTGACAAAAGGTATACAGGAGCAGGGACGGATTTGCATTATGGAACTAAAATTGTTGTAATTTTATTGCATGAGTAAAGTATTTACAATTACCGAAGGCCTGGAGAATATGGGTGCGTTGCGCACAGGCGGACAGGGCTCGGTTTACAAAGGAAAACGTGTAGGGACAATTATAACAGCAGTGAAACTGTTGCCAACGCCTGTACACACCGAAAGTGAAGAAGATAAGAACTTTCGGAATTTCCAGAATGAGGTGGAAAAGTTGAAAAAGGTAAATGAGGAGCCCAATCCGAATGTGGTAAAGATTCTGAATTCCGGAATTACGGAAAGCGGCTCTTTTCCTTTTATAGAGATGGAATTTATTGACGGGCCTGACCTGGAAGATCTGTTAAAACCTCCACATGATCCTGTTTTTTCGATCAAAGAAGTGATCAAGGTGGCCGATCAGCTGGCTAATGCGCTGGCACATTGTCATAAATTTTCAGTGAAGCACGGTGATATCAAGAGTAACAATGTAAAATTCAATGTGCATTCGGGCAACTATGTATTGTTGGATTTTGGTTTGTCTGCGATGTCAGATGATCAGCGCAGAACCAGTATCCGCCACGCTGGTGCCATTGAGTTTATGGCGCCGGAACAGAATGAAGGACAGTTGCTGTTTCAAACGGATATCTATAGTTATGGAGTTATATTATATGAATTGCTGGCTGGACAGGTACCTTTTCCCTTAGCGGATCAGGGGCAAAAGTCCAGAAATGAAGTGATGCTTGCACATATGGAACAGATGGTTCCGGATTTAACAGAATTGCGACGTCAGTATATTCCGGAAAACTGGTCACCAGAGAAGAAACAACATGAACTTCAAGTTCCACAATGGTTGTTGCAGGTGATTGCAAAATGCTTACAGAAAGATCCTTTACAGCGTTTTGGGAATGGAGTGGAACTCCAGGATTTCATTATTCATCACAGTATAGCTTCGCCTGCTGAGGGTGGACAGGTACCGAATGCTGCATTGCTGCAGGAAGAAAATGAACGTTTACAGGATTTGCTGCTGCGCTATCAGGAAACAGAAAGGATCTCTTCTGTTCCGGCAGTGGAGGAGGCTGACGTGATCAGAGTGGCCAGACCGGTATTTTATTCGATGATTGTACTGATGGTTGTGCTTGCTGGTGCCATGGGGCTTTTGCTGTATGGGAATTCGGGCAAAGACGCGCAGGAAAACACCGGGAAAGGCGGTAATGTATTGAGAGATACGACCAGCAAACAAGAGAAGCCTTATACAGAACCTGTAAATGAGGTTGCGCCAGATACCATGACCCTGGACACTGCGACGAAAATTAAACCGGTGGAGGTTAAACCCATTACCAAACCCCCCCATGACAGTACGAAATTAGACCTGGATACCGCCGTTCATTTTTAATGCTTTATTTATGGAACCAAAAACAACTTTCTGGAAGAAGATTGGTCTGCAAGACCTTTTTCTCCCGGGCAGCAAAACAAAAAAGACAAAAGCGGCTACTGCACGGGGCCTCACCCCGGATAGCGTGTATCAATATATTTTACAGCAGTTTAAAGCTTCTATTGCTGAATTGTCTTTTGCTGGACGTATTGTATTTTATCATGAATATATGATCTGCTTCAATGCTGAAGACTATAAAGAGTTCCTGAGCCAGAAACAAGGTCTATTTGGGATCATTGTAGATGAAGCGGTGAAACAATTCTATCAGATTCTTAAGACCTATGAAAAAGAGGGCAAGAAAGTTCAGCCTTCCAGTTCCAAATGGGTATTTCGTTTGGTGTCGCACCCGGATTATGAAAGGGGAGATATTGGTTTTATTGGCAAATTGCTTCCTGGTAGCCAGCAGAAGGACGATAACCTTCGGGTAACGTTTATTCCGAGACAAACGGGGGTGGTGCAGATATTTGATGTGAATGAAGATATCCTGAAGGGATTTACCTATTATAGTGAGGGCTATTATGAATTGCCTTATGCACCGGAAGAGGAGCCCTCAGAGCACAGTCCGGTTAAAGCGGTTAAAAAGACCTATGCCAGACTCGATACCATTATGCCAGATCAGAAATATTCGGGCAAAAAGTTCGAATATCTGATGAAAGACGAGGATATCATTGTGTCTGGTGCAGAAGAAGAGCGTACAGAGGTAAATATCTTTAGAATTCCATCTGAATGGGTAGATACGCCGCATCTTAGAATCCGCTTCAATTCGGCTGACGGTAAATTATACCTGGCTTCTTTTGGAGAAAAAACGATCATTAATGAGCAGGAAGTGCCGCGGAGCAATATCAATGCGCCGGTATGGGCTGAGCTGCCGATCAACTCTAAGGTGTTGCTGAATGGGATTATAGGGATTAACATCTTTAAAGGTTGATATGTTATCACAGATATTAACCTGGGCGTTGCTGGCCATTTGCATCGGGCTTTTGGTAAGGCATTTTACAGACATTAAAGATCAGGGGAATGGAGAATAGATTATTTGGTCAAACGGATATCGGGAAGACCAGGGACAATAATGAAGATGCTTTCCTGGCCGAACCTATTGCAGGAAGCAGTTTACTGCTTGCTGTTGTCATTGATGGGGTTGGAGGATATGAAGGGGGTGAGGTTGCAGCGGCAATTGCCCAGACTTGCATCCGAAAGAATCTGGCTGGATTGGGTAGGGTGGATATTCTTCCAGCGCTGGATACAGCTGTCCGGGAAGCTAATCAAGAGATTTTTATGCATAAAAGCCAGGATCCTGCATTGGAGAAAATGGCTTGTGTATTGACACTTGTGGTGGCAGATCTGGAACAAAATCAGTTTTACTATGCTCATGTAGGGGATACCCGTCTGTATTTATTACGGGATAAAGCGCTGGTGAAGATTACTCAGGACCAGAGTTTTGTAGGCTTCCTGGAAGATTCGGGCAGACTGACAGAGGCTGCTGCTATGCAGCACCCTAAAAGAAATGAGATTAACCAGGCGCTTGGCCTGGAAGAAACCGCCCGGCTTCGAAACGATTTTATCGAAACCGGACAATCTCCTTTTCTTCCAGGAGATACATTGCTGCTTTGCAGCGATGGTTTAACAGACCGTATTGATAAAGAGAAGATTACAGCTTTGCTGGATCAGGAGCACTTGCCGGCTGCGGCGCAATCTCTGATTGACGCGGCAAATGCCGCAGGAGGGCATGACAATATTACGGTGGTTCTGGTTAAAAATGATAAAATACCTGCACAACATCAGCCTGCAAAACCTGCTGCAAAACAGGAAACTGTAGTTCCTGTTCCGTCACCTCCTCCGGTAACTTCTGCAAAGCATCCGGTTAAAGTAGTTAGGAACAGGGGGTGGCTGGCCTTATTACTACTGCTTTCAGCAGGGTTGCTGGGCCTTTCGGGATGGCTGTACAGGCAGCTTGAACGGATACAGCATCAAGTTCGCCCTTTGGCTCCGGTATATGAAAATCCCTGGCAGCCTGTACAATCCGGACTGGATACGCTGAAAAAACCTTTACGGGATAGTGTGTATTATACTGATTCTGTTGCTAAGCCTTTAAAACCGCATGGAAAGAAATCAGCTAGATAGTGATACGCAGAAAAAGGCAGGCAGGGGCAAGGAACGTTTGCTTCTTGCGCTGATTGCTGTAGTTCTGGCGCTGTTGTTTTTTCGCTTATTTGGCGTATTGCAGCATCGTTTCCAGGGTACAGACCTGAAATTAAAGCAGGGAACTGTGGTGAACCTGAACGGAGCAGATCCGGTAAGCGGGATCAGTGCGGTTTTGACCCATGGAAATTATGATCTGGACAGCCGTGATATTGCTTTTATTTCAAAAGTGCTGCAAAGCCGATTTAATGAAGGTGAACATTTTCAGAACATCGGAGAGCTGAATAAGCAAAAGTATTATGTCCTTGCTGAAGAGGCTGAAGCAGAAGGAGGGGAATCGTTCAGAAAAAGAGTGCTTTTATCCAGATCTCTTCTTGGCTATGATAAAGATGAAGGGCTCTCTTATGAGGCTGAAAAGACCAAACCTAAGGCTTTGCCCCAAAGTATTGATCTTAAATCTGGTGCATACGCCATTGAGGGAAAGGTTTCGGGAAAGAGTGGAGGCATTGCCAGGGTATTGGTAAAGCTGGAAATGATCCTGCCAAAAGACAGCCTCGACATCCAGCCCTTAACGGCTTTTGTACGGACTGATGCCGAAGGTAAATTTGCGTTCATGAACCTTCCTGCAGACAGGGCATATGAAGTTTTACCTTTGCAGCCTGGGTATGAATTTGGGAAGGTACAAGGGGTTGCGGGTCTTCAAGGCAATAAGTCTTTTAACTTTTACCAGAAACCACATACCATCCGTTTGCTCTCTTCGAGAGATTTTAACACCCTGAAGGCTGACGGGGCTTTTATTGTCCGGTCACCGGCACAATTCACTTCCGCTTACTGGACAGTGGCCGGTGTTTTTTTTCTGGCCTTTGTGTTGGTTCATATATTGCTCAGCATACGAGCTCCGAAAGCAGATCCTTTTCTGCTTCCGCTGCTGATGATTCTAACAGGATTGTCTTTGCTCACCCTGATGAGTTTACAGGATCCTTTGAGAGATCGTTTTCTGGCCATCGATACTTTGTATTTCCTGGCCGCAGGTATGTTGATCATGGCGGTGCTGGCGATGATGAACCTGCGTCTTTTTCATCAGGATTCCAGGTTATACAGAATGTTTGTGTTCCGGACACAACGGGAAGCTGCAAATGGCTGGCCGTGGATTGCATTGGGAATGCTGCTGTTGCTCTGTACGATTCTACTGGGGTCCGGTCCTGAAGGCAGCGGTGTAAAGGTCAACTTACTAGGGGTACAACCCAGTGAGCTGGTGAAATACCTGGTTATTTTGTTTCTTGCCGGTTTTTTTGCACTTAATGAAAGGTTCATTTCTGAGTATTCCAGCTGGAGAAAACGCTGGTCTTTCTTCTCCTTTGCGCTGGCAGCAATTGTATTGACCTTATTGCTCTTCCTGGCTTTGGGCGATTTAGGCCCGGCTATAGTGATCTGTTTTACTTTTATCATCCTGTTCTCTTTTTCAAGAGGCGATTTTATGATCATGGCTGCTTTTGTAGGCTTATATATCCTGGCATCTTTTATTTTCAGTAATGTGTGGATCGTTGCTGCAATTGCCTTTGGGATATGGGGTCTGGTGCAGTTCTTTAAAAAGCAATGGGTCAGTGAATCGGCTTTGATGGCGCTGGTGGTGATCACGGCCTTTATGACGATTGATAAAATCCCTTTTCTGCATCAGCTGGTACCCGGACCCGTAGAACGTCTTTCAGATCGCAAAGCGATTTGGCAGGATGCCTGGAACAATGAGGTGTATGGGGGAGATCAGGTTGCTAACGGACTTTGGGCTATGGCCAGTGGTGGTTTTTCGGGCCAGGGTACAGGTGAAGGTTATGCCAAAACTATTCCTGAAGCACATACTGATATGATTTTACCGGCGGTAGGAGAAGAGTTTGGCTGGGCAGGTATGGTCTGTATCTTTATCTTATTCCTGGTGTACCTGCATCGGGCCATTCTGATTGGGCGGCAAACAGGTAATCCGTTTTTATTTTATATCTGTGCCGGAATAGGGATTAGTACATTCATACAGTTTTTGCTGATTGCAGGAGGGTCTACAGGAGCATTGCCTTTGTCTGGGGTTTCATTGCCATTTGAAAGCTATGGCGGCTCATCGCTGGTCATTAACCTGGTCGCAGCCGGATTTTTGCTCGGTGCCTCTTCCGTTTCGGGAACGAAGGTACAGATGGCCTATCTGACCAAACAGCAGGATGCCAACCTGGTTCCTGCGCTTGTTGCAGCCAGTATTGGGATGGTCCTGCTGGTGGTGAATATTGGCGGTTATGCACTGAATAATCATAAATGGATTGCTAAACCTGCTTTGGTGGCCGATAAGAGTGGCATCAGGATGTTTAGCTATAATCCAAGAATCGCAATTTTGATGCGAAAGCTGGAAGCTGGTTCTTTGTTTGACCGGGAAGGTCGTCTACTGGCCACAAGTGACCCGCAACTGGTATTGAAGCAAAAGGAATTGCTGAATGCTGCAGGTGTGGGGAATTACAACCTGGATTCTGCCATGCACAAACGGCCGGCCCGTTATTATCCTTTTGAGGAACAATTGTTTTTCTGGACAGGAGATGCCAATACGGGTGTCTTTACCGGGGGAATTAATGGATACTTTGGCGAGTACGAGCATGCAGCAGAGCTTCGTGGTTTTAAGATGCCGGTAACGAACTACGATGTTACCGCATCGAAATATAGGGAAGACCGCTTTCTGCCAAGAGGAATCAAAGAAATGACCGTGCAAAAAAGAGACTATGGCGCATTGGTCCCTTTATTGCTTTCGGGCTTGGACAGTGTAGAAATAGCCGCCTTGAAACACAAGAACAGGGATGTGAAACTAACTATAGATGCTGCACTTCAAACGAGTATTCAACAATCTATAGCCAAGGATCCTGATTTTAAAGACAGCCGGGTATCGGTGGTGGTGATGGAAGCTTCAACGGGTGATGTTCTGGCTTCTGCAGCTTTTCCTTTGCCCGCAGTACATAACTGGGAACAACTCAGTTTAAATCAGGCAGATCAGAATAAACTGGCCGGCTGGATCACCAATGCAGACCCGGGTTTTACCATTGCGACTCAACCGGGCTCTACGGCAAAGATCTTAACGGCTATGGCTGCATTTAACAAACTTGGGCCGGGTGCAGCAGATAAAACCTATATGGTTAAAGCCAACGAAAGGATCAGGACAAAGGGAGCAGAACCGGATGAGACGGGACTGATCAATATGGAGAATGCGGTGGTCAAATCAAATAATGTATATTTTATCAAACTGGCCAACCAGGAGCATTTACAGGAACAAATGGGAGCTTTGTACCTGAAAACCGGCATGTTCCTTCACGGGGTTGGTGGTTATTATTACAACCGGAAAACAGATAATGAGGCACAGGAGGCCAAATGGTTTGAGTTGTGGCGAAAAACGGAATTTAAAAGTGCTTATAACCCTGATCGTATTTACCGGAACCGGGCAACTGGTATTTCAGGTATGGCCTGGGGACAGGGAGAATTGATCGCAACCCCTGCAGCTGTGGCACGGATGGCAGCCGGAATTGCCAATCAGGGCAACCTCCGACCGAACCGTTATGCTTTGAAAATCAGTGATTCTACAGTTTTGGTAAAACCTACTGTGCCGTTAGCAGATAAGACCGTCTATGCAAGTTTGCTGACCCGGTTTATGGAGGAACAAAGTGCAGGCAAGGCAGGTATATTGGGGATTACAGTAGCGGGAAAAACGGGTACACCCGAAAGGATCTGGAAACGGAGAAAGATCAATGATGGCTGGTATGTTTTCTTTGCGCCAAATACCAAAGGAACCGGAAATACGGTGGTGTGTGTGCGTATTGAATCAACCAGAGGGTCGTCTGTGGCAGTGCGGCTTGCAGGAGAACATGTTGTTCCATTCCTGGTCGAAAAAGGATATATGAAGAGTATTGACTAAATTTAGAAGTATGTTTAACCTGTTTAGAAAGAATAAAGATCAACAGCCGGTGGACGTGAAGATTCTTCGGGAAGAGATCCTCCACTTTGTTAAAGAAGAATTACAGAAACTGGAGGGAGGCGAGGGCCGGAATGTGGAATCAATACAACTTTATGCAGTGGCCCCTGCTGAAGAACGACATTTGTATGAGGCTGCATTATATATTCCGGAGCCTGCATTGTTAAAGCAGGAAGTTCAGCGGATCTCTGATAACTTTGCTGTTGACCTTCCTTTGCAATGGACACTGGAAACCGGGTTAAAGGAAAGCTTTCCGGTTGGTGCTGCACTATGTCAGGTTCTTCCTTTGTCTTTTTCTTTGAAAATGAAGACTGTGGTTGCAGAGATTAAAGCGGTTACAGCAATTTTTGAAACAAGAGGCAGAACGGCCCTGCTACAGATACTGAACGGACAAGCAGAAAAGCAAGACTATGTGCTGCGAGCAGATGATGGCCGTATCAATCTTGGACGGGAAAAAAGTGTACCTATGTCTAATGGATCTGTACGGATCAATAATATAGCATTTCCGGGCGATGCAGATCATACAGGTAACAGATTTGTAAGCCGGCAGCATGCCCATCTGGAATGGGATGAAGGTAAAAACGGGTTTATGCTATTTGCAGATGAAGGGGGAATTCCGCCCGGTAATAAAACAAAGATCAAAACTTTAAATAGTGAGGACCAGCTGAGATTGAATTCTGCTGAAGTGGGATATTTGCTGGAAGAAGGTGACCAGATCATTCTTGGAGAATCTGTCGTACTGGGATTCAGTTATACCAAAAAAAAGGAAGATGAATTATAGACCTTAGATTATGGAAAACATAGCACTGGCATTATCTGGGGGTGGATTTAGAGCAGCTTTATTTTCAGTGGGAAGCTTGAGTTATCTGAATCGGCTTAAGGTTGGCGACCACAGTTTATTGCAGCAGGTCAAATATATTTCTTCTTCCTCAGGAGGTAGTATTGCCAATTTGGTGTACAGCAGTTATATTTTTCAGGGCAAAACATTTGAGGAGGCCTATGTGAGACTCTGGACTGATCTGGATGGGGAAGACCTGATCAAACGGGCTTTTAAACTATTGAAAGACGATCGCAAATGGAAACACCGTCGGGAGAAAAGCAGGAATCTGGTCAATGCTTTTGCTTTAGCCTACGATGAATTATTTGAAGGATTGAATTTCGAGATTTTTTCAGACCGGAGCGCAGATCCGCATCTGGATGAGATCTGCATTAATGCCACAGAGTTTGCTAATGGAGTTTCTTTCCGCTTCCAGTCCCAGCATCCGGGGAGCTATCCCAAAGGTAGGATTGGAAATGCTTATATTAAGTTTAAAGCCAGGGGAATGGCTGCTGCAAAAAAGATGAAACTGGCGGATATTCTGGCCAGCTCTTCCTGTTTTCCTGGTGGTTTTGAGCCGGTGGTTTTTCCTGATGATTTTGTGTACAAAGGGCTTAGTAAGCATGAATTGCTGGAGCATCTGGTGTATAAATATAGTCCAAGCACCCTGCCTAAGGGAAAAGATTGGTTGCATAATCCCGATTTTGATAAGAATACACAATTTTGTCTGATGGATGGAGGGGTTGCAGATAACCAGGGAATTGAGAGTATGGTTTTGGCCAATGAAAGACGAAGGGAGAAGTTTGGGGATTTTAGTATGATGATCCTTTGTGATGTAACGAGTTATTTTATGGATGCTTATACTTTTCCTACAGAAAACAGAAAACATTGGTATGAAAGAGTGAACATCCAGCAGCTGATCAATCTGCTTAAAATATTTGCGGTGTTAAATGCCGGGATGCTGGTGAGTGCCTTTTTGTTTGGCTGGCACAACTGGGTGCGGGTACTGACGATTCCCGGACTACTGGTTACTTTTCTTTATTTACTCGGGACCTATCGGCTTTCAGATGCCAGGAGGGTAGCTGCAGAAAAACAGAATACCTGGGTGATCGTTTTTTTTAAATATGTAGATTATTTTTTGAAGGTGAGGATTAGTGCTGTCCAGCAGATGATCATGGCCAGATTTAAATCGGTGATGATGATGAATACAGATATCTATCTGAAACAAATCCGAAGACTATATTATGATAAGATCTTTAAGCATTCCAAACTTAAAAAGGTGGCTGTGATGAACTCTATTTATGAATTAAGTAAAGCCAATCAAAAACTGAAAAAGGAAAAGCCAAAATTGAAAACTGAGGTGGGCTTTTCAGCAGAACAGCCTGTAGTTACGAACATCAAGCCCTCTGAGGCCATGATGGAGGTAGCTGAAAAGGCAAGGACCATGGATACTACTTTATGGTTTGATGATAACCATACCAAAGACAACCGGAAGGCAGCCATTATTGCAACAGCCCAGTTTACTTTGTGTTACAATCTGATTAACCATTTCAGTCAGCCCGAAAAAGCAATGGCCTTAACCGAGGAGGAACAGGAGCTGAAGCGGCGTTTGCTGCAGGACTGGCACTCGTTTCATAAAGATCCTTATTTTATGTATAATGAACAGGGAAAACAACTGATTCCAGATTTTACTGCGGCCGTGTAATTCTATTGAATATAAACGGTTTTGATGTTCACAAATTCATGGATACCGTACAAACCAAGTTCCCTGCCATAACCGCTTTGGTTAATGCCACCAAAAGGCAAACGGGGATCAGATTTGACCAGTGAATTTACAAAACAGGACCCCGCATTCAGTTGCTCACGTGCAATTTTTTCGCCCAGACTGTTGTTCCTGGTGAAGACTGCAGATCCTAACCCAAAAGGGGAATCGTTGGCAATACGGATGGCTTCTTCTGTATTTTTAGCGGAAATGACCAAAGCAACCGGACCGAATAATTCCTCCGTATAGGCTGGCATTCCTTTTTTTATACCTGTTAAAATGGTTGGGGTATAGAAGGCATGATTGCCTTTGTAACGAGGAATAGAACCACCTAGTATACATTTTGCACCTGCCGCTATATTGTCTTTTACCTGCTGGTGAAGTTCGTCCCGGAGATCGGTTCTGGCCATTGGGCCAAGGTGAGTTGCCGGATCTAGAGGATCTCCTGTGGTTTTGGAGGCCATTTGTATCTTGAATTTTTTGATGAATTCTTTTTCCACGGCTTTGACAACAATAAACCTTTTGGCGGCAATACAACTTTGCCCGTTGTTGATAAGCCTGCTTTCTGCACAAATACGGGCGGCCATATCCAGATCAGCATCTTCAAGGATGATATAGGGGTCGCTTCCGCCAAGTTCCAGAACCGATTTTTTCAGTACGGCTGCGGCCTGGCTTGCCACTTGCATCCCTGCTCCCGTACTCCCTGTTAAGGTGACCGCTTTAACCAGTGGATTCTCAATAATTGCTTTTACAGCTTTGCTGCTCACAATAAGGGTTTGAAATACGTGTTTGGGAAATCCTGCTTCGAGAAGTATTTTTTCAATAGCCAGAGCGCATCCTGTTACATTGGAGGCATGTTTGAGTACGCCGCAGTTACCTGCCATCAGACCAGGTGCGAGAAACCGGAAGGCTTGCCAGAAAGGAAAGTTCCAGGGCATAATAGCCAGTACGACACCGAGTGGCTGGAAACTGACATAGCTTTTAGAGGCCTCGGTTGTTGCCGGTTCATCTTGCAGGAATCTGGCTCCGTTCTGTGCATAATATTCACATACTTTTGCGCATTTCTCAATTTCATCCCTGCCAGGTTGAAGGGGTTTTCCCATTTCCGAGGCCATAAGCTGGGCAAGCTCCTCTTTATACTTACGGAGTGTACTGGCAGTTTTATTCAGACAGGATGCTCTTTCTTCAAAGGACGTTGCTTTCCATTTTGGCCATGTTGCATGTGCCCGATCTATTTTCTTGTTAATACTTTGTTCCGTTTCTTCTTTATAAGTTTTAACGGTTTTACCATTTACCGGATTGATCGATTGTATGCCCATGAGATAAAATTATACATTTAACTTAAAAACAACCCTGGCAGGGATCAGGTTTTAAATATATTGTTAAAGTATTTTTCTATTTTTAAGGATATGATTTTATTGGAAAACGAATATGTTAAAGCATCCTTTGAACCCAGGGGTGCGGAGTTGAAAAGCCTTTTTAATAAGAAAACAAATCTTGAACATCTATGGAGCGGAGATCCTGCCTTTTGGGGTAAATCCAGTCCGGTTCTCTTTCCTATAGTAGGTGCTTTAAAGGATAACGCGTATTTTTATAAAAACAAACGCTATGAGATGTCCCGTCATGGCTTTGCCAGAGATAAAGTGTTCCAGGTGGAACAAATAAGTGGGCAGGAATTGCTTTTTACACTGGAAAGCGATGAGGAGACTTTGCAGAATTATCCTTTTCAATTTAAGTTGTGTCTGAGGTACCGTTTGGAAAAAGGATCATTAAGCTGTAGTTACGAAGTATTTAATCCAGCTGCTGAAACGTTGTTGTTTTCGGTAGGAGGTCATCCGGCTTTTGCTGTTCCCTGTCTCTTATACACATCTAAAAAAGGGGGGGGGGGGGGGGGGGGGGGGGGGGGGGGGGGGGGGGGGGGGGGGGGG
>NZ_JAELTV010000580.1 GCF_016429005.1 Pedobacter sp. ASV19
CCCCCCCCCCCCCCCCCCCCCCCCCCCCCCCCCCCCCCCCCCCCCCCCCTTTTAGATGTGTATAAGAGACAGTAAAAAGCAGCTCCCCTGGATCCATCTAACTTCACCTTTTCAATTGCAGCGCCGTTGATTAAAATGGAAAAATCTCTATCCTTTTCCCGCCCGTAATAAGTTAGAATCAATTTATTTGCCGATAGATCTTTGTTTTTAAGCAGATAACTAAACCACCCTTTTCCATTTCTAAAATGCCTTTCCTGATAAATTCCATTATCTGTTTGCTCTCCCTTAAAATGATGATCAGATTCAGGTTGCTGTTCTCCTACATTAACCAAATCGACAGTTTGCTGTTCAATTTTCATTTTTTCTTCTTCCGCCAATTGAATTTCCTTTGCACGTTCTGATAACGTTTCTGTACTGCTGTAAGGAAAATACACTACATACCGCTTTTCGGCCAAAGTGTAAAAAGGAACAAGTTTTAAGGATTTATATCTGGGTTGATAGATGGCATTTTGAGCACTGAAAGTCAAACCGCTCTGGTCCATCAATGTAATTTCATTCGCCAGCGATTTTTTAACTCCTGTAACAAGCGGTGCCTCACTGATCGGAAACAAAGCTCCAGAAGCAATATGCCCCATCCTGCTACCATCGGCGGTTAAATTGGGCTGATTTAAAGTATCCATAGCTGCGGCAAGAACAATCGGCCCACGAAGAAAGGCTACCCAATCGGAACCATCTGGCATAAACTCCGTGGTGGTATGCATTGGCAAAGAAATATTGACCTCATCGCCCCTGCGCCAAACGCGGTCGATACTGGCATAACCATTTGCATCGCTTCTAACCGCTATTTTCTTTCCGTTCACCAAAACAGTCATTTTTCCTTGTTCTATCCAAAGCGGACAACGGAAATGTAAGGCAAAACGTTTTTTATTTTCTAAATTGAATTTGAGCAAGGTATTTTCAGCATTCGGAAAACGAGTTTGCTGTGTAAGCTGAATGCCTTTCTCCTTCCAGTTTAAAGTAGAGGGGATAAAGAGATTGACGTACACATCATTCTCACTATGCGCGTAAATCAATTCTCCATATTTGCCATGGTTCTCCAGTCCAGAACCTACACAGCACCAAAAACTTTCCTGTGGGCTCGAATAAGTTCGGTAGTGCCCAGGTCGCATGGGCGTAAAGTATACAAAACCACCTTCCGGTCTTTGCGAAGAGAGGATATGATTGTAAAGTGTACGTTCGTAATAGTCGAGGTAAGCGTTAGAGGGTGCTGCCAGAAACAATTGCTTGGTCAACTTCAACATGTTGTAAGAATTGCAGGTTTCCGGGCCTTCTCTTGATTCGGTCATTGTAGAGAAGTTATTAGAAGGATGAAAATGCTCTCTCACACTATTTCCACCAATAGCTACTGTTCTATGTTCTACTACAGTTTTCCAAAAGAAAGCAGCGGCGTTTGCCCACTCTGTATCCTTATCCAACAAGGCAATCTGCTCAAAACCAATCACTTTAGGAATCTGTGTATTTGCATGTAACCCATTCAAAACATCCATATGCTTTAAAAGCGGATTTAAAATAGCACGATCCGAAAACCGCCTTGCTAATTGCAGGTATTTTTGATTACCCGTTATGGCATAAACATGTGCGAAAGTTTCATTTAATCCTCCATGCTCACTTTTTAAAAGTTCCTGTACCTGCTGATCGGATAAATTGGAAACCAAATCTACACACCAATCGGTTAGTTTAATCAGCATCTGTTTTGCTTTTGAATTACCGGCAAGCGCATAAGCATCATAAAGACCCGCGTAAATTTTATGAATGTTGTACAGGGGCACCCATTTTCCATTCAGCGAAAAGCTGGAGGATTGTATATTGCCGGCTTTGATTTCCCTCCAGATTTCTTTCCCCCCCGGAATACCTGCTAAATACCCATTGCCATTTTTTTCTTGACATTTATCCAGTTCAGCAATCATATATCTGTCTCTTATACACATCTGACGCTGCCGACGAACGTTAGCCGGTGTAGATATCGGGGGGGGGCGGAGGCTTTAGAAGGGGGGGGGGGGGGGGGGGGGGGGGGGGGGGGGGGGGGGGGGGGGGGGGGGGGGGGGGGGGGGGGGGGGGGGGGGGGGGGGGGGGGGGGGGGGGGGGGGGGGGG
>NZ_JAELTV010000581.1 GCF_016429005.1 Pedobacter sp. ASV19
CCCCCCCCCCCCCCCCCCCCCCCCCCCCCCCCCCCCCCCCCCCCCCCCCCCCCTTTTAGATGTGTATAAGAGACAGAGGCCAGCCTTATACTGCTGAGGTATTTCTGACTGCCAGCGATAGCCGGTCAACACCAGTAATCACAGTTGGCGGAAGTGCTTTAGTTGTTAAGGACGGAAAGGCGACTTATACAGGCGGAACTTCTAGTGTTGGGGTATTTAAGTGGAGAGGGTCTGTTCGCGTAAAACAGACCGATGGTGTTGTAAAAGAGTACTTTACTCCAGAGCAGACTTATCAGGTAGCAAAACCTTCTGCAACGGTATCCCCGGATAAAATGAATGTGATCTATGCTGGAATCCCTAATCCATTTTCTGTTTCGGCTGCTGGCTTTCCATTAGAGAGTATTAAAGCTAATATTAGTGGTGGTAGTATTCAGGGTGGTAATGGTAAATTTACCGTGAGTGTTGGTGGTGCTGAAGTTGGAAAAGAACTGAGCATTAACGTAAGCGCAAGCAATGCCGGTAAAACTGTAAACCTGGGTTCCCAGAAGTTCCGTGTAAAAGCTTTGCCTACACCGAGAGCAATGGTTAAAGGGAAATCCGGAGGTAATGTGCCCTTGTCTTGGTTAACGGGTTCTAATGAACTGGAAACTCAGCTGGAAGATTTTGTATTTGACGTAAAATACAGGGTACTCCGTTATTCTGCCACTTTTATTAATCCGCGTTCTGATGCGGTAACAATGCAGGGTAGTGGAGCTGGATTTGGTGGAGCGGTTAAAGGTGCGCTCAATTCCATTAAACCTGGTGCAACGGTGATCTTTAAGGATATTGTTTGCGAAGGACCGGATGGCAGACAAAAGGTATTGGATCCAATAACATTTACCGCAAAATAGCCTGTGAGCATAAAAGAAAATCATACCCAAATGAAAAAGGTTATATATACAGTTGTTTTATTGTTGTTGTGCAGTGCTTCATTTGCACAGACCAGTAAGCGCAAAACAACCGCTAAAAAAGCGAAGACGACGGTTTCAAAGCCGGCTCCTGTAGTTGCACCTGCTGTTGCGGTTGCAGATACAACAGCAAAAGGGCAGAAGAAAATGAAGCTGAAGACGCCGCCGAGAGATGGCTTCTCTGTAAGAAATGATATTGACAGTAATGTGATGGTGCCATATGCGGATGTTCGCGAAGAGGATGTCTACTACGCAAAACGTATTTGGAGAGAGATTGATTTGAGGGATACAGTGAATTCTGTATTGAATTCTGAGAAATCTAAACTGATTGACATTTTGCTGGAAGCTATTGGAAACGAAGAACTGACTGTATATTCTCCAAAAGATACGGCTTCGGGCAAAGTATTGGATGATAATGATTCCTTTAAGATTGCCATGTCACCCCAGGATGCGCTTCGAAGTGCCAGAGGTACCAGTGAAGGTGTTGCAGATTCTGTAACAGGTAAACTTACAGGTCCTGTACTGAATCGTCTGAATGCCGATGAGTTTGTTAAATTCAGGATCAAGGAGGATTGGATCTTAGATATTAAACGGTCGGTCTTTGAGCCGAGGATCATTGGTATTGCGCCGATGAAAATGGAAGAAGGGAACTGGAGGCCTGTATTTTGGGTATATTATGACGATGCCAGGGAATTGCTGAGTAAGCAAAGATTGGTTAATCCCGGTAATGATGCATCTGTGTTAACTTTTGATGACTTCTTTGTAAGGAGACTATTTGCAAGTTATGTGATTAAGGAAACCAATCCTTCAAACAAAAATATTACCGATATACTTGGGCTTACAGATCCTAAAGATCCGCGAAAGCTATATGAATCGGAAAGAATTAAGAAATCTATTTCAGACTTTGAACAGAGTCTTTGGGAATACTAAACAAAATAAAGATTTGTGGCCCCGGTTTTCTGACCGGGGCTTTTTTATTTATTGAAATAGGTTAAAAGGGTTTTGACCTGGCTTTTATTAAGTACCTTGGATAATTCCTGTTCTTCGGCTTCCTTAATCCCTGTCTCTTATACACATCTAAAATGGGGGGGGGGGGGGGGGGGGGGGGGGGGGGGGGGGGGGGGGGGGGGGGGGG
>NZ_JAELTV010000582.1 GCF_016429005.1 Pedobacter sp. ASV19
CCCCCCCCCCCCCCCCCCCCCCCCCCCCCCCCCCCCCCCCCCCCCCCCCCCCCCCCCCCCCCCCCCCCCCCCCCCCCCCCCCCCCCCCCCCCCCCCCCCCCCCCCCCCCCCCCCCCCCCCCCTTTCACTCACCCGCCCACCACCGACATCTCCACCGGCTAACGTTCGTCGGCAGCGTCAGATGTGTATAAGAGACAGGTTGATTAGTGGGGAAAAGGATACTGTTGTTGCCCATTCTGATCAAAAGCTGATTCCAAATCAGTTTTTTGAAACTTTTTTGGCAAAGAAAGAAATTCAGATTGAAGACTTAATAACTGTTTTAAATAGCAAGACTGAAAAGAACTCTCTTTTTGAGATTCAAAATAAGGATAATTTAAAATCTGGGTTTAACTTGCTTAAAGATCAATTCGATGTAATTATTATAGATATTAATAGTTTGAAGAACATAAATCATGCAAAAGAGTGGTTATTGTTTACCGAAAAAAATATAGCAATTTTTGAAGCTGGTAGGAGCCTGACTGACAATGAAACAGAAAATATGAAATATATTTCTGGACACTCTGGATTCATTGGTTGGGTTTTAAATAAGCAGATTGAAAGTTAAATTCGATTATTGATGGTTTTGACTATATTTAGTTGACTATTTCCTAATACATGAGGCAAATTTTGAATTTTAGAGATCATAAGAAAGCTAATATATTTTTCATTATAGGGGTAATTGTCTCTCTTTTTGTATGCTATCTGACATTTAAGATGGGGATATTTATTCCCATTACGGTAATTGCTATAAGCATTGGTATTGCCTTTTTGATTGCAACTTTTTTAAATCCAAGAGTTGCAATCATTGTTTATTTTATTTACTGTTTTGTTGTCAGCTCACTGCTAAAGAATATTTCGGGTGTTCCTTTTGGACCAGTAATGGAAACCTTAATGGTACTGACCTGGCTAGGTATGTTAGTTAATAAATCGAAATATAACTGGTCTGCAATGAAAAATGACTATGTATATATTGCCCTGGCCTGGTTTATAATAAACATATTAGAAATTGTAAACCCCGCGGGAGCCAGTCTTCTTGGTTGGATGAATGAAGTTAGGTTTACCACATTAAACTGGTTGTTACTGGCTCCGCTTGCATTTATTCTATTTACAAGAAAAAAGGATATCGATTTTTTTATAGCATTGATTATTGGATGTTCGGTTCTTGCTGCAATATATGGTATGAAGCAACTTTTTATTGGTGTTTCTCCGATGGAGCAAAAATGGCTTGATGATGGTGCTGCATTTACTCATATCGTATTCGGGAAACTTAGGGTCTTTTCTTTTTATACAGATGCGGGCCAATTTGGAGCATCTCAGGCAGAGATGTGCCTGGTGGCGCTTGTTCTTGCCTTGGGACCATTTAAGATATGGAAAAGAGTTTTGTTGTTTATTGCTGCAGGTATTCTTTTTTATGGAATGTTAATTTCCGGTACCAGAGGGGCACTGTTTGCCTTGATAAGTGCTGCTTTTTTTGCAATTTTTCTGAGTAAGAATTTTAAAGTTTTGATTGCAGGTTCTGTTATTGCTTTATGTTTTCTTGGTTTTCTGAAATACACAACAATAGGGAATGGTGTATATCAGATTAATAGATTAAGGACAGCGCTGGATCCGACAGATCCTTCTTTGAATGCGAGATTTATAAATCAAGCTAAGCTTAAAGAAGTACTTTCTCATATGCCTTTTGGTGGTGGGGTTGGGGTAAGCGGAATGAACGGGACAATATATAATCCAGATAAATTACTTTCTACCATCCCGCCGGATAGTTATTGGGTAAAAGTGTGGACAATGTATGGAATTGTTGGTCTTTTGATCTGGTTTTGCATGAATATGTTTATTCTGGGGAAATGCTGTGGCATCGCATGGAATATACAAGACCCTAAACTTAGGGTAAAGGTTATTGCGCTTACAGCAGGTACGGCTGGTTTGTTTTTTTGCAGTTACGGGAACGAGGTAATGAACGGTTTTCCGTCATCAATGATATTATATATGTCGTGGGGATTTATCTCTGTCTCTTATACACATCTAAAAAGGGGGGGGGGGGGGGGGGGGGGGGGGGGGGGGGGGGGGGGGGGGGGGGGGGG
>NZ_JAELTV010000583.1 GCF_016429005.1 Pedobacter sp. ASV19
CCCCCCCCCCCCCCCCCCCCCCCCCCCCCCCCCCCCCCCCCCCCCCCCCCCCCCCCCCCCCCCCCCCCCCCCCCCCCCCCCCCCCCCCCCCCCCTTTTTCACTGACCCCGCCCCCCCCGAGAACTACACCGGCTAACGTTCGTCGGCAGCGTCAGATGTGTATAAGAGACAGCTGGGTATCGGCATCAATACAAACCACGAAATCTGCACTGGCTTTTGAAATACCGAAATTCAGCGCAGATGCTTTACCCCCGTTCGGTTTCGTAAATACCTTAACTTTAGGATGATCACTGAATTTCTCAGAGATCAGTTTAAAGGTACTGTCTTTAGAACCATCATCAACAAAGATAAATTCAACATTTGGATAGGTTGTTTTCAATAAACTGTTCAACGTTTGTACGGCAGTGATCTCTTCATTATAGGCGGGGATAATAATACTCACCATTTCAGAAGGCTGTTCCAGGAGTAATTTCTGTTCCTTGCGGGACAATATCTTTTGTCGTATGGCCAACACAGCAATAACCAAACTCCTTAAAATAGCCAGTATGATCGCAATTACAAATACAAAATTCAGGATCAGGTTTCCATAAGAAAATATACTTAAAAATAAATAATCTCCTGAGCCGGTAAAGCCACTGTCTGCATCAGATTTCAGTGCGGGCATCAAATCCTCTTTCTTCTTTCCGATCAGATTCGCAATTGTTGTGAACTCATATCCATTCTCTTTAAAGAACTTAATAATTCTTGGAAGTGCCTCTACTGTAGCCTCACGGTTACCACCTGCATCATGCAGCAGCAATACGTTACCTGCATCCTTTTGTTTCACTACAGCGTTAAAAATCTCATCTGCAGTAATACCTGGCTGCCAATCCTGAGGATCAATTGATTCTCCAATATTAATATAATTTTCAGCCCTGCTTTGCGCAACTGGTAAAATCTCCGCAGAGGTAGTCGGTTCCGCATCCGCATTAAAAGGCGGTCTGAATAAAATGGTACTATGACCAGTTACACACTCAATAATCTTTCTGGTTGCATTAAGCTCAAAATTTACACGCTGAGGTCCAACCCTCGACATATCCGGATGAAAGAAAGTATGGTTACCAATCTCATAACCTTCATTGAATTCCCGCAGCAGCAAGCCCATATTCTTCTCCGCCATAATCCCCACAACAAAGAAACTTGCCGGCACTTTATTTTTTTTCAGGATATCGATAATTTGAGGCGTATAAACCGGATCTGGCCCATCATCAAAAGTCAAAACAATTTTCTTCTCTGCAGCCCCATACCTTCTTATGGTATATTTGGTTGGCAATACTAAATATTGCTGGTTGCTGATCACATAGTTCGTACTGTCCAGCTGGATATCAATCTTACCCTCTTTTGGAGTAGAGACCAAATCAAGAATCTCTCCCTCTCCGGCATAATCTACCCGGTCATTAAGACCTATACGAGTCAGTCTTTTTAAATTGATCCCTGTCTTTTTCAAAGAATCAATACTCAGATCTTTCGTGATAAATTCCCATAACCTGGAATCTTCCGCACCCATACGCCAAATGGCCACACCGGCAATACCCCAGTCATCCGCTTTTCTAATCAGGTTAAAGTTTGTGGCTGCATCCGTAAAGTATACCTGATGTTTTAATTGCCCCTCATCTGTATAGCTATAATTTAGATTTGCGGATATAGGATCAAATTTCACTTTTGCATTATACCGGTTTGCATTGGCAATGGCTTGCTGATAAGTTACATTTTTACCTACACTTTGATCCGGCCAGTCATAACCATAACAGGCCAGACTGAGAATCACTTTATCTGATGAAATTTTACTGCAGATATTATCCAGTTGTTTCTCTACCCAAACCTGATGGGAAATGTCGCCAGGATTACTCATTTCACTATGCTGATCATAGGCCATCAAAAAGATGTAATCGTTGTATTTCTCCAGTATTTTCGGATTATAATCATCGTTATCAGGAGAAATATCCTGTGTGACCAATAAATTTTGAGCATGCAGCTGCTCATAAAGATTTTTCTGAAAGGCAATCAGGGGTTCATCCGTTGTTTCTTTCAATTCCTCAAAATCCACATTTACCCCGTGAAAACCCTGTCTCTTATACACATCT
>NZ_JAELTV010000584.1 GCF_016429005.1 Pedobacter sp. ASV19
CCCCCCCCCCCCCCCCCCCCCCCCCCCCCCCCCCCCCCCCCCCCCCCCCCCCCCCCCCCCCCCCCCCCCCCCCCCCCCCCCCCCCCCCCCCCCCCCCCCCCCCCCCCCCCCCCCCCCCCCACTTTTTAGATGTGTATAAGAGACAGCCGATCATCTTCAGGAGTATGATATTGAGGATGTCCGCCGGTGTGAAATCCTAGTACAGGTATGTTCTTTTTATAAAAGGAAACATGATCCGATCCGCCCACATCATAAGCATTTACAATGGGGTTGATTCCTATTTTCGGACCTAAACTTTTCATCAGTTCCATTCCACCATCAAAAGACGCTGCACCACCCATATAAAGATGCTTT
The DNA here is from genome assembly GCF_016429005.1 of Pedobacter sp. ASV19. GTDB lineage: Bacteria > Bacteroidota > Bacteroidia > Sphingobacteriales > Sphingobacteriaceae > Pedobacter. Next base: position 355 of record NZ_JAELTV010000584.1, read on the forward strand.
TCTGCGTTCATTCGTCCCACCATATCCATATTAATCATTAATTTGATCTGAGACAAGGGAACCAAGGGATGTTCTGTAAAATACTTTGATCCTAATAAGCCTTGTTCTTCAGCACTAAAAGCGATGATAATGATACTGCGCTTCAAGGAGGCTTTGTTTGCTGCTAATTTCTCCGAGATTTCTAAAAGTGCTGCCGTACCACTGGCATTATCGTCTGCACCGGGGTGAACGGCTACGGTATCTGGTTTTTTGGAAGATGCGCCACCCATGCCAAGATGATCATAATGTGCACCAATTACAATATACTCGTTTTTTAATTTTGGATCACTACCTTCAATAAAGCCTACGACGTTCTTTGTTTGTACATAAGGCGTGTCAGTTACCCCTTTTTTTACGCGCATTTTAGCGGTAAACTCCTGAAAATAACTGTTTCCGAAAGGGGATATCCCTGACTTTTTAAATTGTTTCACCAAATAGTCTGCAGCTTTATTATTTCCTGCAGTTCCCGGAAATCTTCCCTTCATTTTTGGAGAGGCCAGATACCATATATGATCTTTAATCTCTTTTTCTGTAATTGCAGATTGAGCCATCACGCAAGTGCTCATTGTGGTGCATAGTGCAACCAAAAAAATCTTTTTCATTTGTGTGTTACCTACCAGCTTAGGTAAGTTTATTCTTTGCTTATGATCTTCTAAATTCATGTGTCGCAAATCTAGCATAAATATCTATAGACAAGAAGTCCGCATCATATGCGGAAGTGTTTTTTGTTAATTCAAAAGAAATATCCTGTCGATGCTGGATTTTAAATTGGTTTTTTATCACAAAAGAACTAAGTTTGTTTACACACAAAACACATACAAATGAAAAAATTATACACTCTCTTGCCGCTTGCAGCATTGCTGTGGGCCAGCTCTTGTAAAAAAAAGGACATCGTAGTTGCGCCTGAACCTCCTGAAGTAATTGCAAAATCACGTTTCCTGCCCGACAGCACTTCTTTTACAATCAATGGAAAACGCTACACCAATGCATTAAGAGAGCCTTCCGCCTCCAGATCTTACGGGAATAGAGGAGTCAATTTGCAATTGAGTCCTACCAATGGAGAATGGAGCCTGAGTGGCGCGGCAAATAATTATTGGGTTGGAGTGGTTGACTCAGTACAATACTCATCAGCATCTACAACTTTGCTTGAACAGACTAGAGGGGCCATTGTAGTTTCATTTATAAAAAATTGTAAAAAGGCAAATGCGCTGAAATTTGGCTCTATCTACTGTCCCAGACCTGGAGATAAATTCTATACTTTGGGCGATTATCCCTATGCCATAGATTTTGAAAGGTTTGGTAAAGATGAAGGTGTCGCAATAAAATTATCGGTAAATAACGAACCATTGACTTCCTATAGCCAATTATCAATAAATGCCAAATCAAAACTCACAGCAGAAAGCCAAAATGGCTCGAAATTCAAGATTCTAAAAATAGATGAGATTAAGGGAACTGATTTTATCGTTCTTGAGGCTGCATTTGAGGCCAATTTGTTTGACAAGAATGAAAAGTCTGTTAAAGTTACGGATGGTTTTTTTAGGATCACTACACCAAAAAACGGGGAAAGAATTGACTGGGGGGGGTATACACATCTGACGCTGCCGACGAACGTTAGCCGGTGTAGATGTGGGGGGGCGGCGTATCATGATATAGGGGGGGGGGGGGGGGGGGGGGGGGGGGGGGGGGGGGGGGGGGGGG
>NZ_JAELTV010000585.1 GCF_016429005.1 Pedobacter sp. ASV19
GACAACTACACCGGCAAACGTTCGTCGGCAGCGTCAGATGTGTATAAGAGACAGGTCCTGAATTGATCCCAAATACACCAATTGCTACTGCGATCGCCAATTCAAAGTTGTTTCCTGTTGCGGTAAAGGCAATTGAAGTAGACTTGGAGTAATCAGCGCCAAAATAACGCCCTGCAAAAAAGCTGACGACAAACATGATGGAGAAATAGATCACCAAAGGGATCGCGATTCTTACCACATCCAAAGGAATTTGAACAATGAGTTTACCTTTTAAGCTAAACATCACCACGATCGTAAAGAGCAATGCAACCAGCGTAATTGGCGAGATCAGTGGTACAAATTTGTTTTGAAACCATTCTTCTCCTTTAAGTGCCATCAATGCATATCTGCTGATCACGCCCATTGCAAAAGGAATTCCCAAATAAACACCCACGCTTTTGGCAATTTCTGAAATGGTGATATTAACGTCCTGGCTTGGAAAGCCAAAATACGGAGGAAGAACAGTAATGAAGATATAGGCAAAAACACTGTATAGCAATACCTGAAAAATACTATTTAGCGCAATTAATCCGGCGGCATACTCGCGGTTTCCTTCGGCTAGTTCATTCCAAACGACAACCATTGCAATGCATCTGGCAAGGCCTATCAGAATGAGGCCAATCCTATATTCAGGATAGTCCCTTAAAAAAGTAATCGCTAAAAAGAACATTAATAATGGGCCAATTACCCAATTTAAGACTAATGAAACGCTTAAAACCTTGGTATCTTTAAATACCTTGCCCATTTGCTCATACTTAACTTTGGCAAGAGGTGGGTACATCATTAAAATTAGGCCAATGGCAAGCGGAACATTTGTCGTTCCGCTTGAAAAGGAATTGATAAAATTGGCTGATGAAGGCATAAAATAGCCCAGGGCCACGCCAATACCCATAGCTATGAATATCCAAAGCGTTAGATAACGATCTAAAAAACCAAGTTGTTTTCGTTCAGCGGCGGGCGTACAATAATTTGCAGACATGTTAATGCTTTAAGTTTTCATTCACAAAGTTTTGTGCATATTTCCTGATCATTTCCCTGACTTCACGAAACTGTTCCATGATTTCTTCTTCGGTGCCTTCTGCCTTGGCAGGATCAGAAAAGTTATAATGCAGCTTAACCGCGTTGGTGGGGAAATAAGGGCAACTCTCTTTGGCATTGTCACATACGGTAATCACAAAATCAAAATCGATATTGGTGTATTCATTAACGTTGTTCGAGGTATGACTGGAGATGTCAATTCCATCTCTTTTCATAATCTCAATTGCCCTGGGGTTAACGCCATGTGTTTCTATACCCGCACTATAAATTTCTGCCTGATCTCCGGCAAAAAACCTCAAATAACCTTCTGCAATCTGGCTTCTGCAACTATTTCCGGTGCAGAGTACTAATACTTGTTTCATCTGTTTTATATTTTAGCAACAGCCGGAGCCGGGTTCACACATTTGGTCTGTACTCGCAAGATTTATCATCTGCAATTTCGGTTTCAACGTAGCCTCTTTATTCACGCCTGGTGTGCAGCATTCCTCGCCAGTATCCATTGTGCCACAACTTCCACCTCTTCCTATAGCTTTGCACTGAACCGCATCAGGACGCAAATCAATAATCAGGTTTTCTCCAGATACTAGAAAGCCATTTGGAAACATTTGCCTGGTATCGAATTGAGAATTTCCAAATTCAATTTTAACCGTACCGAGCGGATTTAAAGGAAGTGATTTCTCTACAAGGTTAACAATAGACAATACCTTACTTACTTTCATTGCTCTGTCTTGTTCCTCCCCTTCTGGCTCCCACAATTGCACAATGATCTCGGTCCAGCTATTCATAACGCCGCCGCAGTCTACTGATACGATCGGAGCTTGCTTTATTTCGGTAATATGGTATGAGGCATCTACCCATTTGTCTTCCGCGTATTGAAATTGTAGTGTCAGATCGGAGTGTCTGTCTCTTATACACATCTCCGAGCCCACGCTGTCTCTTATACACATCTAAAAGGGGGGGGGGGGGGGGGGGGGGGGGGGGGGGGGGGGGGGGGGGGGGGGGGGGG
>NZ_JAELTV010000586.1 GCF_016429005.1 Pedobacter sp. ASV19
AGATGTGTATAAGAGACAGGCCTACATAAGATTCAAGCGAACTTAAGTGCAGGCTTACCCCAGGTTGTGAGATGTAGAGAGACTCTGCTGCACCTGTAAGTGTGCCTGTTTCATAGATTGCCTTAAAGGTTCGGTACCATTCCAGATTTACCATATTGATCTATTATAAATAGAATACAAATATAGTATTAATATCATTTTTATGAGTCATAAACAAGTAGTGTCCATATGTTAGACGCTACCTGTTTATGAATTCCATTTAAAGATTTAGCAGTGGCTTAACCTTTTTGAGCATTTGATCGGCAGTGGTGGTTCCTAAAGCTTTTATTTCAAAAATTTCCAAAGCCTTATTGAGCTCCTTTAATTTTTCGCTCTCGTTATTTTTTAAGTATAAAACTTTTAACTGTTGTATTTTTTCAAAATCCTGGGCACCTTCTATTAATTTTTCAAATCTGATAGAGCTTATCGGACCAGGATACACCTGATAGGTATCTCCTGCCGGCCATGCTGTGAAACGGGTATCCACTAAAGGATTCTTTGTCCAACTGTTGTAAGCCCAGCGTACATACCCATCCATATTTTTATGTGCAGTATACCAGCCCATCCAAACACTTTCTGCTGGTGAGGAGAAACTAAAGGCATTAGGATAAGGCTCGGTACAGCAGGTATACCATGTGCTAATTTTGCCTTGTTCCTTCCGCTTTTGCAGGGTTGCTGCCGGGAAATCCCATCTCGAAGCGATGCAATAGTTGTCTATGTCTTTTTCTATCTCATTGTGGTATTCTCCTGCCAATGCAATTTTCCAGCCTTTATCAGTCTCTTTTAACAATTTGATCACGGCTTTCATGGCCTCCATTGGTCTTTCATCCATGGCAATATAGGTTTTGTTAAACCAGCCCTTTTGTTTCAGATGCTTTGTAAAGTCTACAAGCATGGTTTTCCAGAAATTAACATAAGATGGAGTGCCAATGGCATCTGTAAAAACAGCCTCCTTTTGCAAATTTTCATCATAATAGCTGAAGGCTATTTTCCAGGGCACCATACTATAGCAATTGATGCGCTCGTTGATTCCACATTCCATTACAAAAGCAATGTATTGGTCAAATAAACTATAGTCGTATGTCCAGCTGCCATCCTTTTTCTTGGTCCATTTGATCAAACTTGGATAATCATCATAGGTTTGATGGCCCCAGGGTTCATTAACGATACTTGCTGTAATCGTTTTTTGCCCTGCATCAGCCAGCATCTGATAGTATGCTTTCATAGCTGAAAAATGTTCTTTACTCCATAATGGCAATTTATGAATGCGGGCAATAGCTGCCGGGTGTTGCCATAGGTCTAAATCGTAATGCCACTTGGCCGGAGCGGGAAGCGTTTTATTTAATACTTCTATGGTTATTGGTAAGCGGTATTCCTTTTCTCCTTTAATTTGGATTAGACCCTTGTAGCGGCCGGGTAAGGTGTTGGTTGGTACCTTTACACTTAACCAAATTGGTTGTGTACTGTTTTTTTGCAATGGGGTAGAATTCAATCTGGTATCAATAGCATCTGCAACATAGGATGAATCGAAATCTTTTGCTTTGCGGTAACCACAGCCATCTCTGAATTCATCCGTGATTACATATTTTACCAATCCTGCGCTTATGTTTTCTTTTTTGATAAAATGGCCTTGCTCATCTTTTAAATCGTAGAGGTGTATGCTGATGTTGCTCAGTTCTTTGTTTGTCCATAACAGCAGTTGTGTATGAATTTTTTCGCCTCTCCAGGCTTTTGTGTCCCATACTTTTTCTACACTTGTTGCTGGGGGCAATTCTCTTGCAAAACGTGTATTGGATGAACCAAAACTTATGTTCAATCCATTAGGTCTGTCTCTTATACACATCTCCGAGCCCACGAGACAGGCAGCTCTATCTCGTATGCCGTCTTCGGCTTGAAAAGGGGGGGGGGGGGGGGGGGGGGGGGGGGGGGGGGGGGGGGGGGGGGGGGGGGGGGGGGGGGGGGGGGGGGGGGGGGGGGGGGGGGGGGGGGGGGGGGGGGGGG
>NZ_JAELTV010000587.1 GCF_016429005.1 Pedobacter sp. ASV19
CCCCCCCCCCCCCCCCCCCCCCCCCCCCCCCCCCCCCCCCCCCCCCCCCCCCCCCCCCCCCCCCCCCCCCCCCCCCCCCCCCCCCCCCCCCCCCCCCCCCCCCCCCCCCCCCCCCCCCCTCTTTTAATGCTCCGGCCACCACCGCGATCTACACCGGCTAACGTTCGTCGGCAGCGTCAGATGTGTATAAGAGACAGACTATGCACAGGAGTATTTTAAAAAGGTAAAGAAAGACTATAAAATCTTTAAAGAGGGTTTTGAATCCGGATTGTATGAGCACAAAACTTCAAAAAAAGCATCATAAATAACTAACCAATTTGATAATTAATATATGAAAACTATGAAATTTTTAAGCTTGATCATTACAGGCGTTTGCATTTTGCAAGCATGCCATAATTCAGAAAAAGAAAAACAATCTGGAACAATGTCTTCTGACTCTTCCGTTACTGTATCTGCCAACGGGAAACAAACCAAACTCAGTAAAGAAGAAACTACCTTTATAGAACAGGCGGCTGTTGGAGGAATGATGGAGATTGAAGCGGGTAATGATGCCCTTCAAAAATCAAAGAATCCAAAGATTAAAGAATTAGCTCAGATGATAGTAAATGACCATACTAAAGCCAATCAGGAATTGGATTCCATTGCCAGGAATAAAGGATTGAAGCTTCCGTCTGCTTATCCAATAGCAGAACAAAAACAAATTAGTGCCCTGAAAGAACTTAATGCTGCTTCATTCGATCACAACTATCTGGGAATGATGGTTAAAGATCATATTTTGACCCTGGAGAAATTTAGGCTCGCCGCTAAATATGAAGATCCGGCTATCAAAGCATTTGCAATTAAATCCATGCCTGTTCTGGAAAACCATTATGCTAAGGCAAATGCCCTGGATTCTTTATACATTAAACAGAAAATGAACAATGGGGATGACATATCAAACATTGATAAATCATCAAAAAAACCTCATTAATAAAAATTAAGAATGGTACACAATATCATCGATCCGCTGATTCATTTTAGGGTCTTCGGGAAACCTTGTCAGGTAGAACTCTTCGTAATAGGCCTTGATGATCGCAGCCATGGGAGTTGCCAGCAATACACCTAATAGTCCGAAAGCAGCCCCCATGGCCAGTAAAAGAAACAACAGAGATACTGGATGAATATTCATTGTTTTAGACCTTAGTTTTGGCATCAGAAAATCTGATACCAGTTCATTCATCAGTAAAAAGAAAACCATACACCAAAATGCTGTACCAGGACTTACGGATAAGGCGACAAGAGTAGGGGGAATGGCCATAATATAAAATCCAATTTTAGGTATAAGCTCTGAAAAAAAAGCAAGTGCTGCCCAAACGAGAGCTCCAGGTACATTTAAGAAACTCAAAACGGTAAAAACCAATACGGCCTGAACCATTCCTCCGATAAGGTTAGATTTCATCCAGCCACCTAACATAATAGAGGTGTGTTGCAATGCCCTTTGCGCCTTTGCGCGTTTCTCTGGCTGAAAAATAGAAAGATACATTTCAACCACTGGCCTGGGGTTGCTGACGAAGAAGATAATCATTGATATAAACACTATAAATACAAAAACGCCTCCAATTACACTGAAAGAAAAGCTTCCAAGGCCAATAATCGTTTTCCCCAAAGAAGGGATCGTTCCGGAGACAGGACTACTATCCCCCTGAAGTTCCCTATTAAGCTCCGGGTATTTTTTTAATAAATGATTGAACTCATTAGATATACTGTTTAAATAATCTGGCAGATTTCCGACAAGTGTATCAATTTGTTCTCCGATATGCGGCACAACCAACACACCCAATAGCGCAGTTACAATAAAAATGCTGCCTAAAACGATCAGACAGGCAAGCCATCTTCTCATTCCTTTTTTTTCGAGTTTTCCAACGGGCTGGTTAATGATCAGGCCCAGAACTATAGCAAAAAGAAATAAAATAACAATGCTGATCACTTTATACAGGAACCATAGTAAAACAACCAGTCCAAAAGCTGTCTCTTATACACATCTCCGAGCCCACGAGACAGGCAGCTCTATCGCGTATGCCGTCTTCTGCTTGAAAAGGGGGGGGGGGGGGGGGGGGGGGGGGGGGGGGGGGGGGGGGGGGGGGGGG
>NZ_JAELTV010000588.1 GCF_016429005.1 Pedobacter sp. ASV19
TTATTACCCAGTCCACCCTCAAAATCACCGAATCCCAATTTCAAAACATTTTTTTTTAAAGTGAGATTTAAATAGGTATCTGTACCTGTTAGACCCGTCAGTAGTTTATTTGAGTTTTGATTTTCGGTAACCTGTATTAAATCAATAACGTGGACCGGAAAACTGTGCAGCATCAATTTTATCTTATCGGCAAATAGTTCCTGACCATCAACTTTGATCCTGTCAATTGGCATATTTTTATACAGTAAATCGCCATCTTCTTTAAGTACAAAGCCTGGCATATTCTTTAACAGGTCCTTTAATTTTCTTTCATCGCCTTGCTTAAAGGCATCTGCTCTGAAATTAGTTGTATCACCACGTTTCCAAATAGGAGGCCCTTTAACTTCAATATTTTTAAGCATGCCCCCCCCTACACGCAACCTTGCTATAAAATTATGCTCAGGTATTTTACATGAGAGATTAAATGTAGTGTCGTTATAACTGATATGACTAATAGAAACCCTTAAGCTATCATCTACCTCTTGTGTTTTAAGAATTTTGGAAAAGTCATTGATATTTCCTGTGCTAAAATAGCTATAGATAATCTGGCTTTTATTCCCTGTTATTTTTATGTTGCAATCGGTAATGGTATTGAGCTCCGTTTCATCTAGTATTTTCATCTTGATACGAACATGCTGTGCAAAGACTAGTCCCGGTACAAACAGTAGAGAAATTACCGTAAAAACAAACCTCATTTAATTGTTTTGCTTTAAAAGCTCTATTCGCTTTTCAGTTTTTGTTTTTTCGTTTACAGGTTTAAAGCTTTTAAGTCTTCCACCTTTTATAATTGTCTCATTAAATTGCTTTGGGGCAAATATTTCATCATTAATGGTGGTTTGGGTATCGTAACTTGATAGCTGATAATGGGCTTTCATAGGTAACCAATCTGCCTCAACTATAAGCCCGGGTAATCCTTTTACATTAAAAACTCCGGATCTTGCTGGTATATCTGGGCAGAACCACACACGCCATTGGTCTCTATCTAGTGCAAGCTGACATTTCAGTCCATTTACGAGTTTCGTTTCTGGTTTGAATTCCCAATTTTCACCATAGCCATCTTCAAATTCAAATTCGTTTACCAAATCGCCTGGATTCATAGCTCCAGAGCGAAGAATATGGTGATCATAATCGGTATAAAACAAATTTTGAACACTATCGGTATTTAAAGCGTAACTGAATATCCTATTATCAATTGAGATATCGATACTCCCATTCGGGTATTTTTTTAAATAGGCAGGTTGTTCCCAATAAATGTAACGGTTCCCTTGTCTATAAAGGAAACCGTTCATTTCTAGAGTTATGTTTTTATTACCTGCTGCTAATTTCAACTCAATTGTTTTAGTGATATTATAATTAGCAGTAAGGCTTTGGCTATACACCAAAGTTGGGAACAAAAATAAGAGCGTATAAATTAATTTCATTTTCGTTTTAATCTAAATGGTGTACCCATTGATATCATTTAACTAACTTAATACGGTTAAGGAAGAATTATAGGCTGACATTGTTGTTTGAGTAAGGCGAGTGCAGTAGTTGTTTGCTCAGACAACAGCATTGCCGCTCCTGTGTTCGCGTTAGTGGTTGCAATACTGCAAGTGGCTGCCTCAGCTTCATAACATGCCCTTAGTGACAGTACAACTGTAGCATTAGTGTAAACACACCAATTTGACACCGATCCGGTCAAACACTTTTCAACCCTACAGACCGCTACGGACTTAAACTTGTCTGCTGAGGGTTTTCCAGTGCTTGCAGAACTATTCATTGCCATAGCAACAAACACAATAAAGATCAATTTTTTCATTTTCTTTGTTTTTTGAGGTTAACTAACATTTTAATCCAAGTTAAGTTCCGATGACTAATATTTTTGATCATATCTTAACCAGAATCAACTGCATTTTACTCAAAATTCAAATTATCAAGAAATACTTCTTCCTTACCAGACGTTGTCCTGTCTCTTATACACATCTAAAAGTGGGGGGGGGGGGGGGGGGGGGGGGGGGGGGGGGGGGGGGGGGGGGGGGGGGG
>NZ_JAELTV010000589.1 GCF_016429005.1 Pedobacter sp. ASV19
AGATGTGTATAAGAGACAGCCAGGCTTAAGAAAGTGCGTTGACTGCTTTTCTTTTTTCGCATTCGTCATCATCACAGAGGATACACGTACAGAACCCTCCAGAAGAGTTGTTTTAGTGTTTTGTTCATCCGCATAAGAATTGATATTGAAATGTGTTCCAAATACCTCCACAACCTGGTGCTTGCTGAGTACTTTAAATGGGTTCTTTTTATCTTTAAAAACCTCAAAATAGGCCTCTCCTTCCAACTCCACTTTACGTTCCCCAAGTCCTTTAAAACTTGCAGGAAATTTCAGAGACGACGCAGAATTTAACCATACTTTAGTGCCATCTGGCAAATTAATCTGGTACTGTCCACCTTTAGGCGTTGAAATACTATTTAAGATTTTAGTCTGCCCTGAAACTGATTTCATGACAGGATCTTTCAATTCATAAACCAATCGACCACCTATTTTTGTAATTGAAATTCCTGCCTGATCAGCTACTTTTCCATTTCCCGCATCTGTAAGCGAAATCTTCGAGCCATCGCTCAACGTTAAAATGGCCTTATTAGATCCCGGAGAAACATCATTTTTAGCATAAAAAGCGGAGGATGGTGCTTTGACCGAAGATCTGTTGCTGATCATATAAATCCCAATTCCCGTAACCAATAAAATTACGGCAACAGCTGCAATTCGTGGCCACAGGGGTTTAACTGGTTTTGTCCGGTCATTTTTTTGCTGAATATTTTCCCATAATTTACGCTTCACTCTATCATAGTCAGGCTCAGCAAACTCCTTTGCTTTCTCCTGAGTCTCTTCCAAAAACCAGGTTTCCACAAGAGCTTTCTCCTCTGCAGAAGCTTCTCCTTTCAGGTATTTATTTAATAATTTATCGGCTCTTTTATGCTCCATTTATACAACCTTCTTTTCATATGGCCAGCATCATGAACAATAGTCATCATGCCGGTATATGGTAAAGAACCGCAGCTCCGTTCAAAGTAGTAGAAGCAACGAGAAAAAAACTAAAAAAATGTAAAAAAGAAGCTAAAGGTATCTGCAAGTCTGATCCTCAATACCTTTGTTGCATTACTTACCTGCTTTTTAACAGTAAGTTCCGATATTTCTAATTTTTCTGAGATTTCTTTATAGGAAAGGTGTGCTTTACGGCTTAATTCAAATACTTCCCGCATTTTCGCCGGCAACTGAGCAAGTTCTGCCTCGATTCTGGTTGCCAGTTCATGCTCTCTTACCAAATGGTCCGTAATACATTTGCCTTCATCAATGAATTTTTCCAGTGAATTGAGATAAATATTACGGACTTTGCTTCGTTCAAAATGCTTCAGTATCCGGTTTCTAACAGAAGCATAAAGAAAAGAAGAAAGAGACACCCGGATGTCCAAGTCTAAAGACTTACTCCATAGCATGACAAAGATGTCCTGGACCACATCTTCCGCTTCATCTTCATTGAATAGGATTTTTCTAGTATAGCGATATAAAACCACCCAATACCTATCGTAGATCTCGGCATAGGCAGCAGTATCCCCCAATTTCAGCAAACCTGCTAATTGACTATCTGTAAGATCGTTATAAGATTCCAAAATCACTTATTTAATCACGGTGTGAATATATCAAGGAGTACAGCGGATTCCAAAAATAATGTAAAATATTTAAAACACAAACGTTTGCGTAAACTACATTTAGACATAAAAAACAACGCTGTACCACTATATTCTATATTTTTATAGAATAGTTTGATTTTACGAAATCCTGGAGTAAATTAGGGTTCAATTTTGCCAGAATGGGCCCCAGATCTTTAAAAAAATCTATTTTTACTTGCTTACTGTTATTAATTCTAGTCTCTGCTTTGTTAGATATCCCCGTATCAAAAGCAGGCGAATATCGGAAAACCCGCACTTCTGTCTCAAAAGAAATCGTTAAAAAAATATCCGTTAAAAGTATGCAGAAAGATTTAGCCATTCTTTGGGCCTGTCTCTTATACACATCTAAAAGAGGGGGGGGGGGGGGGGGGGGGGGGGGGGGGGGGGGGGGGGGGGGGGGGG
>NZ_JAELTV010000058.1 GCF_016429005.1 Pedobacter sp. ASV19
AGATGTGTATAAGAGACAGATGCAGGACAGTAATCACAATTTAAAACATAGATGTTTTTGTGTTTAAATATATAGATATAAATATATTTTTATGTATATTTTGTTGTTTAGTTTGTATATGTAAGTATGGATATATTTTGATATCGATATATTTAGATATAAATATTCTTTCAGGATGTTTTGCTCTTTCTGGTGATATGTATAAGTGCCTAAATATATAGATATAAATATATGTGTTTGTATGAGTGTGAATGGAACCGTACTTAAGTTGCTTACTAAGGAAGGTGATTTTATGTGAATTTATCAGACTTTTTCGACTACGACTTAGGGGGATAGGACGGGGTTATTGTCTGATTTTGTATATTGATATATTTGTATCTGCATAGCAGAAAAAGGCTACTTCCTTGTAATATGCTTATATTAGTTGTCATAATAGACGTGATCCTTCATGCATGAATGTTCATAATTATAGAAGATCTGTCTATTAATTTTTTGGAATAGTATTCGGCAACTTTACCTTCATTTGTTTTGATCTTTATCTGAGATTGAATGTGCTGGTTAGGTGTTTTAATCGGTGTAAAGTGAATATATTTTTGTGTGGTTATATGTTTATATTTTTATATATACAGTATAGTTACATACATATGTAATTGTATATATGTATATAATTTTCGGACTTCAATAATATTTATATATTTAGATTTAATGATATTAATATATTGTTATATGTTTATATATAGATATTGATATATAAATATTGTTTATAATGGAGCACGGTAATACACTTCGTCTAAAGCACCCGGAAAACCGAGCCCGCGAGCTCTTGAGAACAAATAAAACCTACACACTTTGAAAAAAAATCATATTACTAAGTGAGCACCTCAGGGCGCCTTGCAACAGGAGCGAAGCGAGGTAAGGAGTCCAGTCCTCGAAGAGTGATATGATTTTTTATAAGTATCTTCTAAGCATCCATGCAAAATGCCGTATAAACTTTCAACCCAAACATTTTTTTCCGAACTTTTTATCCCCAAGATTTTATAAGTAAGTTTGTACTATGGAAGAACGCAACAACGACAACCAGCTAAACATAGAACTTTCCGAAGAAATCGCAGAAGGAATATTTTCAAACCTTGCCATAATAACCCATTCCAACACAGAATTCGTATTGGATTTTATCCGGGTTATGCCAGGCGTACCAAAAGCAAGAGTAAAATCAAGAATCATTTTAACTCCAGAACATGCTAAGCGCCTGGTTCACGCTATGCAAGATAACATTGACAAATACGAAGCTGCAAACGGAAGAATCAAAACACAAGAAGAGCCTCCAGGTTTTCCGATGAACTTTGGCGGGCCAACAGCCCAGGCTTAAAGTTTTTTAAGTAAATAAGAAAGTATAGCAGGATACGCGTTAGGTTCAAACCACTGGGTGTCGGGATCCTTACGGAACCAAGTCAGCTGGCGTTTAGCAAAACGACGGGTATTCTGCTTAATCTGCTCCACAGCCTCCTGCAAAGTAAGCTCAGCATCCAGATAACGAAAAAGCTCAGAATAACCCACTGTATTCAATGCATTAAGTCCCTTATAGGGTACTAAACGACGAACCTCGTCCAACAATCCCGCCTCCATCATTAAATCGACACGATGATTAATTTGCCGGTACAAAAGGGAACGATCCATATTCAAACCAATCTTGACGATGTTAAAAGGTCTAACCTTCTTGCTATTGGTAAGGTGTGAAGAAAGTTTAGTTCCGGTAGAAAGGAAAAATTCAAGGCCCCGGATCATTCTTTGAGGATTGGCCTGATCTACTTTGTCATAGTATTCAGGATCTGCTTCACGGAGTTGATCTTTAATCTCCTCCAATCCTTGTTCTGCGAAAACACGATTTAAATGTTCTCTTACTGAAAGATCTGTTTCGGGGAGGTCATCCAATCCATTACAAACCGCGTTGATGTATAAGCCAGAACCCCCAACCATAATTACCTGATCATGATTTTTAAAAAGCGAGGTGATGGTCTTCATCGCCTCAATTTCGAAATCTCCGGTACTGAAGAGCGTCTGGATACTATGAGAATTAATGAAATGATGAGGAGCGGCTGCAAGTTCTTCTGTGGAAGGTTTTGCTGTTCCGATCTCCATTTCCTTGAAAAACTGCCTGGAATCGGCAGAGACAATTTCTGTTTTAAAATGCCGGGCCAGCTGAATGGCCAGGGAAGTTTTACCAATAGCAGTTGGCCCGACAATAACAATCAGTGTTTTATTTGACACGATAAAGAGATTTAGTAATCCTCTTCTTTACCGCCATAATCTTCATCCTCGTAGTTTTCGTTGTCTGAAAATTCATCTTCTTCTTCCTCACCAGTTTCCTCACTTTCTTCATCGTGTTCTTTGGCATTGATACCGCTGCCACCCATGGCTTCGATTTCATCTGTGTCTTCAGGAACAAAATCCATCTCATTCAGGAAATCAAATTCATCAGATACAGGATTACTGGATACTGCAACAGGACTTGAACTGTTCTTGTCAATGATTTTAGGCGCTTCTCCGGTACTTTTAAATACAAAAGGATACTCGATAGAAGGATCGGTTTCCAGAATGATCCTGATGAGTTCTACGTGAAAATCAAAAGGCCTGTCGAAATTATATGTGTAGTAAAATTTCTGATGAGGATCTTCAATGAAATTGCTCAGCTTGGCTTTTTCCATTAAAGCAACACCTCTGTCTATTTTACGCTGGTTAGGCAGATAGGCAATCTCGTCTCCTTTGATCCAGTTGTCTGCGCTTACATAAAATGAAGAAGATTTTTCGATAACATACCCCGTAGACTTATGAATGGCCCGGTGCAGGTCTTCAAATGTTTGCGTGGACTTAATGTCTATTTCTCTAACTACTTCGTCGAAATCTTCAAAACTTATTCTAAATCTATAAATTGCCATTTGAGCCCTTATTTCTCTATAAAATTAAAAAATAAAAATATATTAATTTGTTAAATGTCTTAATTAGCCGGGCTAAGTCCATATTCTTTGCCTTTCTCCAGCATAAATCTGAGGGCGTCTTCATAAGAATTGGTTATTTCTCCTTCAAGTATAGCTTCCCGTATGGCATTTTTGATCAGGCCTACTTCTTTTCCTGCTGTTAGGCCGAAGGCGTTCATGATGTCATTGCCGGTAATTGGTGGCTGCCAGTTTCGAATTTTATCCCTTTCTTCCACATCTTTGAGTTTTTGTTTAACCAGTTCAAAGTTGTTGCGGTATTTTTTTACCTTATATTCATTTTTGGTGGTGACATCTGCATTGCAAAGCAGCATGAGGCTTTCAATGTCTTCGCCGGCATCGAACAATAAGCGGCGTACAGCAGAGTCAGTTACCACCTCCTGAGCCAGTACAATAGGGCGCAGATGGAGTTGTACCAGCTTTTGTACATATTTCATCTTTTCATTAAGCGGAAGTTTCAGCTGCGCAAAGATTTGGGGTACCATACGGGCTCCTTTATCTTCATGTCCGTGAAAGGTCCAGCCGTGGCCTTCTTCAAATCTTTTGGTTGGCGGTTTGGCAATGTCATGCAGAATTGCCGCCCATCTTAGCCAAAGATCATTGGTGTTTAGGGAAATATTATCTAAAACCTGAAGGGTATGGTAGAAGTTGTCTTTATGTCCTTTTCCATTAATGATTTCCACCCCGTAAAGGTTGGCCATTTGTGGGAAAATGATGCGGAGCAGTCCGGTGTCAAACAAGTACTTAAATCCAACGGAGGGAACCGGGGAAAGAATAATCTTATTTAATTCGTCGGTGATGCGTTCTTTAGAAACAATACTGATGCGCTCTTTTTGCTTTTTGATTGCAGAAAGGGCCTTGTCATCAATAGTGAAATTGAGTTGTGAGGCGAAACGGATGGCGCGCATCATTCTCAGTGGGTCATCTGAAAAGGTAATTTCCGCGTCGAGCGGCGTTCTGATCAGTTTTTCCCGAAGGTCGTTAGTACCCTGAAAAGGATCTACCAACGCACCGTAATTTGCTGCATTTAAAGAGATGGCTAAAGCATTGATCGTAAAGTCGCGTCTAAGCTGGTCGTCTTCAATAGTGCCGTTTTCAACAATTGGTTTTCTGGAGTTTGCCCGGTAGGATTCTTTTCTGGCACCTACAAACTCAATTTCCAGGTCGTGATATTTGAGCATGGCTGTACCAAAGTTCTTAAACACGGCTACTTTGGTTTTGAGTTGACGCCCGGCGAGTTCAGCGAACTCTATGCCATTGCCAAGAACCACAATATCAATATCTTTTGACGGGCGCTCTAAAAAAATATCACGAACATAGCCTCCAATGACATAAGCTTCGATTGTATGTTGGGCAGCAATATCAGCAAGGACCTTGAAAACTGGATGTTTTAAGTGTTCTTTCATTCGTGTTTAATTATTAAATGCCCTGAATCTTGCGGAAGCAAAATTTCAATAGACAGAAGTATTGGGTTGAGTTTCTGCAAAAGTACTAAAAGTTACCTTCTAATAAAGGAAAATTGGCCGCCTGCCCCTAATTTCATAATGGTAGACGGTTTTCTGGGGGTTTGGAGTTCTTGTTCCCAATCTACAACGTAGTCTACCGCTGCAAGAATATTCTCGTCTATTTCATCAAAGAATTTAGGGGCCGGTTGCCCGGAAATGTTTGCTGATGTGGAAGTTATCGGTTTACGGAACCGTTGCAGGAGTGGTGTGCAGAACTCATGTTTAACCACGCGGATACCTACACTACCATCCGCATTGATGACATTTTGGGCAAGGTTTTTCGCTCCGGAAAAAATAAGAGTTAAAGGGTTTTCTGCAAATTCGATCAGATCATAAGCCACATCGGGTACTTCGGTTACATAACTTTGTACTTTTGAATCAGTGTCCAGAAGGATAATAAAGCTTTTATCGTCAGAACGTCCCTTGATCGCATTGATTTTGGCCGCTGCCGCCTCGTTGGTGGCATCACAACCCAGTCCCCAGACGGTATCTGTAGGATAGAGAATTACACCTCCGTTTCTTAAAACTTCCAGTGCTTTTTCGATTTCTGTTTTCAGCATGATACAAAGGTATCATTTTAGTATTTTTAAATAACAGTTCATCAGCTCTTTTGCCAGTAAATGGTTATCAAATTTTTGGAGGTAAAGCTTTCCCATGGCTTTCATGTGCTGCTGAAGTGTCTTATCGCCCAGAACACGGTTGGTTTGTCTGGCAAGTTCCTCCGGATTGTCGGGTTGTACATAGACGCTGTCTGGTCCGCCCGCCTCTTCCAGGCAGGATCCGGTTGCTCCGATAACCGGAACATTGGAATACATCGCTTCTATAATCGGAATCCCGAATCCTTCATAATAGGAAGGATAAATGAAAAGACTGGCCATTTGGTAAATGGATGGGAGTGCAGAAAAGGGAAGGCCCTGAAGGAAAATAACTCTGTGACCAAGATCCAGGCGCTCTATTTCCTGCTGTACAAGTTTGGCATAAGGTTGGTGCTTTCCAACAACGACCAGGGCATAATCCGGATCAATATCTTTTAATGCTTTAATGATGAGCATCAGATTTTTCCGGGGCTCTACGGTTCCAACATTAAGAATGTACTTTTCCGGAAGCTGGTACTCTGCTTTAATGCGCTGGTGCAGGGAAAGATCTGGTTCTTGTTTGAAAGTATCATCACAACTTTGGTAAATGACCTCTATTTTGGAGGGATCAATTTGATAGAGCTCCACAATGTCACGTTTGGTACATTCACTGATGGCGATGATGCGGTCGCTGTTGATGCAGGCATACCTGGCTTTCAGGTGGTAGATATATCGGTCTGCAGGTTTGTAGTATTGCGGATAACGTAAATAGATGAGGTCGTGAATGGTGACAGCAGATTTGATACCTGTTGCTTTTAAACCAAGGGGAATTTCCTGGCTAAGGCCGTGGAAAAGTGTGATTTTGTCTTTTAGCAGCTGCTTTTTAATGCCATAGCTTCTCCACATAAACTTTGGGCCGGCATATTGAGGTAGTTTAAGTGAGATCCTGGCATCTTCAAAAAATGAATTGATCTGCGGATGATCCTTAATTTTAGGACTGTAGACAAAATAATGGTTTTGATGGAAATAATTGGCCAGTTGCTCAATCAGCGAGCGGCTGTAGTTGCCTAATCCGGTAAGATTATTTGCTGCCCGTTTTCCATCAAAACCAATATTCATTAATTATACAGCTACATTGTTTTCCCTCAATGCATTGTTCAGGGATGTTTTTTTATCTGTGGACTCTTTACGCTTACCGATGATCAGTGCACAAGGAACCTGGTATTCTCCCGCCGGGAATTTTTTGGTGTAACTTCCAGGGATCACAACAGAACGTGCAGGAACAATTCCTTTATATTCTACGGGTTCCGGACCGGTTACATCGATGATTTTTGTAGAGGCAGTTAGTACTACGTTGGCACCTAATACAGCCTCATGCTCTACACGTACACCTTCTACAACAATGGCTCTGGAGCCCAGGAAACAGTTGTCTTCAATGATCACTGGTGCAGCCTGAATAGGTTCTAAAACACCACCAATTCCAACACCACCACTCAGGTGTACATGTTTTCCAATTTGTGCACAAGATCCTACTGTTGCCCAGGTATCTACCATAGTGCCTTCATCTACATAAGCACCAATGTTTACATAAGAAGGCATCAGGATAACGCCTTTTGCCAGGTAGGCGCCATATCTTGCGATAGCATGAGGAACAACGCGAACGCCCAATTCTTTGTAATTGGTTTTTAATTTCATTTTATCATGAAATACAAAAGGACCAACTATAGTTTCTTTCATTTCTCTGATTGGGAAATAAAGGATTACTGCCTTTTTAACCCATTCATTTACACCCCATGAATTTAAAACAGGTTCTGCTACGCGGAGTTCACCACGGTCAAGCATGATAATTGTACTTTCAATAGCTTCGCAATATTGACTATATTCTAATAAAGTTCTGTCTTCCCAAGCGGCTTCTACTAACTTTTTTAATTCTGCAATCATGATTAAATTTAATTTTTGACAAAATAAATGAAATTTATGTATTGGGCGATGGTTTCATTGGAATATTTTTGTTTTTAACTGTTAATTATGAAGCTTCTTACGTATTTTTGATGTTTATGACCGAGCAGGAAAAATTAAGGATAGATAAATACTTGTGGGCGATACGTTTGTTCAAAACCAGAAGTCTGGCTACAGAAGCTTGCAAAGCGGGAAGGGTGAAGTTCAATGGACAGAACATTAAGCCTTCTGTCATTGTAAAACCAGGAGATGTATATCAGGTCTCTAAAGGAATTGAGAAGAAAGTGATTGAAGTGGTAGAGCTTTCCTATAACAGAACGGAAGCAAAGATTGCGGTAACGAAATATAAAGATATTACGCCTCTGGAAGAAACTTATGCCTATAAGTCTACCTTTCATGCACCGGTGATGACCAGAGACAGAGGGGCAGGCAGACCTACAAAAAGAGACAGAAGAGAAATTGATGGCTTAACGGACAACTTCTTTGAAGAGGATTAAGAAAGCGGAGGATGTTAATAATCCGTCCGCATCGTTGATTGTTCCCAAAGTTTAAAAGCTTGCAGTGCTTCATCCCTCATCATTTGTTTGATGGGCAGACTGCGCAATTCCATCGGCTTTTCCAGTTCATCATAAATGAACTTGTCGTCAAAACCAATATTTCCAGCATCTGTTTTGGTATTGGCGTAGTAAATTTTACTGATTCTTGCCCAATAAATAGCGCTCAGGCACATAGGACATGGTTCACAGCTGGTGTAGACCACGCAGCCCGACAAGTCAAATGTATTCAGTGCTGTACAAGCGAGTCTGATGGCCGAAACTTCTGCATGGGCAGTCGGGTCATTGCTAGAGGTTACCTTATTTCCACTCTGGGCTATGATCTCTCCGTTTTTTACAATGACCGCACCAAAAGGTCCGCCTAAACTTTCCAGGACATTTTTTTCAGACAATTCAATGGCCAGGCGCATGAATTTTTCGTGTTGAGTTGATTGTTCCATAATTTCTTCGAATAAAAGACCACAAAAAAAATGCCCCGAAATTCAGGGCATTCGAAATTTTAAAGGTCAGGAGATTATTTTTTCTCTGCTTTATAGGCTTCGTTTAATCCAACGATAACTTCGCTGGTTACATCTAAAGATTCGTCTGCGAAAAGAATGGCGCTGTTTCCTTTGGCATAAGTTAATACCATTTTAAAGCCTTTTTTCTTTGCATAGGTTTTTAAGTAGTCGGCTACTTTATCGTATAATTTTTCCTGTTCTGCAGCCTGGTCGCGCTGAAGTGCTGAACCTGCATTTTGCTGATAAGCTTGTAATTCTTGTTGTTTACGAGCCAGTCTTTGCTCTGTTGCTGCTCTTTGATCTGCAGGAAGTGTGTTTTGTTGTTGTTGATATTGAGCAACTTCTCTTTGGAAAGCCTGTGTTTTAGCCCCCATATCTCCTTGGGCAGCCTTGGTTTTGGTTTCCATTTTTGCCTGAAGATCTTTGAAGTATTGGTATTTGGTAAGTAAAGAGTCTGAGTTTACATAAACAATTTGGTCTTTACCAGTTACCGCAGCAGTTTCAGATTTTGTAGCGGAAGTTTTAGTAGCTGCGCCTTCCTTATTCTGGCAGGAAGCCATAATGGAAACCAGAGCGACAGCAGTTGCAAGACCGCTTAGTTTTAGTGTGTTCATTTTCATTATTCTAAATTATTATCTTTTTCTTTTAATACTGTTTTGGCGCTGCAGAGTATCAGTAGTGCCTTTAAATTTAAGCAAATATAAAATTTACAATTTACTATCCTAAATAAAGTGATTTTAAGGCTGTTTTTATGTCATTTTCAGTCTAAATAGTTATCCACATTTACGGTTAATTGGGCATAATTCGTTATTTTTGTATTTATATTTTTTATTAAAATTTATGAGCGAAGAAAAAGATCCAAAGTCAAATTATTCGGCAGATAATATACAGGTATTAGAAGGTTTGGAAGCGGTGCGTAAGCGCCCTTCGATGTATATAGGAGATACCGGAGTTAAAGGTTTGCACCATTTGGTTTATGAGGTAGTCGATAACTCAATTGATGAGGCATTGGCAGGACATGCTGATACCATCTATGTAAATATTTTAAAAGACAACTCTATCCGGGTTGAAGATAACGGCCGGGGTATTCCAACCGGCATCAATACAAAAGAGCAAAAATCAGCTTTAGAGATTGTAATGACTGTGCTACATGCCGGTGGTAAATTTGATAAGGATACCTATAAGGTTTCCGGAGGTTTGCACGGTGTGGGGGTAAGTTGTGTGAACGCTTTGTCTACACACTTAAGAGCAGAAGTACACAGAGAAGGTAAAATCTGGGTACAGGAATACAATATTGGTAAACCTTTGTATGATGTGAAGTCTATTGGTGAAACGGATAAAAGAGGTACGATTGTAACCTTTACTCCGGATCCTACGATCTTTACACAGACCACAGAGTATCGTTATGATACGCTTGCTTCCAGGTTAAGAGAGCTTGCGTTCCTGAATAAAGGAATTAAACTGACTTTAACAGATGAACGTGAAACTCTTGAAAACGGTGAATTCCTGACAGAACTCTTCCATTCAGAGGGCGGATTAAAAGAATTTGTTCAGTTCCTGGATGGTAACCGTCCTTCATTGATTGAAGAACCGATCTATGTAGAGGGGATCAAAAGTGGTATCCCTGTTGAGCTGGCCTTGCAGTACAATGATAGTTATACAGAGAATGTACATTCTTATGTAAACAATATTAATACCCATGAGGGGGGAACGCATATTGCAGGTTTTAGAAGGGGTTTGACCCGTACACTAAAAGCTTATGCAGATAAATCCGGTTTATTGAAGAATGTAAAATTCGAAATTACCGGTGATGACTTCCGCGAAGGTTTAACTGCTGTAGTTTCTGTAAAAGTACAGGAGCCTCAGTTTGAAGGCCAGACCAAAACCAAACTGGGTAACTCAGAAGTAATGGGTGCGGTTGATGTGGCTGTTGGTGAGGCTTTAAATAATTACTTAGAGGAGAATCCGAGAGAAGCGAAGCTGATCATCAATAAAGTGATCCTGGCGGCAACTGCACGTGCAGCGGCACGTAAAGCCCGTGAAATGGTTCAGCGGAAGAGTGTAATGGGCGGTTCAGGGCTTCCTGGTAAACTGGCCGATTGTTCAGACAGCGATCCGGAAAGATGTGAAATTTACCTGGTGGAGGGAGACTCTGCGGGTGGTACGGCAAAACAAGGCCGTGACCGTAATTTCCAGGCCATCCTTCCTTTAAAAGGAAAGATCCTTAACGTGGAAAAAGCAATGGAACATAAGATCTATGAAAATGATGAGATCAAGAATATGTTTACTGCAATTGGTGTAAGTATCGGTACGCCGGAAGACGACAAAGCCTTAAACTTAACGAAGCTGCGTTACCACAAAATTGTGATTATGACGGATGCGGATATTGATGGATCCCACATTACCACATTGATCTTAACTTTCTTCTTCAGGTATATGAAGGCGCTGATTGAGGCTGGATATGTTTATATTGCTGCTCCGCCATTGTACCAGGTTAAAAAAGGTAAAGATTTTGAATATTGCTGGAATGATGTACAGCGCGATGCGGCTGTTCAGCGATTGAAAGGTGCAGGTAAGGAAGAAAGCGTACACGTTCAACGCTATAAAGGTTTGGGTGAGATGAACGCAGAACAATTGTGGGATACCACTTTGAATCCTGCAACCCGTACTTTATTACAGGCAACAATAGAAAATGCGGCAGAGTGTGACCATACTTTCTCTATGTTAATGGGAGATGAGGTAGCACCAAGACGTGACTTTATTGAGCGTAATGCAAAATATGCGAAGATCGATGCCTAATTAACTGATCTTTATGGAAAAGGGCCGGTGCATTCACCAGCCCTTTTTTTATTTATACAATTTCAACTGTAGTTTCTTGTAATTAATAACAGCTTTATGCTGAAACAGGATATCGCCGCCAATAATCGCTGCAATAACCGGATGTCCCATTTGCTGATAGGTGGCATTGACGCTGTCCAGATCCAGCCCTACGGCTGCGTATTTCTTTAATTTGAGTCCGCTTAGTTTTAAAACCGGAAGGGTTGCCATTAAAGTGCTTGAGGTACTGAACAGGGTGGTTGCGTAATTTTCATCTGTATTTTCCTGGGAGGTTGAGAGATCATCTGACAGGTGCTTTTCCAGTAATGTTTTGTCAAATACGGATCTGGAGGCACCGGTGTCAAGGACAGCCAGATGGGATTCGCCAAAAACAACAATTTCCATCAAAAGATGGAAACCGTCGTCTTGTAAGTTGATCAATTTCAAAGGAACATGTATCGCCCTCATGTACTTAGATCAGTTTCATTTCTGCTAAAACATTATTCATATTCCTTACTGCGTCTGCGCTTTTGTTGAAAGCGGCCTGTTCAGATTCATTGAGTTTATAGTCTATAATGGATTCCCATCCGTTGCGGCCAATTACTACAGGAACGCCAAGACAGATATCTTTCTGGCCATATTCTCCATCTAAGGCAACACAGCAGGTAAATAGTTTCTTTTCATCGCGGACAATGCTTTCTACCAAAGCAGCTCCAGCAGCCCCAGGGGCATACCAGGCCGAAGTACCCAATAATCCGGTTAGGGTTGCACCACCTACCATAGTATCGGCAGCTACTTTATCTAAAACGGCCTGATCCAGTAATTCTGTTACTGGCAAACTCTGATAGGTTGCGAAACGGGTAAGGGGGATCATGGTGGTGTCGCCATGGCCACCAATAACAAAACCCTGAAGATCATTAGCGCTGCAGTTGAGTGCCGTGCTCAGGTAATACTTAAAACGGGCACTATCTAAAGCGCCGCCCATTCCGATAATTCTATGCTTAGGGATACCCAGGGATTTTAAAGACAAATAGGTCATGGTATCCATTGGGTTGCTGATCACAATGATGATGGCATCAGGGGAATATTTCAGGATATTTTCGGCTACACCTTTAACAATACCCGCATTAATGCCAATAAGTTCCTCCCGGGTCATCCCGGGTTTACGGGGCAGGCCTGAAGTGATGACGGCAACGGCTGATCCGGCAGTTTTACTGTAGTCGGCTGTTACACCTGTAATTTTGGTGTCGAAGCCCAGAAGTGCAGCTGTTTGCATCATATCGATCGCTTTGCCTTCTGCAAAGCCTTCTTTAATATCTAAAAGTACAAGTTCCCGTGCCAGCTCTTTTCTTGCAATATTATCAGCACAAGTGGCGCCAACGGCTCCTGCTCCTACAACAGTTATCTTCATAGTCGTATACGTTTTATATTGGAAATTCCATTAATATGTGAACAAGTTATACAATTACTGCTTTATAAAAAATGCTTTTTAAAACTTTATGATTCCTTGGGGGTTTTATGATAAAGAATTTACATTTGCTTAATACTATAGAAACGAGAACTTGATATGGACAATATACCTGTTGAAAAAGTAGATGTGCTCTCTTATGCTGGAAAGTGGTACTCGCTTTGCTCCATCCCAACGTTCCTGGATAAGCACTGGAGGCAAACGATCGAGACTTATGTGATCCATCCAGACGGGTATTATGCGGTATTTACTACCTACAAAGTTATTGGAGAGCAAAAGCAAAAATATATCCGCTCTAAGTTGTTTGCGGTCAAAGGTACAGGCAATGCGATCTATAAGGCCCAGTTTGTATGGCCTTTTAAAGTAGACTACTGGGTGATCGAACTGGCAGAAGATTATTCCTATGTAGTGATCGGGCACCCTAAACATAAATATTTATTTATTATGGCAAGGAAGCCTCAGCTTGAAGACCAATTGCTTAGTGATATTATTGCCCGATGCAAAGAGAAAGGATATGATACCACTAAACTGGTTTCGCAGGAACATAAACCTGCGGCAAAGCAAAAGTTAGCCGTACATTAAAAGCGGAAAAATCAGGAGCTTAGAAAATTAGGAATTTATTCCGGTTTAAGCATTCGGAACATTTAAAAAATCCGTAATTTTGGCTATTCTTTATTTTTAAGCGAGAATCCTTAATTACCCCCATATGTATTTGATTTTTGATACCGAAACGACTGGTTTACCAGGTAATTTTAATGCGCCCATTACCAATACCGATAATTGGCCGCGTTGTATACAGATTGCCTGGCAACTCCATGATGAGTTTGGTGTACTGATAGAAAATCAAGATTATCTGGTTAAGCCAAAGGGGTTTAATATTCCCTACGATGCTGAACGTATCCACGGAATTTCTACGGAACTGGCAGAAGAGCAGGGGATAGAACTTGAAGAGGTTCTTGCAAAATTTAATATCGCCCTATCCAAAGCTGAATTTATAGTGGGTCAGAACGTTGGTTTTGACGTCAATATTATGGGTTGCGAGTTTTATCGCTATGGCGTGGAGAACCGGTTGGCAGATATGCCTGTACTGGATACCTGTACAGAAGTGACTGCTGAACTGCTGAAGCTGCCAGGAGGAAGGGGGGGCAGATTTAAATTACCTAATCTGACTGAGTTGCACCAATACCTTTTTGGTGAGCCCTTTTCCGAAGCACACAATGCAACCGCCGACGTTGAAGCAACCACCAGGTGTTTCCTGCAGTTGTTGAAAATTGATGGATTTAAACCAGAACAACTCAAAAGGGATCCGGATTATTTAAGAGCTTTTAAAGAACGTAATCCAGGGGTTATTCCAACAACAGGATTAAAACACATTAACCTTAAGGCCGCTTCTGAAGAAATTCGGGAGCGTCTTAAAAAGACAGAGGGTGGTGGTCTGTCCAGACAAGCCCTAAAGGAAAACCAGGAGGAATTAAAAAATGCGGTATTTGCGCATTTACACAACCACACGCAGTTTTCCGTATTACAGTCTACCATCAATATTCCTGATCTGATCAAAGCTGCCGCTGCAGATAAAATGCCTGCAGTGGCTATGACTGATCATGCCAATATGATGGGCGCTTTTCACTTTGTTAATCAGGTTCTGAATTACAATAAAGGTGCAGAGGCCAGGAATCAGGCTGCTATTGAGAAGGGAGAGGAACCAGTAGATGTGGTTCTAAAGCCAATTGTGGGTTGTGAGTTCTTTGTATGTGAAGACCACCTGGACAAGAGCCGCAAAGACAATGGCTTCCAGATTGTTTTAATTGCTAAGAATAAAAAGGGCTACCACAACCTGGCCAAAATGTCTTCAATTGCGTATACCAAAGGCTTCTATTATGTGCCCAGGATAGACAGAAAGGTGATTGAAACTTATAAGGAAGATATTCTGGTCCTTTCAGGAAACTTGTACGGGGAGATTCCGAGTAAACTCTTAAACGTAGGTGAAAAACAAGCAGAAGAAGCTTTGCTCTGGTGGAAAGAACAATTTAAAGATGATTTTTATATAGAGGTTCTGCGTCACAACCAGGATGATGAAAACATTGTGAATAAATCACTGATCAGCCTGGCTAAAAAACACGATGTAAAGCTGATTGCAACAAATAATACCTATTACATCAATAAAAAGGATGCCAATGCCCACGATATTTTATTGTGTGTAAAAGACGGCGAAAAGCAGGCTACGCCAATAGGACGTGGGCGCGGTTACCGTTATGGTCTGCCCAATCAGGAATACTATTTTAAATCTGGTGAAGAGATGAAAGCACTCTTTGCAGATCTTCCTGAAGCGATCCTCAATATTGGGGAGATTGTAGATAAGATAGAAAGTTATAAGCTGGCCAGAGAGGTACTGTTACCTAAATTTGGTATTCCTGAACAATTTCTTGTTGCAGAGGATGAAGCAGATGGTGGAAAAAGAGGTGAGAATAAATATCTTGCGCACCTGACTTATGTAGGGGCGGAAAAACGGTACGGAGAAATTACACCGGATATCAAAGAACGTCTGGATTTTGAGTTGCAGACTATTGAAAAAACGGGCTATCCAGGGTATTTCCTTATTGTACAGGACTTTATTGCTGAAGCCCGGAATCTGGACGTATCTGTTGGACCAGGAAGGGGCTCTGCTGCAGGTTCTGCAGTGGCCTATTGTCTGGGAATCACCAATATTGACCCGATCAAATATGATTTGCTTTTTGAGCGTTTCCTGAATCCGGACAGGGTATCCATGCCCGATATTGATATTGACTTTGATGATGAGGGTCGCGGAAGGGTTATGGACTATGTAATTAAAAAATATGGGGCCAATCAGGTTGCCCAGATTATTACTTACGGAACCATGGCGGCCAAGTCTTCCATCAGAGATACAGCAAGGGTATTGGATTTGCCGCTGTTTGAGGCGGATAAGATTGCCAAGCTGATCCCGAATATGAAGCTGGCAAAAATCTTCAACCTGGATGAGAAGAACCTGAAAGAAGCGCTTAGGGCGGATGAGTATGAGAAGGTCGTAGAGCTTAAGGCTATGGCCGGATCTAAGGACCTGAGTGCAGAAACCATACAGCAAGCAAAAATATTAGAGGGTTCTTTAAGGAATACAGGCATTCATGCTTGCGGGGTAATTATTACACCGGATGATATTACGAATTTCGTACCGGTTGCTACGGCAAAAGATTCAGATTTGTATGTAACCCAGTTTGATAACTCAGTAGTAGAAAGCGCTGGATTACTGAAGATGGACTTTTTGGGTTTAAAGACCCTGACCCTGATCAAGGATACGGTAAAACTGGTGAAACTAAGAAGTGGGATTGAACTGAATCCGGATGAAATTCCAATTGATGATGTTAAAACCTACGAACTTTTCCAGCGTGGGGAGACTATTGGGATCTTCCAGTACGAGAGTAACGGGATGCAGAAATACATGAAGGAGCTTAAGCCAACGGTATTTGCCGACCTTATTGCGATGAACGCCTTATACCGCCCGGGACCATTGGAGTATATACCAAGTTTTGTTCGCCGGAAGAACGGGGAGGAAGAAATCAAATATGATTTGGATGCTTGTGAGGAATACCTGAAAGAAACCTATGGAATTACGGTTTACCAGGAGCAGGTGATGCTTTTGTCGCAGAAACTGGCCGGATTTACCAAAGGTGAGGCCGACGTTTTGCGTAAAGCTATGGGTAAGAAACAGAAGGATGTTCTGGACAAGATGAAGCCGAAATTTGTAACCCAGGCGGCAGAAAAAGGACACGCACCACAAGTACTGGAGAAGATATGGAAAGACTGGGAAGCTTTTGCTTCTTATGCTTTTAATAAATCGCACTCCACCTGTTATGCCTGGATTGCTTATCAGACGGCTTATCTAAAAGCACATTACCCGGCAGAATATATGGCGGCGGTACTGTCCAACAACATGAGCGATATTAAGCAGGTGGCATTTTTTATGGAAGAATGCCGGCAAATGAACGTTCAGGTGCTTGGCCCGGATGTAAATGAATCTGATATTAAATTCTCGGTAAATGATCGTGGTGAGGTTCGTTTTGGGCTGTCTGGCGTGAAAGGGGTAGGAGAGAAAGCGGTAGAGAGTATCATTGAAGAAAGGGCAGAAAAGGGCCACTTTGTCAGTGTTTATGATTTTGCAAAACGTTCCAATACACGGACTGTTAATAAGAAGGCTTATGAGAGTTTTGTGTACAGTGGGGCATTTGATAGCTTTGGTTTCCACCGGGCACAGTATTTTCATGTAGGGATTAATGATAAATTGAACGGGATTGAGAAGCTAATCAAATATGCAAATGATTTCCAGAACAACGGGGCTTCTTCGCAATCTTCTCTCTTTGGGGGCTCTATTGCAGATTTGATCATGGAACCTCCATTGCCGGTAGCGCCGGAATGGGGATTGATTGACCGCCTGAAGTATGAAAAGGATGCCATCGGGATCTTTTTAAGTGGACATCCCCTGGATAATTATAAGTTTGAACTGCAGAATTTCTGTCAGCATTCGGTGAAACATCTGAGTATTATCAATAAAATCAGGACTGGAGATACGAATGAAGAGGTTTTAGCAGAATTTGAAGCCCTGAAGAACAGAGAGCTGGTGGTGGGTGGTTTGGTTGTTATAGCGGCTCAGCGAATGACCAAGACGGGTAAGCCCTTTGGAACGATTGTTTTTGAAGATTATGATGACAGTTGTGAACTGGCTCTTTTTGGAGAGGATTTTATTAAGTTCAAACAATTCCTGACCGATGGTTACTTCCTGCAGATCAGGGGAAGGGTTGGAGAACGTTTTAGAAAGGAAGGGGATTGGGAGTTTAAAATTACTTCAATAGCCCTGCTTTCCGACCTGAGAGATAAGCTGGCCAAATCACTGACGATACAAATTCCTATTGAAGGGATTAATGCCGCTTTTTTAAGCTCTATACATGAAATTATAGAAGATAATAAGGCCAGTACAGATCAGCAGAACTGTAAACTTAATTTTGCTGTTTATGATAGGGAACAGAATATTCAACTGGATTTGCCTTCAAAATCGTTAAAAATAAACCCGAATAACCATTTTCTGGAACAGTTAACCGGTTTGAACGTTGTCAATTATAAGTTGAACTAATGTCATTTTGACATTACAAACGTAATGGCATTAGTATTGATTATATCTTTGTAATCACAAGGGCAACAATAAGTTCAAATGTTTCTACTCATTCTAGCTCTAAGTAAGTAAATAAGAATCAATTAAATAAAATAGAAATTATGGCTTTAGAAATCACAGATGCAAACTTCGAGGAAGTTGTATTAAAATCTGATAAACCCGTTTTAGTAGACTTTTGGGCAGAATGGTGTGGTCCGTGTCGTATGGTAGGTCCCGTTGTTGATGAGATCTCCAAAGAATATGAAGGAAAAGCGGTTGTGGGTAAAGTGAACGTGGATAACAACCCTCAGATCTCCACACAGTTTGGAATTCGTAACATTCCTGCTTTATTGTTCTTCAAAGGTGGAGAAGTAGTAGATAAACAAGTAGGTGCGGTTCCAAAATCTGTACTTGCAGGAAAATTAGATAAACAATTGTAATACAATCTAATATATTTGAAAGCGTCTGTATTTGCAGACGCTTTTTTTATGCAGGTATATTTTTACTAGATTTATGGTATGTCATCGCAACTCGACCCTGATAACTTAAATGCCCTGGATAACCTGGAACTGCTGGCCAGACAGGTTGTGGAAGGTTTTATTACCGGCTTGCACAAAAGTCCGTTCCATGGGTTTTCGGTTGAGTTTGCAGAACACCGGGCCTATAACCCGGGAGATAATGTTAAAAATATAGACTGGAAGCTTTTTGCGAAGACGGATAAATTGTATAGCAAGCGGTACGAAGAGGAAACAAATTTACGTTGTCAGTTTGTAATAGATGTTTCTTCGTCTATGTATTTCCCTGATGTGAAATTTAACAAACTTCGCTTTTCGGTACAGGCGGTTGCTGCACTCATCTTTCTTTTAAGACGGCAGCGGGATGCTTTTGGTTTGAGTTTGTTTACAGATCAGGTAATCCTGAACACGCCTGCAAAGTCGACAGGAATGCATCAGAAATATTTGTTTGCTGAACTGGAGGGGGTATTGCAGCGTGAAAAGGCAAATCTACCAACAGATCTGGCCGTTGCTTTACACCAGGTGGCTGAGTTGATTCACAAAAGGTCGCTGGTGGTGATATTTAGTGATATGCTCCAAACCGTCCGGCAGGAAAAGCAACTGGACGCTGTATTCGCATCATTACAGCATTTAAAATTCAATAAACATGAGGTTGTCCTGTTTAATATAACAGATAAATCTAAAGAGATTTCTTTTGAATTTGAGAATAAACCTTACGAATTTATTGACATGGAGACGGGAGTATCTTTGAAGCTACATCCTTCCAAAGTCAGGGAGGGTTATCTGGAACAGATGCAGGCCTACCGGCAGCAAATTCAGTTGAAATGTGCGCAATATAAGATTGACTGGATAGATGCAGATCTGGCAGAGGGCTTTATTCCGGTACTGCAGGCTTACCTGATTAAAAGGCAAAAAATGGGTTAGTCCCGCTTTTTGCCATCACGATAGCGGTTTAGTAATTCCCTTTTAAAGGTTTCCTGGGCTCTGTAGTATTTTCCAACTGTTTTTATAGGGAGTACCGATTTTAACTGATAGTAGTATTTTTTCTCAATGTTCAGCGCTTTTTGTTTAAAGTTAAGCTCGTTGGTTAACAATGACTCTACCTGATTGTCAGAAAGATCATCGATTTCAGTTGTTTTTCTAAAGCTGATCATTTTTTCGGCACGCTCTGCCCTTAATGCTGCTTGTTCCTTTTGCCAGTTGTTATAAATTGGCCAGAAAGCTCTGGATTCTTCGGGTGTCAGTTCGAGTTTACTGGTCAGATAGGCCACTTTGTAAGACTCAATGTCATTGCTTCTTTCATTTTGACGCTGTGCTGAAGCAAATTGGCCAAGGCAGATTAAAAAAGTCAATACGATGAGGTTTTTCATGTTCTTGTAGTTTTACTCAAATTATACTTCTGTCTTTTTAAAGGTTTGAAGCAATGTCGGTTTGAGAATAGTTATTTAAAATATAATCTTCCAATTCTTTTTCTGAAGCATTGGTTGTTGTTTTTACGTTTTTGCTGGCTTGAATATGATCGATGATCATTTGCTCGTCAATATCAAACAAGGTTTGCTCCGTGGTTGTATCTGTAGATTTTTCCGCAGAAATACTATGGTGATTGTTCATATATAGACCAAAGGCACTCACCAGAACAAAGCAGGCCGCAGAAGCATATTTAACGATGTCTGATCGCCATAAACGAAATATCCCAGCTTCTTTCTTTGGTTTAACCGTTGTGGTCTTTTCTTTTATTCTTGCCTCCAGCTGTTCAAAATAAGAGGCAGGAACTGCAAAGCCATCTCCACTGGAAAGATCTTTTAACTTTTCCATCGATACCTTCGTCTGAATTCTTTCCGTAAGCTGGTCAAAATAGTGCTCAGGTACTGAAAAGCCCGATTGTTTTACCTTTACTTTCAACTTATCTTCTATTTCATCATTCATAACAGTTATATGGATAGATTAAATGCCAAAAGGTTTAAAAAGAAATATCATCATTTAATAAGAAAGTTTCAATTTTCTTCGCCGCGATGTGAAATGAGGCTTTTAAAGCCCCTACACTTGTGCCGAGGATTTCTGATATTTCTTCATATTTTAAATCATCAAAGTATTTCATGTTAAAAACAAGCCGCTGTTTTTCCGGTAAGGTTAATAAAGCTTGCTGCAGTTTAAGCTGCAATTTATCACCGTTGAAATAGGCAGATTCCACGAGGCTGTCTGCGAGTTCTTCGGAAACTTCATCTAAAGGAGTATTGTTCCTTTGTTTCTTTTTATTCAGGAAAGTAATGGATTCATTGGTCGCGATTCTATAGATCCAGGTATACAGCTGGGAATCGCTTCTAAACTTTTCGAGGTTTCGCCATACTTTAATAAACACGTCCTGAACCAGATCGTCGGTATCGTCATGGTCTATGACCAGGCGGCGGATGTGCCAGTATATCTTTTGCTGATATTTAGATAAAAGCAGGTTAAAGGCTTCATTTCGGGTTTTCTCGTTTGAGAACTTCTCCAGTATTTCTGCGTCTTCAACCTGCTTCATTTATTATTTCTTTCTTTTGATCACTTTTTGAGCAGCTTCAACAATATTTACAGTGTCTAAACCGTATTTTGTCATTAACTGGTCTGGTGTACCACTTTCTCCGAAACTGTCATTTACAGCAACAAACTCTTGTGGTGTTGGTAATTCTGTAGACAATAAACGCGCCACACTTTCTCCAAGACCACCAAATTTATTGTGTTCTTCTGCTGTAACTACGCAACCAGTCTTCTTAATAGATTTCAGGATGGCTTCTTCGTCAAGCGGCTTAATGGTGTGAATGTTAATGATCTCCGCATCGATGCCCAGTTCAGCCAGTTTCTCTCCGGCTTCAATGGCTTTCCAAACCATATGGCCAGTTGCGATAATGGTTACATCTGTGCCTTCGTTGACCATCCAGGCTTTACCGATTTCGAATTTCTGATCCGGATCTGTGAATACTGGGATGACCGGGCGTCCGAAACGTAAATATACCGGGCCTTCATGTTCTGCGATGGCAATAGTTGCCGCTTTGGTCTGGTTATAATCGCAGGTATTGATCACAGTCATTCCTGGCAGCATTTTCATTAAGCCTATATCCTCCAGGATCTGGTGTGTTGCACCATCTTCTCCTAATGTTAAGCCGGCATGTGAAGCACAGATCTTTACATTTTTGTTAGAGTAGGCAACCGACTGGCGGATCTGATCATAAACACGGCCTGTAGAGAAGTTCGCAAATGTACCGGTAAAAGGAACTTTGCCTCCAATAGTTAGTCCGGCAGCGATACCAATCATATTGGCTTCTGCAATACCGATCTGGAAAAAACGTTCAGGAAATTCTTTGATAAAGGCTTCCATTTTTAAAGAGCCTACAAGGTCAGCACACAGTGCAACAACCTCCGGGTTTTTTCTTCCAGCTTCAAGAAGTCCGGCCCCGAATCCGGAACGGGTATCTTTTTTTTCTGTATATGTATACTTTTTCACGTTCTTAAGTGTTTTTAAAGGTGTTCAAACCTGCTCAGCAGGCTTTCATTCTTAATAATCTTTTAGGGTACTGTGTAATTGGGCAAGTGCAGCGGCCAGTTGCTCATCGTTAGGAGCAACGCCATGCCATTTATGTGATCCCATCATGAAATCAACACCTGCACCCATTTGAGTACTCATTAAGTTTAAGATTGGTTTGCCTTTTCCTGTTAAGGTTTTAGCATAATGCAAAGCTTTCACGATGGATTCCATATCGTTACCATCAGACTCAATAACATGCCATCCGAAAGCTTCGAATTTGGCTTGAAGGTTTTCCAGTGACAATACTTTCTCCGTTGGGCCATCAATCTGCTGTCCGTTATAATCGATAGAAGCAATTAAATTATCAACTTTATTGTGCGGGGCATACATAATGGCTTCCCAGTTTTGTCCTTCCTGCAATTCTCCGTCTCCATGCAAAGTATATACAATAGAGTGGTCTTTATTGAGTTTTTTGGCTTGTGCTGCTCCAATAGCAACAGACATGCCCTGGCCTAAAGATCCTGAGGCAATACGGATTCCCGGAAGATGTTCATGGGTTGTAGGGTGGCCTTGTAACCTGGAGTTTAATTTCCTGAAAGTTGCCAGTTCGCTGACTTCAAAATAACCTGATCTGGCTAATACACTATAAAAAACAGGGGAGATATGACCGTTAGAAAGAAAAAACAGATCTTCACCTTTACCATCCATTGTAAAATCAGTAGAATGATTCATCACTTCAAAATACAGTGCGGTCATGAAATCTGCGCATCCTAATGATCCACCTGGGTGTCCGGATTGACATCCGTGAACCATTCTTACAATATCCCTCCTTACTTGAGAAGCAATATCCTCTAATTCATTGATTGTATGTTTCATTAAATATGGAAATGTGTTAATACGAGCAAATGTAATTATTTACTTGTTTAACACGGTAGTTATGTCAAAAATACATCTTCATTTGAATTTTATACTATAAATTTTGATGAATTTAAATAAATGTCATACTGACGTATAATAAAGGGGGAATTATGTTTTATGAAGTTGCAAAATGGTATGGTTTAATTGTGGGATTTAAGGATGGAGAGGTGTATTGTTTCGGAAAATTCTGTACATCTGCTTCAAGGCTAACAATATCAGGCGGGCTGAAGAAACCCGCAGATCTCAGAGACCTTTCCGCCAGGGTACAAGAATTTTCCGTAGCAAATTGCAGAGGGAGGGAGGTGACCGGGCTTGGTGTGGTTTTTTCTATCGGTTTTGACTTGCATCTGGTTAATTATTAATATAATACTAATTAGTGATAAATAAAAACTGAACATGTAAAATATAAGGAAAAAATAGGGGTTAAACAGGTAGTTTATCTCTGTTTAATCCCTGTAAGGCCATTTGTAAGGTTTGCAGACGTTTTCCACCCGCTTAAGCTTAAGCAGCCTCAAGGCTAATCCTTCTTTTTCTATAAGACTAAAGAGTCTGATTAAATTATTCGCCTAAACTTAAGAAGCCTTCGAGTCTTCTTTTCTTTATATTCTAAAGTTTTCTTTTTTAGGCTAAAGGATTTATTTCAGTAGTTCCAAAACCTGTGCGGAGGCATTTTTGGTATCCACTTTTTCAATGATGTGCGTAATGATGCCTTGCTCGTCGATCAGGAAGGTTTTGCGTGCAATACCCATGTATTTTTTGCCATACATGTTTTTTTCCTGTCTCTTATACACATCTGACGCTGCCGACGAACGTTAGCCGGTGTAGATCTCGGGGGGGGCCGTATCATTAAAAAGGGGGGGGGGGGGGGGGGGGGGGGGGGGGGGGGGGGGGGGGGGGGGGGGGGGGGGGGGGGGGGGGGGGGGGGGGGGGGGGGGGGGGGGGGGGGGGGGGGGGGGGGGGGGGG
>NZ_JAELTV010000590.1 GCF_016429005.1 Pedobacter sp. ASV19
CCCCCCCCCCCCCCCCCCCCCCCCCCCCCCCCCCCCCCCCCCCCCCCCCCCCCCCCCCCCCCCCCCCCCCCCCCCTTTTTTTAATGACACGTTCGTCGGCAGCGTCAGATGTGTATAAGAGACAGGATCATATCCATGGGCATTATTGCTTGTTTTGTTTGATCATTCCTCTTACAATAACAAAAACTGAAAAGAGAAAAGTTAACAAATAGAGGATCCCCAGGGCTGGTTTCTTAAAACTCAGCTGTTCAAAATCTATTTCTTTATATACGGCTACCCCTAAGAGAAATGCGATCATCGCAAAAGGCAGCGATAATGTATTTTTTTTACTTTCCATGCTTTTATTTTTAATTAAACCTCTACCTTAACTACGATAGGATTGTTTCCAACAAAAGTCAAAACAAAAATATTTTCTAAGACTACACTTTAGTGTAAATTTGCTATTCATCTATTGCGCCTAATGAAATCTAACGTTAACTCTAGCCTGCTCACCAAGAATCGGATTAAAAAAACATCTGAGGAGGATCACCTTCAGCAACAAAATTATTTGGAGGTGGTAAAGTCTTTTGCCAGGTTAACCTATGAAAGCGTGTATGTTATCGATTATGAAAAGATGGGTTTTGAATATGTTTCAGAAAACCCATTGTTTTTATGTGGATATTCTTCTGAGGAAGTTTTAGAGATGGGCTATGAGTTCTATTTTAAAAACGTGCCTGAGAAGGAATTGGAACTGTTGAGTCTGATTAATGAAGCTGGATTTGATTTCTTTGCCAAACTCCCCTCTGAGGAGAGAAAACAATATAGCATCACTTACGATTTTCATTTGGTTAACCAGGATGGCAAACATATTCTTATTAATCATAAGCTGACTCCCTTGTTTTTGACCAGCGATGAAAAGATCTGGAAATCGATGTGCATAGTTTCTATTTCGCACCATAAAAATGCGGGTAATGTTTATATCCATAAACAGGGAACTGATGAAACCTGGGAACTCAATACAGGGAATGGTGTTTGGCGTAAGTCAGAGAAACCGAAACTGAGCAAAAGGGAGATAGAGATTTTGAGGTTGCATGCGCAGGGTTTAACAATCAACCAGATTGCCGAAAAGATTTTTGTTTCTTCTGATACGGTAAAGTATTACAGAAGGCGGATTTTTGAGCGTTTGGGTGTGGGTAATATGGTGGAAGCGCTTTCTTATGCGGTGAACAATAAGATGATTTGATTTTTTGTCGCAATACTCAGTATCGCGACAGATATTTCTTCCAGAATATCATCAATTCTGGTCCGGAACGAATCCATCTTGATTTACATCTTCCAATACTACGTAAGCTCTCAGCCAACTTTCTTCACTCAACATTCTCCACTTGTGTCCTGTTCCTTCAACGTCAGTCGCAATAAGTATATCTCCTGGGTTTACCACAAAAGTACTTCCGTCTGTTACGGTAAATTCCAGCGAACCTTGTAGGGTTAATACGTATTGGTTCCTTGGCGCAGCATGCCAGTCAAATTCGCGGTGTGCGGGATCATCCTGCTGGAAAAAAGTATAAGATGTGGGAACGCGCTGAAGTGTGGTTATTTTTCCCGTTTGAAAGGCTGATCCTCCGTCTGGCGTGGTGTAAAGTTTGTAAGCAATCATAAATATGTTTTCGGCTGCAAAGATAAGCTTAAATGATGCTTCAGCTTAGATATTATTTGTAATGAAAAAGATCGACTATCTTACCATCAGACTTCTGCATTTCTAAATATGGAACGCCTCCATCTACGCCTTTATCAATACTCCCCTCTACAACCCAAATATTTCCATTTTTTAAGGTTGCAACAAATGGTTTCTTTTTAAGAACCTTCTCCCCATAGACCCGAACGAACAGTATTTCAGCAATTCGTACAGCTGTAGTGCTGTCGGGTACATACCCTTGACTAACATCCCACTCTTTTTGTTCTGTACTGTGTCTGTCTCTTATACACATCTAAAAGGGGGGGGGGGGGGGGGGGGGGGGGGGGGGGGGGGGGGGGGGGGGGGGGGGG
>NZ_JAELTV010000591.1 GCF_016429005.1 Pedobacter sp. ASV19
CTTCTATTGAAAAACAACATGGTTGGATTGGTTCCTTCTGAACTTAAGAACTGTGCATTTAACAGGAATGATACCCGGTCATTCAGCTGATAAGATAAGGAAGGTGCAAAAAATCTCGTTTTCTTGAAACCTGCATCCTGGAAACTGCTTTCATCATGATAAGCCGCATTCATTCTGAACAATACCTTGTGTTCAGCATCTAATGGCGTATTTACATCCGCTGTAATGCGGTTCAAACCATAGCTACCTGCGGTATAATTAACTTCTACAGCCGTACGATCAAAAGGTTGTTTGGTTACCGTATTGATCAAACCTCCGTAAGAGATTAAGCTGCTGCCAAATAAGGTTCCAGAAGGGCCTTTGACAACTTCGATACGCTCCACATTGGAAATATCAAGGCTTCCGTTTGTTAAGCCAGGCAATCCATTGACAAGTGTAGGCTGAACTGCAAATCCCCTTAAAGTGAAATAACCTGCTCCATCCCCGCCTCTTCCTGTGGAAGACCACAATTTGTCAATACCTGGCGCATTTTTTAGTGCATCATCAAAATTAGTAACCACTTGATCTGCTAGTAATTCTTTAGGAATGACTGCATAAACCTGGGGATTCTCCAGATTTTTCAAAGGCATCTTAGAAACATAATCACTTGTCTTGACAGAGAATTTGTTCTTCTTCCCTCCGCTCACCACAACTTCTTTAAGCTGCTGGTTGGATGCTTTTAAGGAAAGATTGAGTGTTGCCGTTACGCCAGCTGCAACAGTTACCTGTCCGGAACTTGGTGTTAAACCAACCAGCCTGGCCGTAACTGTATAGGTTCCAGCCGGAATATTCTTAAGGATATAGGCTCCATTTTTATCAGCTGTCGTATTGGCAATGCCTTTTATCGAGACCTCCACTGCTTCTGCTGAAATGCCATCAGAAGTTTTAATACTTCCTATAATAGTTCCGGTATTGTTTTGAGCGAAAGAGTTAATGCTGAAAAAAGTCGTCATAAGGGCGACAAGACACAATTTGATTATTTTTGACATGCTTATTTAGAATGGTTTTAAGCGCGCAAACTTACAAGAAGATACCTTGAAGCCCTAATCTTATTTATACTTATTTTAAATAAGACAGTTTTATGACAATAGTGCCTTCCTTACGTTGGGTGCAACTTTGGTTCCAAACAACTCAATCGCTTTCATCATTTCGATATGCGAAGGGTCGCCAACATCCATATGACCAATAAAACGGGTAATGCCAAACAATTCATGCATATACAAGATTTTATCGGTAACCTCCTCTGCTGAGCCTATAAAAAGTGCCCCCTCTTTGGATCGGCCGCCATTGTATTGAGCTTTAGTATAAGGTGCCCAGCCTCTTGTTGCCCCGATTCTATTCATTTGTGAGGCATAATTATGGAAGTATCCATCAATGGTTGCATTCTCATCACTTAAAAACGTATGTGAGTGAATCCCTATTTGCATTTTTTCCAGGTCATGACCGTTTTTAATATACTCTTCTTTATAGAATTCTATCAATGGCTGAAACTGTTTAGGCATTCCTCCAATAATCGCTACGATTAAAGGCAGTCCTAACTTTGCGGCACGCAATACAGATTCTGGTGTGCCTCCAACAGCAATCCAGATGGGCAATCTACCATCATTGGTTGCTCTTGGTAAAACCATTTGTTTCACCAGCGGTGCACGGAGTTTACCCGACCAGTTCACCACTTCATTATTGTTGATATTTAACAACAAATCCAGTTTTTCTTCAAACAATTGATTGTAATCCTTTAAGTCATAACCAAATAATGGAAAAGACTCAATGAAACTTCCCCGTCCCACAGCTATTTCTGCACGTCCATTGGAAATCAGATCAATTGTTGAAAAATCCTGATAGACCTGTCTCTTATACACATCTGACGCTGCCGACGAACGTAAAAAAAGGTGGTTGGGGGGGGGGGGGGGGGGGGGGGGGGGGGGGGGGGGGGGGGGGGGGGGGGGGGGGGGGGGGGGGGGGGGGGGGGGGGGGGGGGGGGGGGGGGGGGGGGGGGGGGGGGGGGGGGGGGGGGGGGG
>NZ_JAELTV010000592.1 GCF_016429005.1 Pedobacter sp. ASV19
CCCCCCCCCCCCCCCCCCCCCCCCCCCCCCCCCCCCCCCCCCCCCCCTTCCTCCCGACCCGGCGACCCCCGAGAACTACACCGGCTAACGTTCGTCGGCAGCGTCAGATGTGTATAAGAGACAGTAAAAATACAAGCCCTTTTTAGTTTTATCTCAGCAGGTTTTTCCAGCTTACTTTGCTCTCGATGATCGACTGAAGATCCTTGATTTCAATTCGCTGTTGCTCCATAGTATCACGGTGACGAATGGTTACCGTATTATCTTCCAGCGTTTGATGATCAATAGTTAAGCAAAAAGGCGTTCCAATTGCATCCTGTCTGCGGTAGCGCTTTCCAATTGCATCTTTTTCTTCGTAAGCACAGTTGAAATCGTATTTTAAACTGTTCATCACTTCTTTGGCTTTTTCCGGTAAACCATCTTTTTTGGTCAACGGGAAAATAGCAACTTTGACCGGGGCCAAAGCAGGATGTAAACGTAAAAGCGTTCTGCTGTCCTGTTTATCACCCTCACTTAAATCTTCTATTTCAAAGGCATTGATCATAGTTAATAAGAACATACGATCTAAACCAATAGAAGTTTCGATAACATAAGGTACATAGTTTCCATAAGGCTTGCCCTCTTCGTTCAGGTCATTGTCAAAATATTGCATCTTTTTGCCCGAAAATTCCTGGTGCTGTGTCAGGTCAAAATCTGTACGGCTGTGTATACCTTCCACCTCTTTAAAGCCAAAAGGGAATTCAAATTCAATATCAGTAGCTGCATTGGCATAATGCGCCAGCTTAACATGATCATGGTAACGGTATTTTGCAGGATCTGTGCCCAAAGCAGTATGCCATTTTAAACGGGCCTCTTTCCAGTAAGCAAACCACTTCTGGTCCTCTCCCGGACGAACAAAGAATTGCATCTCCATTTGTTCGAATTCACGCATCCTCATAATGAATTGGCGGGCAATAACCTCATTTCTAAACGCTTTTCCAATTTGAGCAATTCCGAAAGGAATTTTCATTCTTCCAGACTTTTGTACGTTTAAGAAGTTAACAAAAATTCCCTGTGCAGTTTCAGGGCGAAGATAAACCTCTTCAGAACCTTCGGCCATCGCTCCAAACTGTGTACTGAACATCAGGTTGAACTGGCGTACTTCTGTCCAGTTCTTTGTGCCGCTAACCGGGCAAACAATATCATGTTCTTCGATAATTGTTTTTAAACGGGGCAGGTCTTCTGCTTTTAAAGCATCGTCCATTGCTGCCTGCAGTTTTGCAGCTTTATCTGTTTTACCGTCTTTTTCATAACGGGCAATTTTATCTTCAATTAACTGGTCTGCGCGATAACGTTTCTTAGAATCTTTGTTATCGATCATCGGGTCGTTAAAACCATCTACGTGTCCGCTGGCTTTCCATACTTTAGGGTGCATGAAAATAGCAGAATCAATACCCACAATGTTTTCGTGCATCTGTACCATGGCCTTCCACCAGTACGTTTTAATATTGTTTTTTAATTCAGCACCAAGTTGTCCGTAATCATATACAGCACTCAGCCCGTCATAAATTTCACTGCTTTGAAATACAAAACCATATTCCTTGGCATGAGATATTACATTTTTAAATTGTTCGTCGTTATTGTTTTTGGCCATAATACTGCAAATATATAAAGTTGGGCATAAAAAATATTGTTATTTTTGACGGAGGAGATTATTCTGATGCATTTCGTTATGAGGGTATATCATAATACGGCCGTTATCTGGTAAATTTTAAATGCCGTGAGCAGGAGCTGGTCGCAAAAGTACTTTTGAAATAAAAAAGATCAAAAATTGAGTATAGAAGTAGAATCTTTATCTAAGCATTATGGATCGCAAATAGCGGTAAATGCGATCAGTTTTAAAGCGGTACCCGGCAGGATTATGGGATTCTTAGGCCCAAATGGCGCAGGTAAATCCACAACGATGAAAATGCTCACCGGATATCTGCAACCCCTGTCTCTTATACACATCTCCGAGCCCCACGAGACAGGCAGCAAAAGGGGGGGGGGGGGGGGGGGGGGGGGGGGGGGGGGGGGGGGGGGGGGGGGG
>NZ_JAELTV010000593.1 GCF_016429005.1 Pedobacter sp. ASV19
TAATACGGACATCCTGTTTGAAGGTAAGATTTATATTACCATGGATGGAAGATATGCAGTGCAGGATGCTTTTTTAACGGTCAATAAGAACATTAACCTGAACTTTGTGAGGGCAATGGAGGTAAAACTGGATTTCGATAAAGCGCCGGATGACAGATATTACCTGAGCAAGACCCGTCTTTTGATGGATTTTGGTGTCAATAAAAATAAAGGTGGTGGTTTTACCGGTGAAAGAACGGTTACGGTAAAGGATTTTCAAATTAATCAAAAACAGCCGGAAAGTGTATTTCAGGGTGGAAAAATGGTGGTAGCTCCTGAAGCTGAAAAGCGGAGCGAGCAATTTTGGGTTGAGAACAGGGCAGATACTTTATCTCCTTCTGATTTGAAGATCTACAAAAATATTGATACGCTGTCCAGAATGAGTTCCTTTAAAAAGACCATGGATATCGTAACGCTGCTTTTTGCAGGATATAAGGATTTTGGGCCATTTGAAGTCGGTCCGGTAAATACATTTTATAGTTTTAACAGTACAGAGGGTTTGAGACTGCGTTTGGGCGGCCGTACTACACCTGCTTTGAGTAAAAGGTATTATTTTGAAACCTATGGAGCATATGGTTTTAAGGATGAGAAATGGAAGTATTTTTTAAGTGGTACATATTCGCTTAATAATAAATCTATTTACGCGTTTCCACAGCAATATATAAGAGGAAGTTTCCAGAGGGATACCAAGATTCCAGGACAGGAACTGCAGTTTGTTCAGGAGGATAACTTTTTGCTTTCTTTCAAACGTGGTGAGAACAACATGCTTCTTTATAATGATTTTTATAAGGTTGAGTACATGAGCGAGTTTGAAAATCACTTTTCTTATAATGTTTCTTTTCGCAAATGGACACAAAGACCAGGAGGTGATCTTTATTTTAATAACCTGGTTGGGAATCAGTTGAATTCGATTGATCATATCAATACTTCGGAGATTAGCGTAGCGCTGCGTTATGCGCCAAATGAGAAATTTTATCAGGGAAAAATTTATAGGACGCCTATATTTGACCGGTATCCGATCTTCAATCTGCGATACACTGCGGGTTTAAAGGGTGTTTTTGCAGGAGAATATAATTATCAAAATCTTGCCGGAAGCATAGATAAGCGGTTCTACCTATCTCAATTGGGGTATTCGGATGTAACAGTTGAAGGTGGTTACATTTTTGGAAAGGTTCCTTTCCCTTTGTTAACTATTCATCGTGCTAACCAGACTTATGCTTATCAATTGAACTCTTACAACTTGATGAACTTCCTGGAATTTGTAAGTGATCATTATGCCAGCTTAAATATTGATCATAATTTTAACGGATTCTTTTTAAATAAAATACCTTTGTTAAAGAAACTGAAGTTAAGAGAAATTGTGTCCTTTAAATTATTGTATGGTGGACTAAGGGATGAGAACAATCCTGCGGTCGATAAATCCCTGTTGCAATTTCCTGTAAATTCGGCTGGAGTTGCTACTACGTATTCACTAAAC
Organism: Pedobacter sp. ASV19; assembly: GCF_016429005.1. GTDB lineage: Bacteria > Bacteroidota > Bacteroidia > Sphingobacteriales > Sphingobacteriaceae > Pedobacter. The sequence goes on from NZ_JAELTV010000593.1 coordinate 1,517, forward strand.
AAGGATCCGTATATGGAAGGAAGTGTTGGCTTGGGTAATATTTTTAAATTGCTTAGAGTTGATCTGGTGAAAAGGTTCAGTTACCTGGAGCATCCTGTGGTATCTACCTGGGGTGTACGTGCAAGGGTGAAATTTGATTTTTAATATAAAAGACTAGACTAAATGGCTGCTATAACATTAAGAGATCGTCTTCAACAGGGAATTTATGTAGTCATAAATCCTTTTGTGAAAGGTCTGATACGCATCGGGCTGACGCCTAATGCGGTTACAACAATTGGCTTAATACTAAATATTGGTGTTGCCGTGATATTTATTTTTGGTGCAGAAAGGAGCAACCGTGGTGATCTTTCCTTTGTAGGATGGGGTGGCTGTCTCTTATACACATCTGACGCTGCCGACGAACGTAAAAAAGGTGGGGGTGGGGGGGGGGGGGGGGGGGGGGGGGGGGGGGGGGGGGGGGGGGGGGGGGGGGGGGGGGGGGGGGGGGGGGGGGGGGGGGGGGGGGGGGGGGGGGGGGGGGGGGGGGGGGGGGGGGGGGGG
>NZ_JAELTV010000594.1 GCF_016429005.1 Pedobacter sp. ASV19
GTATTTGTGCCTCTGCTTTATAGGTCGAACTTCCGTCCCAACTGTTGATGGTAATTACAAAATTGCACTCTATTCTTTCCTGCGGAAGATAAGTTTCATTCGTCCATTTATTGTTGTTTAGAAAATCCCTTATGGTGGTTTGCAGGGCTTCTAAGTTCTTCTTGTCTATGTTTTGTACCTGTGGCGCCAATAGTTGTACTCTGGCATTAATTTCCTGAGCCCTTAGCCCGGAAATAAATAGATAGGGGAAGATAAACAGAAGGAGTTTCTTCATTCTTTTATAAGAGTTAATATTTCTGTACTGATGTCTTTTGCCACATCAGCTTTAGACTTTACTTCAAAAGTCTTTTTTTCAAAGTTCTTATTAAAGATAGTAATTTTATTGGTATTGGTTTGAAAGCCCGCTCCCTTATCATTAAGGGAATTTAGAATGATCAGGTCCAGGTTTTTTTTCAGAAGTTTGGCCTTAGCATTGTCTTCTTCATTTTCGGTTTCTAATGCAAATCCGACCAGAATCTGCCCGGATCTTTTCTGCGCTCCAAGAGTAGCAAGAATATCTGTTGTTTTTTTGAGCTCTATAGAAAGATCATTGTCCTTCTTTTTTATTTTCTGGCTGGCCACGTGAACCGGTGTATAGTCTGCCACTGCTGCACTCATGATGATAATGTCCATCTCGTCAAAGCAAATTTGACTGGCTTTGAGCATTTCTGCTGCACTGACCACATCAATCCTTTTCAGGGTATGAGTGCTGGATTCTGCAGTTGGACCGCTAATGAGTGTTACATCTGCACCCAGTTCTACGAAGCGGTCTGCTATGGCAAATCCCATTTTTCCTGAAGAATGATTGCCAATGAAACGTACCGGGTCTATGGCTTCAAATGTAGGGCCAGCTGTAACCAGTACTTTTTTACCTGCTAAAGGAAGTTTTTTTTTAAAGATGCCAGTTAAAAATGCTATAATTTCTTCCGGTTCTGCCATTCTTCCCTCTCCATAAAGTCCACTGGCCAGTTCTCCGTTATTTGGAGAAATAATGGTGTTTCCAAAGCTTTTAAGCCTTTCTATGTTGGATTGGGTGCTTTTATGTTTCCACATGTCCAGATCCATTGCAGGAGCAAGGAAAACCGGGCATTTGGCAGATAAATAAACTGCGGAAAGAAGATTATCGCAGATGCCATTCGCCATTTTTGCAAGTGTATTGGCGCTGGCAGGGGCGATGATGAGCATGTCGGCCCAAAGACCTAATTCTACATGATTGCTCCAAACACCAGTTTCTTTTTCAAAATACTGGGTATATACTGGATTTTTAGAAAGTGTAGCGAGGGTAAGCGGTGTAATGAAATTTGCCGCATCAGAGGTTAAAATAACCTTGACGTTTGCGCCAGCTTTGATCAGTAATCTTACGAGTACTGCTGCTTTATAGGCGGCTATACTGCCGCAAACGCCCAGGATGATGTTTTTGTTTTTTAGCATGGTATATTAATGCAATGGAGTATGCAAGTTAATCCCTATGCAGCTATTTATTGTTGCTCTTTAGCTGGATTTCTATGGTATACTTTTCCATTCAGAAACTCATCAATAGAGATCAAAGTTGGTTTCGGCAAACGCTCATAGTGTTTACTGATCTCAATTTGCTCTCTGTTTTCAAAGATCTCTTCCAGATTGTCGTTAGATGAAGCGAATTCAGCAAGCTTGCCATGTAATTCTTCTTTCATGTTATTGGAAATCTGATTTGCCCTTTTAGCAATAATTACTAAAGACTCATATATATTTCCGGTACTTCTATCTAAATCATTTACATTTCTAGTAACCGTAGTATTCGGTACAGCTGGTTTATTAGTATTCATTATTTGTTGGGGGTTTTAATCGTGTTCGTACTATCTCTCTTTGCCTCTTTTTCTATGGTGGCTTTATATTTTGAGTATTGTTCTGCTTTTAATGCTAATTCTGCCTTTGCTTTAACCACTCCAGCTTCACTATCACTTTTTAATTCTTTAACCTGTTTGACCAGTTTGCTTTCCGGATGTGCTTCAAGGAATTCGTTGGCATAAGCAATGGCCTCATTATACCTGTCTCTTATACACATCTGA
>NZ_JAELTV010000595.1 GCF_016429005.1 Pedobacter sp. ASV19
CCCCCCCCCCCCCCCCCCCCCCCCCCCCCCCCCCCCCCCCCCCCCCCCCATTTTAGATGTGTATAAGAGACAGGTTTTCTATTGATGGGATCTTAGATCCGAAAACAAAGAGAATGGGACTGGGGATGCAGGTGACTGCTGATAAACTTGGCCCGCAATCTTCTGTATCTGCCTATGCTAACTATGCTTACAGACTACAGTTGGATGCCGAAGATACCAAAAGACTAAGTTTTGGTATTGGTGTAGGTATCACCAATTATGGTCTGGATGGCAGTATGCTCAATCCCGTGGATGGCAATGACAATCAATTGCCTGTTGGGCAGTTGAGCAGTTATATTCCAGATGCCAGGGTGGGGGTTTATTACTACGATCCAAAATTCTATATCGGGGCTTCTTTAATGGATCTGTTTTCAGGAGATAAGTCTAACAATATTTTTAGATGGGATGCCAATGCAACAGAAAATCTGAAGCGGAAAAGGCATCTGTATTTAATTGCTGGTATGCTGACCAGCTTGTCTGAAGATGTTAAGCTGCGTCCAAGCGTACTGATCAAAGAAGATTTCAAAGGCCCTACAAGTGTTGACCTTAACGGGATGTTCATTTTTAGTGAAAAAATATGGTTCGGGGCTTCATATCGTACAGGCTTAAACCTTTGGAAAAAGGATTATGCAAAGGATCAGAATCTTACTACAATGAATTCAATATCCGGAATTGCCCAGTTTTATGTTACAGAGAAATTGCGGATTGGGTATTCTTATGATCATATGCTGAATAAGTTGAGCAGTGTTCAGTCTGGTTCACATGAAATTACATTAGGCTTAACCTTCCCTCAAAAAAGAAACAGGCTGTTGAGCCCTAGGTTTTTTTAGTATAATGACATGGATAACTTAAAACAATTCCTTCGGATCGTGTTTATTGCTCTTTTGATGTCAGGGATAATGATTGTAGTGCTAATGACCGTAAATGAAATTTTAGACAAATAAAATAAGAATAATGAGGGCACAGATTTTTCTAGTTATAATTGATATTTTGCTCCTGATCGTATCTGTACGGGTAGATCATAAACTCAGCTTATATTCTTCTAAAAAAAAGCAAGTGATCCGTGGAGGGGAAGGGCTAAATATGTTCGATAAAACAAAAAACAATTAAAAAACACCAATTAAGATCGTTGAAATGAAGATAATTATTCAGAATACACTATTTAGGGCAAAACTGTTCGTCGAATATTTAATGGTGCCTGCATTAATACTTTTATCGCCAGCTCAAGTGCTAAAAGCACAGGAGCAGCCTGGACTGCGTGAACGGGCAGCTAAATTATACAGTACTTATGATTATGTAAAAGCATCTTCTATTTATTTGAAACTTGCAGATGTTAAAAAGCCTAAACTCAAGGATCTGGAACGCCTTGCCGATTGTTATTGGAAAATGAATGATTACGAGGCAGCCGAAAATTGGTATGCCAGGATAGTGCAATTTCCGGAAAGCAGTTCCGAGAACCTGATCCTTTATGGTGAAGTACTCAAATCAAACTCCCGGTATGAACAGGCTAAAACAATATTTAAGCAATATGCTGCAAAATCCGGTGACATTAAAAGGGTGGCCAATGATATTGCTGGTTGTGATTCTGCTGTGGTTTGGATGGCGAAACCAACGAATCATAAAATCAAAAATGAAAGTCTGGTAAACACTGCCTATTCAGAGTTCAGTGTTTCTAGGATTGATAAAAAGCTTTTTTATATTGGCGAACCAAATGCTGTGGCATTTAAAGAGATTTATGGCCGCACCGGAAATCCTTATTTGCGTATTTATACGGCGAGCCAATCTGCCGATTATAGCTTAGGAAACCCACAAATCGATCCCGCTCTATATAATAATGGCCGCTATCACATTGGGCCGGTTATTAGTCTGTCTCTTATACACATCTAAAATGGGGGGGGGGGGGGGGGGGGGGGGGGGGGGGGGGGGGGGGGGGGGGGGGGGG
>NZ_JAELTV010000596.1 GCF_016429005.1 Pedobacter sp. ASV19
CCCCCCCCCCCCCCCCCCCCCCCCCCCCCCCCCCCCCACCCCCACCCGCCCCCCCCCCCCGCGCTTGTTCAAGCTGAAGACGGCATACGAGATAGAGCTGCCTGTCTCGTGGGGTCGGAGATGTGTATAAGAGACAGTGAACAAAAAACAGATTATGAGAAGTTAATCTTAGATATTTCAACAGATGGATCTATTCATCCTGAAGAAGCATTAAAGGAAGCTGCAAAAATCCTGATCCAGCATTTCATGCTGTTCTCTGATGAGAACCTGGTACTGGAATCTCAGGCTAAAGAAGAAACTAAAGAAGTTGATGAGGAAATTCTGCATATGCGTAAGATCCTTAAAACTGAATTGGTTGATTTAGACCTATCTGTACGTGCATTGAACTGCTTAAAGGCAGCTGATATCCGTACACTGGCTGACCTTGTATCTTATGATGTAGCTGATATGTTGAAATTCAGAAACTTTGGTAAAAAATCATTGACTGAAATTCAGGAACTGGTGAAATCTAAAAGTTTATCTTTTGGAATGAACCTGTCTAAATTCAAGTTAGACGAAGAATAAGAAACAAATAACATATTGTTAATCGTGTGTAATTCCCTCGGATTAATTTCAAAGAGACGGTACACAAGAATAAATTAAAAAATGAGACACGGTAAAAAAGTAAACCACTTAGGAAGAACAGATTCACATCGTAGAGCGATGCTGGCTAACATGGCTTCATCACTTATTAAAAATAAAAGGATTTCGACTACTTTAGCGAAAGCAAAAGCTTTACGTATGTATGTTGAGCCTATTATCACTAAATCTAAAAATGATACTACACATTCTCGTCGTATTGTATTTAGCTATTTACAGGATAAAGATACGGTTACTGAATTGTTCCGCGATGTAGCTGCTAAAGTAGCTAACCGTCCAGGTGGTTATACAAGGATCATCAAGTTGAACAATCGTTTGGGTGATAACGCGGAAATGGCATTGATCGAGTTGGTTGATTACAACGAGGTTTATGGTAAAGAAGCAGAGTCAGCTGAAAAGAAAACAACTCGTCGTGGTAGAAGCAAAGCTAAAAAAGCTGATGCCCCTGCTAAAGAAGAGAAAGTTGCTGAAGCTAAAGCTGAAGAAGTTGTTGAAGAAACACCTGCTAAAGAAGAAGCTGCTACTGAAGAGAAAGCGGAAGATAAAGGCGAATAGTCTAATCTTTTTTCTAAAATATAGAAGCCCTGTCCGGATCGGACAGGGCTTTTTTGTTATAGGGACATTGTCAATTGTTCGCTTCCCGGGCTGGAATAATAATCCTTGAGCACATCCCAATATTTTCCATTGTGTTTCAGCAGGGTAAAATGATTAACGAGGAATTCGGCTTTTAGTTTTCTTTTTTTATACTGTTGCATGATGTCGGAATAGGCTTCCTTTACGTCCCGGTAGGCAATTGTAATATGAGGCGTTAACTGACCTTTGGGTGCAGCATTATATAATTTTAAAACCGATTTTAAATTGTTGTAAACCGTAGTGAGGGCACTGCTCTTTTTAGCCTGTATATAGATGGTATGTTCAGGAAAACCATCGAAGTTTTCTAACTTTTGTACAAATGGTGTGAAATTACATGCGGTTTTCAGGCTTTCTGAAAGCTGGAATTCCATACCTGAGGGGAGTTTAAAAGGTGGCGCAAGTGTGATGTGTACTGGTGGTTTCAGCGCTGCATATACTCCATGATCAAGGGCGCATTCTTTTCTGATTCCATCAATCATGGCACTGAGGGCCTGATCTGGGAGGATGGCTATAAAATAGAGGTTGTTCATGGAATTGAATATACTAAAAATATTAGTAATTTCAAAATATAGGAATACTTCCTTCTGAGGTTTTCCTTTACAAATGGTTATCTTTGGCATGTAATTCATTTCCATGTCCAATCAAGATTATATACATCAGTTTCAGCAAGAGCTAACCTGTCTCTTATACACATCTAAAGAAGGGGGGGGGGGGGGGGGGGGGGGGGGGGGGGGGGGGGGGGGGGGGGGGGGGGGGGGGGGGGG
>NZ_JAELTV010000597.1 GCF_016429005.1 Pedobacter sp. ASV19
AGATGTGTATAAGAGACAGCTTTTAGCTGCTTCAATGATCTTATCTATTTCGCTACTTTCTGAGGTATCGTTTTGAACGGCTTTTATTATATACTCCAGCTCGCCCTTTTCTAATAATCTTAAGAATTTTGTTCTGAAATCAATTCTGGGTGCAAATGTTAAATTATCAGTAAACTTCGTATTCGTGAATGCATTTTCTCTAGATGGTTCTAGTATAGCTAAACGCGATTTCCAGGCTCTGTAAAATTGTAAATAGTTTTTCCATGAAGCAGTAAATGTAAGATTCTGCGTTGCTGTTGGTTCCCAAAAAATAGTATTATTTGGTGGTACCGGAATTTCTCCAAGTTTTGATGCCAGTTCTGCAATATTTGTCTTTTCAGGCTTTAAATGCCCGGTTAGTCCATAAAGTAGCTCAAACTGCGTTTCTAAAAACGGAACACCAGGCAGCTCATTGCCCGGCTGTCCCCAAATATGCCTTAAATTCCAAGGTGGGGCAACATACCGCCTTTCAAGCCTTTCATTAGCTAATTTTAAAATTGCCGGCGCACCAAATTTAAAATTAATTGGCTGCCCTTCTTTAGGTTCGCCCTCGGCATCCGGGTCATTAAGGTCTCTTTTTGTATAAGCCTCTCCAATAGCTTGAGATGGTAAAATTAAGCGAAACCCTTCGGTATTGGCATTATCATCCAATATTTCCCACGCGCCGCTTTCTAAAGAAAGCTGTGAACGCCTTGCCAACACCCATGCACCATCATCATACCCTGGTTGTTGCAAGAAGCGGGCATCTAGCAAACCAATAAACTGGGGATTAGTATCCAATATGATTGCCCTAATAGATGAGCTATTATTAATATTAGCCTCCGGATGTATTTCCTGTAATTTAATATAAAGATTGTAATCTTGCCCCAGGTTTACACTTTCTGAAAACGTAAGAAAATAGCTATTCTCGCTATTTTCTTTGTTGCGTGGAATAATAAGTGGATAATCATCTCTTTCACCGGCACCTTCAACTATTGCTCCAATGCTACTGGCTGCTAGAAACCGTTCTTTACCCACCAGGTCTTGCCCTGCTGCTTTTACATCTTTTACCGGGAGCGAAAAGTCTTCGATTGAATATTGTAGGACAATATCATCATAAGCTATTTTCTTATGGTATTGCCATATAAAAAAGGGTGTTTGTGTCTGCTTATTTTGGAGGGTAAACCGGATCTCCCCCAATTTTTTTGGCAGGTCTTGTCCTTTATCCGTACCAAAGCCAAGGTCAAATTCAAGGGCGCCATCAATTATTTTTTGAGACTCTGCAATATTGTAGTCTGCTAATAAAAACCTTAGAACCGTCCCGTTATCGTTTGTTTGCTCTATGTTTATATCTGTTTGAAATATTGCGTCAGATAAAACTATTCCCGAGTCTGCTATCGTAACATTTGAATTAATAACAGTACTGTTTAAATTTATATTAAATGAGGCTTTTGCTATTGTACCCGGATTGAAGGACTCGTTTCCTAAGAAAACCAAAGAACGGATTAGTTTAAAAGTTGGACTGAATGTACAATTCGATGTGTTTTCGGTTACCCATTCGCTCGCATACGTAATGTTATTTGGGATATTAAAATTTGGATCCGGATTTGCTTGCGGAACAATGCCTATAGGGTTAGATGCTAAGGTTGATTTTATTCCGTTTTTTGTTTTTTTTAATAAAAGGTATGATTCTTTTAAAAGTGCAGAAAAACTATACAGCTTGGTTAATAGGTGGCTTTGATCCGCTCTGCAAATCTGAAGTATTATGACGTAAGTAAAATTGACCCTGTCAAATTTTATTTGGCTTGCATAACTTACAGCTATACAATTTCTGTTTTCTCTTTTTTTGTTTTTTTCAATGTACATCCAGGCTTTTACATCAGTTGGAGTATTACCGAAGATGGCTAAGAATTGGCTGGACCTTGAACCATTTAAATATTCCTGATCCTTATATCGACGTAATGGGAG
>NZ_JAELTV010000598.1 GCF_016429005.1 Pedobacter sp. ASV19
ACGTTCGTCGGCAGCGTCAGATGTGTATAAGAGACAGTTTGAATGCAATTCTAAAATGTACTACAAATCTCTTTATTTCATGTGTCCAGTTCTTAAGCATTCCCCTTTTTATCGCCTTTTTTGAACCGAAAGTACTTATTTTTTATGATAATCCATGTTCATAGACCCGAGCTTTGTAAATGAAACAAGAATGTTATGAATGAGGGTAAAAGAAAAGCCGGGAAATCTTCGCCGGCCTTCTCAGTTTTCACTATGAATAAGTATTTTTAGATAGAACTATAGATTTCCTCTCAGTTCCTGTTCACGTTCAAGTGATTCAAACAGGGCTTTAAAATTCCCGGCACCAAAGGATTGAGCCCCTTTTCTCTGTATAATTTCAAAGAACAAAGTTGGCCTGTCTTCTACAGGTTTAGTGAAGATCTGTAATAAATACCCCTCTTCATCGCAATCCACCAGTATGCCCAATGCTTTCAGTTTTTCAATTTCTTCATCAATTTCGCCTACACGTTCCGGCATCATATTATAATAGGCTTCCGGAGGTGCACTTAAAAATTCTACCCCTCTGGATTTTAATTCAGAAACAGTTTTAAGAATATCTTTAGTGGCTACAGCAATATGCTGAACACCTTCATCTTCGTAGAACTCCAGGTATTCCTCTATTTGAGACTTCTTTTTTCCTTCAGCAGGCTCATTGATCGGGAATTTAGAGAAGCCATTGCCATTACTCATCACTTTGCTCATCAGTGCCGAATATTCCGTATTGATCTGTTTGTCATCAAAAGAAAGAATATTCACAAATCCCATAACATCTTCATACCATTTCACCGTATCATTCATTCTGTGCCAGCCTACATTTCCGACGCAATGGTCAATATACAACAGACCTGCATCTGAAGGATTATAGTCACTTTTCCATTCCTGATAGCCAGGTATAAATACGCCTTCATAGGCTTTCCGCTCTATAAACATATGGATGGTCTCGCCATAGGTGTAAATCCCGGACATACGGACTTCACCATGCTCATCGGTCAGGGTAACAGGCTCCAGATATGGTTTTGCACCACGTTTAGTGGTTTCTTCAAAAGCGCTATAAGCATCATCTACCCACAGAGCAAGTACTTTGACACCGTCTCCATGCTTTTTAACATGTTCTGCAATCGGACTTTCTGATTTTAGGGCTGTGGTTAAGACCAAACGAATCTTTCCTTGTTTGAGTACATAAGAAGCACGGTCACGAACTCCGGTTTCCGGCCCTGCATAAGCCAGGGATTGAAATCCAAATGCTGTTTTATAGTAATGTGCAGCTTGTTTCGCATTTCCTACATAGAACTCGATATAATCGGTTCCATTAATGGGCAGAAAATCCTGTGCTTTAGAAATCTTTTCTGCGAATGTTTGTGTTGACATTGTTTTTTTATTTAATAGAGTTAGTTTCGTTTTTTATTCTATGTTGATCTGCCAGCTTTTATGATAATTCTTATCCTCAATGCTAAGGGCATCTTCTGTCAGCATCAGTGGACGGAAAGGATCAATCATTACTGCAAGCTCCTCTGTCTTTTCTTTTCCTATAGATTTTTCTACTGTACCGGGATGAGGGCCATGGGGGATACCACCTGGATGGAGCGTGATCTGTCCCTTCACTACGCTTTTTCGACTCATAAAATCGCCATCTACATAATACAGGACTTCATCGCTGTCTACATTGCTGTGGTTATAAGGTGCTGGAATAGATAACGGATGATAGTCATATTTCCTGGGTACAAAAGAACAAATCACAAAATTATGTCCTTCAAAGGTTTGATGTACTGGCGGTGGTTGATGTAAACGGCCTGTTATAGGTTCAAAATCATGAATGGAGAAAGCCCATGGATAATGAAACCCGTCCCTGTCTCTTATACACATCTAAAAGGGGGGGGGGGGGGGGGGGGGGGGGGGGGGGGGGGGGGGGGGGGGGGGGGG
>NZ_JAELTV010000599.1 GCF_016429005.1 Pedobacter sp. ASV19
ATGCCAAACAAACTGCATGGAACCTGTTTTTTCTCCAATTTCTGATCTTTTTGCTTATTTACAGCAGTACCTATGTAATTGTACACTTACTTCGGAGAATGGAAAAGTGGAAATGGACAGTAGGACAATAATTAGTGGGTTCTGATTATTAACTGTACTTTTGTTTATTCTTTATATAAGACTAAGTTTTATATAGAGAATACCATTAAAAACAGATTTGTAAAAAATTGAATAACCTTAGTCAAAAAATAAATGTGCTGGTCATAGGCGATATGATGATTGATCACTATATCTATGGCAATTGCAACAGGATCTCCCCGGAGGCCCCAGTGCAAGTTGTTGAAGTACAAAAAGAAGAATACACACTGGGCGGTGCCGGAAATGTACTGAAAAACTTAATTGCTTTCGATTGTAAAGTCTCTGTGATCTCTATAACTGGCGCAGACGAACATGGACAAATGGTACTTGAACAACTGAACGGCTGCGGCGTTTCTACAACCGGAATCATACAAGATCCTAGCCGTTGCACTACAGTTAAATCAAGGGTTTTAGCTTCCAATCACCACCTGATCAGACTAGACAGAGAAAACCAGTCAAACATTACTGCTGACCTGGAGAAAGAGCTCCTAAAATTCCTTCAGGATGAAATAGATCAATTTGATATTGTTCTCATTTCAGACTATAACAAAGGTTTATTAACCCCTGCCTTTCTAAAAGAAATCTTCCGTATCTGCAGGGAAAAAGGGATAAAAACCCTCGTAGACCCTAAAGGAACAGATTTCAGCAAATACGAAGGTGTCAATGTGATCAAACCTAATAAAAAAGAAGCCGCATTAGCCACAGGAATTGCCATTAAAGACCGGGAAAGCCTGCAGGAAGCCTGTGCCATTTTAAAAGAATTAACAGGCTGCGACCAGGTCATTATTACGCTTTCAGAAGAAGGAATAGCCTATTACACGGAAAACAAACTCAGTTTAATCCCAACCAAAGCACTTGGGGTTATAGATGTAACCGGTGCGGGAGATACCGTACTTGCTGCATTAGGAGTATCCCTCGCCTCAAATAAATCCTTGCAGGAAGCCTGTGAATTTGCCAATCATGCCGCTGCTATTGTGGTGAGCAAAGTAGGCAGCGCTGTAGCCAGTTTTGAAGAGATAGACCAAAGATTTCCGAAAGTCTAATTTAGAATCCAACCTATGAAAGACCATATTAAAGACCTTTTTGCCGAACATATAGAAGTAGCCCATCAATCGGCTGCAGCCAACAGCGCCGCTATTGCCCGGGCCTGTAGCATCATCACGGAGTGCCTTGCACAGGGCAATAAAGTTCTGCTTTTTGGCAATGGAGGAAGCGCTTCAGATGCCCAGCATATTGCCGCAGAATTTACAGGCCGGTTTGTTAAAGAGCGCAGGTCACTACCTGCCATTGCCCTGACTACAGATACCTCTGCACTAACTGCCATTGGTAACGATTATGGTTTTGAACGCATTTTCGAAAGACAAGTAGAAGGGCTCTCCAACCCTGGGGACGTACTCATTGGGATCTCCACCAGTGGAAACAGTGCCAATGTGATCAAAGCATTGGAAAGAGGAAACCAATCTGGTTGCAAAACTATTGGCCTGACAGGACGCGACGGAGGAAAAATGAACGACTGCTGCGACCTTAATATCGTTGTTCCTTCTGATGTAACGGCAAGGATTCAGGAAATGCACATCCTGATCGGCCATATTATATGTACCGCAGTTGACGCTGCTTATTAAGTCGATATGATCAGCAGCCTTCAACAACTCACTGAAGAAAAAATCTTCCCCCGACAAAATATCCAGCAGCAAATCGAAAAGTGGAAAGCCGAAGGGCATAGAATTGTATTTACAAACGGAGTTTTTGATCTTTTACACATTGGCCATATCAGCTACCTTTTAAAGGCCGCATCTTTTGGACTGTCTCTTATACACATCTAAAAAGGGGGGGGGGGGGGGGGGGGGGGGGGGGGGGGGGGGGGGGGGGGGGGGGGGG
>NZ_JAELTV010000059.1 GCF_016429005.1 Pedobacter sp. ASV19
CCCCCCCCCCCCCCCCCCCCCCCCCCCCCCCCCCCCCCCCCCCCCCCCCCCCCCCCCCCCCCCACCCCCCCCCCCCCCCCCCCCCCCCCCCCCCCCCCCCCCCCCCCCCCCCCCCCCCCCCCCAACAACCCTTTTTTTACGTTCGTCGGCAGCGTCAGATGTGTATAAGAGACAGGGTATTCCAAATATACTCATAACCTGATTTTTCCACTATCCTTGCCATCTACCTCAGGTTTTGGCAGCATCAGTTCAAATTTAGGTAAAATTGGAAATAAAGGTGTCGAGGTGAGTTTAAGCACCGTGAATATTAAAAGCAAAGAATTTAACTGGAGGTCCGATATTGCTTTTTCTTTAAACAGAAATAAAATCATCAGTATTTATGGAAAAGACAAAAATGGGGTTGAACAAGATTTGGTTTCACAAGGCTATTTCATAGGAAAATCATTAGGAACCATTTATGGCTATCAGGTAACCGGAATGTGGCAGCAAGCAGATGTAGACGATGGTACGATCATGAAAGGAATGTCGCCAGGTACTTATAAATTGCTGGATGTGGATGGTGATGGCAAGATTACTTCTGATAAAGACAGGGTGTTTTTAGGGAATTCAAATGCGAATTTTCGCTGGAGCTTTACCAATACCTTTGAATATAAAGACTTTTCCCTGATGCTTTATGTTTATTCTATTTGGGGTGGAAATGGTTATTTCCTTTCGGGAAGCAATACCCCGTATAATGATGGCTATGCTAATAACGGATCTATCAATCATCCGGTTTATGATTATTGGACGCCGGCAAATCCAGATGCAATATTCCCAAGGCCTAACTATGCAAATGCAGCTACTTATCGTAGTGTGAAATATTTTGACCGGAGTTTTATAAAACTGCAGAAAATGTCACTGAGCTACAACCTTACCAAATTTGTAAAACGATATGGTATTCAGGGCTTGACTTTCTCCCTTAGTGCCGATAACCTGTTCACCTATGCCCCGCATTGGGTCGGTATGGATCCAGAAACCAATAATGGTCTAACGGATAGTTCTATTCCTTCTATCCGCACATTTATGGCTGGTTTAGCCTTTAATTTTTAAAATCTATTGTCATGAAATATAAAATACTTTTATTGATCCTATTTTCAACCCTGTACATGGTTGCTTGTAAAAAACCATTAACAGAAGTCCCTCTTGACTTCTATAGTCCGGAGAACGCGTATACCAATAAAGCCCAGTTCCAATCAGCCTTAGCGAATATATATCTTAATGTGCGAACGAACTTTTATGCTACTACTGATGCGGCAGCGAATTATGATATGTTAGGATATGACGTGGATCTTGCAGACAATAGAAGTGCAGGCATTACCTATATCCCTTATTTCAATTGGAACACTTTGAATGCAGATAATGGCTTTTCCAGTAAATGGTGGAGTAACCTATACGCTATAATTGCTAAGGCGAATACCATTATTGACCGGGCAGATCAACCTGCTGCAGTCTGGACTTCTCTGTCGGAAAAAAATGCAGTCATAGCTGAAGCAAAATTTTTGCGTGCCTTTTCGTATCATTTTCTGGCCAATATGTGGGGTGGGGTACCTTTGGTTGTCAATGAAACCAAAGTGCCTAAATTTGATTATGTAAGGAGTTCGCAGGATGAGGTTTATAAATTATGTAAAGCAGACCTGGAGTATGCCGTAAAATGGATGCCGCGCATTAACCTGCAAACCGGAGGCAGGGCGCCCAGGGAGGCAGCTTTTCACTTGTTGAGTGAAGTTGAAATCTGTATGAAAGACTATCCGGCGGCAATTAATGCCGCAGACTCGGTTATTAAAGGGCCTTACAGCAGTTTGATGCAAAATCGTTTCGGAGCCTTTAAAAATTTCACCTTCAGTGGGCCTACTTATCAGGGAGCTGCCAAGCCTTATGGTGATGTTTACTTTGACCTTTTTCAGGATGGAAACTTCAACTGGGTACAAGGAAATAAAGAAGCCATCTGGAATATTGAACAAGATCCTAATATTTTAGGTGGTGATAACGTAGACGTAAATGCTTCAGGAGGTTTCTTTGTTATGGAACGATGGTGGGGACCTGCTCCCTGGAATCTTAAAGATAAAAATGGGGTGTCAAATTTCTTAATGGACACCCTTATGGGAAGGCCGGTTGGAACACTGATCGCCACAAAATATGCAGATTCTCTGATCTGGAGGTATAAAGATGATTGGAATAAAGACATTAGGAATTCAGCATTCAATATTCAAAGAACTTGGTATTATACAAATCCCGCAAGCAAGTTTTATGGACAGCCGATCACAGAAGCGAATATTGGAACGCCTACAACATTTAAAGTCTTGTGCTCCCCTCAGTTTAAGAAAATGGTATCTGCAGTTCATTATCATAAATTTCAAGATGCAACCAGCAAGCAATGGCATGATAACGGGCGGACTTATAAAGACTGGTACATTATGCGGCTTGCAGAAACTTACCTTTTAAGGGCGGAAGCAAATTTACTCAGTGGCAATCTTGTTGGAGCCGCTGCAGATATCAATGCAGTTCGAACGAGAGCCCAGGCTACTCCTGTTGGCCCAGGAGATGTAACAATTGATCTTATTCTGGATGAGCGTGCAAGGGAGCTTTATTCGGAAGAATTTAGATTGAATACGCTGATGAGGATGGGCAAACTGGCAGAATATCTGAATAAATACAATGGTTATATGAAAACCAATGGATATGTAGCCGATGTGCACTTGAATAAAATGCCAATTCCAAATTCAGTTATTCAAGCCAATACGGGGGCAGTAATGACGCAGAACATCGGGTATTAATTTTTGATATTATAATTACAGTTGAAAGTATTATATTCCAACGAAAATTATCTCTTTTAATAAAATTACATGGCAAGGAGCACGAGAAAAATAAAACGGTTAGCGGTTTTAATATGGCCTGCATTACTACTATCCATTGGTTTTTCGGCTATTGGGCAGGAGAAAAAGAATAGTAAAACGGAAACCTATAATTCAAGAGAGTATTGGGTATCTGTATTGGTTAAAGTTGCTGATCCGGTGTTGAGAAACCTAAGTAAAAATCAGCTACGCGCTAAAATGCCTGTAGATTGTAAGGAGGAAAGGCGTAAAGAGGTGACACATCTGGAAGCTTTTGGACGAACTCTTGCTGGTATCGCTCCATGGCTGGAGCTTGGTCCGGATCAAAGTACAGAGGGAAAACTCCGCGCCACCTATATAGCGTTAACAAGGAAGGCTTTGGCCAATGCAGTTGATCCATCGGCCGCTGACTTTCTTAATTTCAGCTCAAAGCACGGCCAGCAGCCATTGGTTGACGCGGCCTTTCTGGCTCAAGGCTTGTTAAGAGGTTATACGCAATTGTGGGAGCCCCTTGATCAACAAACAAAAACAAATCTGGTCAATGCGTTGAAAAGTTCAAGGACTATAAAGCCGGGTGAAAATAACTGGTTGTTATTTAGTGCAATTATCGAAGCTTTTCTACTAAAGTCTGGAAATTCAGGAAACATGGAGCCGATTACCTATGCACTAAACAAACACGAAGGTTGGTACAAAGGGGATGGAGCCTATGGAGATGGAGCCGATTTTCATTGGGATTACTATAATAGTTTTGTGATTCAACCCATGATACTTGACATCACCAAAGTTTTAAAAGATAAGGGTCTTGATCAGGTGATCTCCTATGATAAAGCACTGAAGCGGGCTCAGAGATATGCAGCAGTTCAGGAGCGTATGATTTCACCTGAAGGTACCTTCCCGCCGGTGGGCAGGTCATTGGTTTATCGTTTTGGTGCTTTCCAGGTATTATCGCAAATCTCTTTGCTTAAAGAACTGCCTGCTGATGTTTCACCAGGCCAGGTTCGCAGTGCGCTGTCGTTGGTTATTTATCGTTTGATGACCGCGCCGAATACATTTGACGCCGGGGGATGGCTAAGGCCTGGACTGTCTGGTCACCAACCCAATATCGGGGAATACTATATTACCACCGGAAGTTTATACCTCTGCACGGTTGGCTTATTGGCCTTAGGTTTGCCTGCAAATGATCCGTTCTGGACCAGTGCGGCTCAGGACTGGACCAGCCGTAAGGTCTGGAAAGGACTGGATTTGCCTGCCGATCATGCCTATAAGGAATCAAACTAGAATTGTAATTTTTATAAATAGAAATGAATAAAATACTTTTAGTACTGTGTTTAACCGCCAGTACCTTAATCACCCAGGCAAGGGAGATCAAAATTTTAAGTCCGGATAAAAAGATAACGTTAACGGTTAGCACCGGTATAAAAGATAAAAATGCCTTAAGTTATTCCATTTCTTATCAGGGTAGCCCGATTATTGAAAATTCTCCCCTAGGGCTTGAATTTGAAAACGAAAAGCCTTTGTCGGAAAATCTGATGGTGGTCTCAGTTAAAGAAAAAGTAGTGAAGGAAAACTGGAAGCCAGTATATGGTGAAAAGAATAATTATCTGAATTATTACAGGGAAGCCACTGTCCAGTTCAAAGAGGATAAAATGCCATACCGCTCATTTTCTATGACCTTAAGAATGTATAATGAGGGGGTAGCTTTCAAATATAATATTCTGACAGATCAGCAAATTACCATAACCAGGGAGCTCACAGGTTTTAAATTTACTAAAGATTATACCTCCTGGATTGCAGGCAACGCCCAGGCAACATACAGAAAAGGCAGCATTAGCAAAACAGGTAATGGAACGGAACGTCCCTATGTAATTGAAATGGACCAAAATCGTTTCATCGCACTTGGTGAGGCGGCACTGGTAGATCATGCCCGGATGAAATTTAACAGATCTTCAAAAGATAGTCTGTTGCTGCTTGCAACAATTGACGGGAAAGCGAGTTATAAAAGCAATTTTTCTACGCCATGGCGATATGTGATGATCGCAGAATCTGCCGGAAAGCTATTGGAAAACAACAGTTTTATTTTGAATTTAAACGAGGCAAATGCGTTAAAGGATGTAGCCTGGATTAAGCCAGGAAAGGTGATTCGTGAGGTAACGTTGACCACAACCGGTGGGAAAGCCTGTATAGATTTTGCAGCCCAACATCATTTGCAATATATAGAATTTGACGCCGGTTGGTATGGGCATGAGTATGATAACGCATCCAGTGCTTTGGAGGTAAATGTTGATCCTTCAAGATCTACGGGACCCTTGGATTTGCAGGGTATCATAAATTATGGGAAAAGTAAAAACGTTGGTGTGATACTCTATGTAAATCAACGGGCCTTATCCAAAGAACTGGATACCATACTTCCCTTATTTAAATCATGGGGGGTGAAGGGAATGAAATTCGGCTTTGTTGATGTTGGACTACAAAAAAACACTTCGTGGCTCCATGAGGCCATTCGAAAAACAGCTGATCATCAATTAATGCTGGATATTCATGACGAATACCGACCAACGGGTTATTCCAGGACTTATCCGAATCTGTTGACGCAGGAAGGAATACGTGGAGACGAAGAAAGCCCGGATAATCATCAGGTGTTAATTACCTTGTTTACCAGGATGATAGCTGGTGCCGGCGATTTTACAAACTGTTACTTTGCACCCAGGGTAAACACGATGGGGTCCCATGCTTCTCAAATGGCTAAAGCGATTTGTATATATAGTCCATGGCAGTTTGTATACTGGTATGATCGTCCTTCAAGTTCACCAATACAGAAAGGCGGGGCAGGTTCAACAGCTTCTGTAATTACTGAAATACCGGATTTGAGCTTCTACGATGCACTGCCTACAGTATGGGATGACACCAGGGTGATTGCCGGGAAAATTGGCGAACATGGGACAATCGCACGCAGGAGCGGAGATAACTGGTATGTAGGTACATTGACAGATAAGGCGATCAATTTTTCATTGCCGCTAAACTTCCTGTCTAAAGGGAAACAATACCAGGCTACGGTGTATGCTGATGATCCCTCTTTATCCAGCCCAACAAAAATTGCCATAAAACAGGTGAATGTTGATGCCTCAACAGTGTTGAATATAAGATTGTCGGAAAAGAACGGAGAGGCCATTGTCATCAGGCCCATAAATTAAAATAATACTATAGACACGCCGCTCTTCTCGGGCTTGTTCAGACATTCTGAAAACTGATTGTATGGACAAGCCCGCTTTTTTTCAAAGTATAATCCAGTCATTTCCCTTGATCCTCCATTCCATTTTTGCCCCCGGGAATATACTTTTGATATTTCAATAGTGTCATAAAACCAAACTAACTAACCTATACCAATATAATTATTCAATGAAACTAAAAGTTTTTGGTTTGTTCACTTTGGTAATTATTTACCTGAGTCAACAAGCAAGTTTTGCTCAAAAGAAAAGAGAGAAGATTACAAAAAAGATTGCGGATACCGCCAGACAGGATCGTGAAATCATTCTTCAGGTTAAAGATATGGACAATTTAACTTGGTTAGACAGTGTTAAAGTAAGCATCGGTAACCAGGTCAAGCAAACCATTAACGGTGTTGCAGTTTTTGACCATGTTGAAAAAGACTCTGTCGTTCTTCTTAGCAAATCAGGGTACTATGTGTTGGTTAAAAGGCTGTTAACAGGAACAATGTCTGTTTTTCTACAAAAAACGACTGAAGCAACAGATGGTTCTATTATCAATACAGGGATGTACAGTAGACCGAATGCCTTGTTTTCAGGATCCGCTCAGACCCTGAGCGGAGATGAACTTCGTAAGGTAAATAATCGCAGCTTAATCGACGCGTTAAGGCTTTATGTACCTTCTTTTATGGTGTCCGGAAATAATAATAATGGCGGAGATCCCAATACCCTTCCTGATGTTCGCTTAAGGGGTGCAAATACTTTTCCATACGCATCTACTGCAGGGAATACTAAAACAGCGCAGTCTGGCGTTCAGCTGGCACCCTCCTCGGGTGATTATGTTGCCTCAAGCATCACCTCTTCCGGTAGTCCGGTCATTATACTAGATGGCAACCAGGTCAGTTTGCAAACTGTACAGGATATTGACATCAACCGGATCCAGTGTGTAACGGTTTTAAAAGATGCTACAGCAACGGCAATTTATGGCTTGCGTGGTGGGAATGGTGTTGTTGTTGTTCAGACCATCAAGCCACAAAGAGGAGTTTTAAATGTGGCATTCACCTCAGAACTGCAAATTGCCTCCGCCGATATTTCTTCATTCAACTTATTGAATGCGAAAGATAAATTAGACCTTGAGAGCAAAAAGGGGCTGTATGCAGGTAGTTTAAGTCCGCTTTATGCAAAACGCTATGATCAGGCCTATAATAAAGGTATCAATACCAATTGGCTGGAAATACCCTTGCGTCGGGGCATTGGAACGAGAAACTCGCTTAACTTAAGTGGAGGCAATGATGATATGGTCTATAGCATATCCGCGGCTTACAATGATAAAGAAGGCAGTATGAAAGGTTCTCATAGGAAGACCACTGAATTGGGGGCTTATTTTGGGGGGCATTTAAAGTCATTCAACTTCAGTAATCAGTTTTCTTATCTCTCAGTTGCTGCCGCAAATTCGTCTTATGGATCATTTGATAACTATGTAAAACAGAACCCATATTGGAATCCATATGATCCGGTAACTGGTAAATTACAAAAAGTTTTAGAATCGGATACCATTGGAAGCAATATCACCCGATATATGAATCCCGCATACAATACAGCCATTGCCACAACAGATATTGCCAGCTATTCCAGAGTGAGTAATTTAACCAATATGAATTTCATTTTCAATGAAAAACTTCAATTGAACGGAAATATTGGCATCAGTAAACAGGCAGATGAACTCAATTATTTTTTACCACCTAGTCATACATCCTTTGCAGAAATATCCGTAGATAATCTGTTTACCAGAGGCTCTTACAAATATACCTCAAGTGCATTTACCAATGTAGAAGGCGGTCTTCGTTTACAATACCATAACAGGTTTGGGCTTCATGAAATTTACGCCACAGCAGGTCAGAATATGCTCCAAACCTCTAGTGAATCTACAGGCTTAATTGTACAGGGATTCAATGTTGACCGGATAGCGGATATTGCTTTTGGAACGGCCTATGCCACAAGTAAACCCGCCACAGGTAAGATCGTTACACGCTACACTTCAACCTTTGCTAATTTTGTGTATAGTTATGCGGGCCGTTATCAGTTAGATCTATCCGGCACAAATGATTTGCATTCGGCAATTGGAGAAAACAGTAACGCCAGGTATTGGGCCGTGGGGCTTTCCTGGAATGTTCATCATGAAAACTTCCTTCAAGACCTGAAATGGATTAATCTTTTAAAAATAAGAGGGAGTATTGGTAGCAGTGGCAATCAAAACTTTCTATCCTATCTTAACAGAACCACCTATAATTATTATACCAATCAACAATATATCCCTGCCGGAAGTGGTACAGGTCTGGTTGGACGTGGTTTAGGCGCTTACTTAACCGGTTTTGCCAACAATGATTTACAAGCACCGCAAACCTTGAAACAGAACATTGGCCTAGACCTGGCACTTTTTGACAACAGGCTGGCTTTAAGTGTTGACCTGTATCAGCAAAAAACAAACAAACTGATTTTTCCAGATATTTCCGTACCCTCTACCAGTTTTGTGAACTATAGTTTCTATCAGAACATTGGTGCCATTGAAAATAAAGGTGCTGAGTTTAATATAATCGGGACAATTTTAAAAGCCACTAGAAATAACCTAAGCTGGAAACTTCGGGTCAACGGCTCCTTGAACAAAGACAAGATTACCCAAATTGCACCTTACCTGTTGGCGGTAAATGCCGGCAGTAATACAACTGCTGATCAAACGAAGCTTCAGCCCCAATATCTGCAAGGGTATTCGCTTACTTCCATCTGGGCAGTGCCTTCTTTAGGCCTTGATCCGCAAACCGGGCAGGAAATGTTTAGGAAGAAAGATGGTTCCACCACCACCACCTGGGATGCCAATGATAAAGTTTTAGCAGGCAACCTCTTACCTTCCATGGCGGGTTCAATTGGTACAGATGCCACTTTCAGACAATTCTCTGCCGGGATCTATTTCAATTATCAGTTGGGTGCAAAAGTATATAACCAAACACTGGTTGATCAGGTGGAGAATACAAATTACATCTACAATGTTGACCAAAGGATACTGAACTGGTCAAAACCCAATGGAATAACGTATGCCACCACCAGAATGGTACAAAAAGATGATAAGATACAATGTGGCTCCATTATGCTGGGTTACACCCTGCCCAAAATGCTGACAAGAAAAATCAAAGCAACGAATGTGGTCTTAAGGGGTATGTTGAACAATGTTTTTACATTGGGGGGAGCTGAAATGCAACGCGGAATCTACTATCCTTTCCAACGCAACTATACTTTTTCTTTAAGCGCCAATTTTTAATACCAAAAACCAGTTTTATGCAAATTTTAAGAACCAAAATAATCGCTATAGCAGGGGTATTTGTGCTGCTAAGCACTGCGTCATGCAAAAAATGGATAAGCAATACACCAGAACCCCTACAGGTAGATGAATCTACTGTTTTTTATACTGAGAAAGGTTTTCAAGAAGTATTAAACGGGGTGTACCTGCAAATGGCAACCCAATCCCTTTACGGAAGAGATTTAACCTTAGGGGTTTTGTCGATACTTGGCAGGAGTTACGATTTAAATATTACCCCCGCTTCAAATGCTTTATTCTATCAAAGTATCCGCTATAATCTTCAGGACAAAGCCCTGAAGGACTATGCTTCCGATGTCTGGATTAAAATGTTTCAGGCCATCGCAAACCTAAACAACCTGTTGGCCAATATAGAAAGCAGGAAAGCGATGTTTACAAGCAACCATTACAATCAGTACAAAGGTGAGGCATTGGCTTTAAGAGCTTATTTGCATTTTGACCTACTTCGCTTATTTGCAGCTGCCCCATCTTCCGGAAATTCCTCAGCTATCGGAATCCCATATGTAACCACGGTCCAGTCTGCCAATACACCAAACTCAACAATAGATGAGGTAATGGAGCATTGTATTACAGATCTGAAAAATGCCGAGAGCTTATTAAGTCCAAGCGATTTAACCAATTATAGAATTAACCAGTGGACGATCAAAGGTTTACTGGCCCGCTTGTATTTATACAAAGGAGATAACCAAAATGCAGGGGCTTATGCAAATACGGTGATCAGGAGCAATAATTTCCTCTTGTCCAAAACCAATACAGACCTGCTTTTTGCTAATGAGAGTTTATTTAGCCTTTTTGTCTATCAGGCGGCAGTCTATCAGAAATCAATATTGGCTGATCAGACAAATCTAGGCTTCTCTGCTGCAAGTCAAACTGCCCTATATGTTACTGGAAGCGGGTCCAATGTAGATTGGCGAAAATCATTTGGCGATCCACTAACCGGCTCAGGAACGGGCATCCCATTTATGCCTAAGAAGTTTTATATCCTTGGGTCAAAGAGCTCTTTTCCAATGATCCGTTTAACAGAAATGTATTATATCGCTGCTGAATGTGCCGTAAACAATAAGGATTCTGTTACAGCTACCGCTTTGTTGGATACGGTAAGGGTGCATCGAAATTTACCAAAATACTCGCTTGTTGCATTGAAAAATGACAGTTTGAAAGTAGAGATCGGTAAAGAATACCAAAAGGAATTCATAGGGGAGGGGCAGATGTTCTTCTATTTCAAGCGGAAAAACAGACCATTTGCTTCCATGCCATTTACCAGCATTCCGGTAGACGGCAATGCAACCTACGTTTTTGTTAAGCCCGAATAATTTTTAAGACGATGATTTCAACAATAAACAAGATATATCCATCCTTTTGCAAAGGAGCTTTAATACTTCTGCTGCTGAACTTGCTTTCAACTGTCCTTTTTGCACAAAATATAATTGTACGCGGTACAGTAAAGGATGAAAAAGGTGATCCGCTTGTCGGATCAATTGTTCAGTTGGTGGGGACCAATAACATTACCTCCGTCAAAAAGGACGGGACATTTGAGTTGAAGAATGTTTCTGATAAATCTACAATACGAATTTCCTTTATTGGCTACAAAACCGTTTTTATAGCCTTAAAACCAGGGCAAAAAACAGTAGACGTTACGTTGAAAAATACAACAAACAACCTGGCAGAGGTAACCATAAATAATGGTTTATTTAAAAGACCTGTAGGCAATTTTACAGGTTCTGCCAAAGCCTATACAGGTGAGGAGTTGAAAATGGTCAATCCCACCAATGTGATACAGGCCCTGGCTATAGTGGATCCCTCTGTTAGGTTGACTGAAAATAACATCATGGGAAGTGATCCAAATCAATTGCCTGTCATTCAGATCCGCGGACAAAATAATTTGCCTTTATCGGACGGAGCCGTAAATACCTCAGCAACCCCTGTCTCTAACGGAGACATGATGTCTAGTTATTTGGCCAATCCAAATGAACCCCTGATCATATTAGATGGTTTTCAAACCACCATGCAAACCATTTATGATATGGATATTAATTTAATAGCCAGCATTACCGTATTAAAAGATGCCGCGGCAACAGTAGCCTATGGCTCAAAAGCAGCTAATGGTGTCATTGTGGTGGAGACAAAACAACCGGCACCAGGTAAAATCAGGGCTACCTATTCTGTGAATTTTAATATTGAAGTACCCGATTTGTCTTCTTATCATTTACTGGATGCTGCAGGCATTCTGGAGGCCCAGCGTTTAGCTGGTGTATATAGTGATGACAATGCCTTTAATGATCTGTCAAAAAAACAATGGTATAATTACCGCTTAAATAATGTACAAAGAGGGGTTAATACCTACTGGCTTTCGCAGCCTGTACAAATTGGATTCGGCTTAAACCATAGTTTTTCCTTAACCGGAGGATCGGGGGCTTTACGGTATGGTCTGAGTTTGAACTATAACAATTCTGAAGGGGCAATGAAAGGTTCTTCCCGTAACCGTTATGGCTTAGGCTATAGCCTTTCTTACACAGTTAAAAATCTTCGATTTGATAACCGCATTACACTTGGGTATACCAAAGGTAACAATTCCCCCTGGGGCAGTTTTGGAGATTATGCAAAGCAATTTCCTTATTTGGTTAACAAAGATGAACATGGGAACATCATTAAGGTGCTGGAACCAAGTGCTACTGATTTAGGTATCGATAACGCTGCACCAGGCGGAATCTTGACCAATCCCGCTTACAACTCCACTTTAAACTCAAAGAGTTATTCAGCAAATATGAATATAGTGAACAATACCAATGTGGAGTGGAGAATCTCAGATGATCTTCAGATCAGGGGTAGCCTTGGCTGGACCAGGAATGTTCCGGTGGGAGAAACGTTTTTACCTGCCGATCATACCAGCTTCATCAATACACTTTCTATATTCAGCGAATTGGGTTCTTACTCACAGGTGAAAGGGGTAAATACGGCCATTGATGGAAAGATTAATGCCAACTACAATAAACGTTTTGGTAAACACACTGTATTGATTGCTGTAGGGGGCTCACTTCAAAGTACATCCAGTGTAAGCACGCAAGTTGGTGTTGCAGGAATTCCAAACGATTATCTGGGTGAACTGGGCTTGGCCAATGGCTATGGTTTGACCAATCTAAAACCGAATTCAATTAAAAATCTCACTAAAAGTCTTTCTAACTACCTGAGTTTAAGTTATAATTATGCAGATCGCTACACTGCAGAATTTACTGTCAATCAAAGTGGTTCTTCTCAATTTGGTACCAACAATAAACTGGCCCCGTTTTATGGCGGTGGCGTAGCATGGAATATTGATAAGGAAAGCTTCTTTAAAGCAAATGATATTATACAGTCAGCAAAATTAAGAGCGAGTATTGGCATCACGGGCAACCAGAATTTTTCTCCTTATATGTCACAGCAAGTTTATCAGTATAGTTTTACTAATAATTATCGCCTGCAGCTGGGTACTTCAACAAGCAGCTATTCCAATCCCGACCTGAAATGGCAGCAGACCCTGAAGAAGAATATTGGTTTGAGCCTGGGTTTATTGAAAGGCAGATTAAATGCTGGACTCGAGTTGTATCAGGAAACGACAGACAATCTGATCTTACCTTTAGATGTGGCCCCTTCAACAGGCTTTATAAATTACCAGGATAACCTTGGCGGAACTAAAAACCAAGGCTATGAGTTGTCCATTTCCGCACCGCTGATTAAGGATGCCAAAAGGAATATATTCTGGACCGTGAGTTTTAACACCGGACAGAACAGCAATGTGATTACAAGATTATCTCCTGCTATTGAAGCGATCAATAAAGCAAATAACAGCACAACCGACCCCACAATTTCTCAGAAATCGCCATTGCCACGTTTCGAGGTAGGAGAATCTACAAGCAGGATTTGGGCTGTACCTTCTCTGGGGATTGACCCTGCTACGGGTAAAGAGGTGTTTGTGAAATTAGATGGCAGCAGAACTTTTATATGGGATGCAACAGATAAACGACCAGTTGGGGATGCGATCAGTAAATTCAAGGGTGGGTTTTCATCGAACTTTAATTATAAAGGTTTTGTATTAAACTTTAATCTAACCTACCAATATGGGGGAGATATGTACAATCAAACTTTGGTGGATAAGGTAGAGAATGTTGATCTTTCGGCTGGGAACGCCGATGTTCGGGTTCTAACCGATCGCTGGAAGCAGCCGGGAGACCATTCCTCCTTTAAGTCATTGGTGTCTGCCGGTGGTAGCTTTGCACTGCAGCAAACCAATGTCACCTCTCGTTTTGTACAAAAGAACAATTTCCTGGATGTATCCAGTATTACCGTAGGCTACAATTTTCCCGGAAATTTAAGATGGGTTAAAGCAGCGCACCTCTCAGCACCCCGGCTCATGATTACCCAAAATAATCTTGTCCGTTTCGCCACCATCAGGACGGAAAGAGGTACGGGTTATCCTTTTTCCAGGAGTTTCAGTTTTGGCTTATCAACAAATTTCTAATCTTAATAATTTCTTCACATGAATAATCGGAGCATACAGTTAAAAAAGAGCGGAAATGCTTTACTGACTTACAGCTATATTGTTTTGATATCGCTTTCTTTATTCGGGATGACCGGATGCGCGAAATTTCTGGATTTACCTCCAAGAGATAAATTTCCACAAGAAACCTTGTTTAATGACGAACAAGGTTTCATCGATGCCCTCACGGGCGTTTATATTGGAATGGATAAGCCTAGTAACGGACCTTCCCAGGGTTTGTACACCAATGACATGACCATGGGCATGCTTTCCATTATGGCCAATAACTACACCAGTGCCGCCAGCTCTAGTGCCGCCAACGGTTTGTATTCAAATATTTCCCGCTATACCTATACTGACGCTGGCGTAAAAGCCGAGATTGAGGGTATATGGGGCGGTATGTATAGTAATATTGCCAACCTCAATAACCTGTTATTGCACATAGATGATAAGAGAGGGCTTTTCACCCGCGATAATTATTACAGGGTAAAAGGTGAGGCATTAGCTCTAAGAGCCTTGTTTCACTTTGATCTGGCTCGTTTGTATGGGCAGCCGCCCTTAACCGGGGCCAATGAAAAAGCCATCCCTTATATCAAAACATTTAATATTACCTCTACCCCCTTTGTCTCATTGAATGCTGCATTGGATTCTTGCATTTCAGATTTGCAGCAAGCCAAATCCTTACTGGCCTTAACAGATACCTCTGCAGTTAAAATGGCTTCCTATGATTTGTTTACCGCCTATACACAAAATCATATGAATTATTGGGCAACCCAGGCCTTACTGGCCCGGGCATATCAATACAAGGGAGATTTTTCGAATGCCCGGGTCAATGCCCTTGCTGTAATTGGTAGCGGCAAATTTCCTTTAATTACCAGTAATGTGGCGAATGCTGCGCTTAGTACAAGAGATCGCCTGTTCTCACAAGAGCATGTCTTTTCTTTGTACAGCACCAGCGTAACCAAAATCAACAGCGGTTTGTTTGATATACAAACAGGGGCCATGCAACTTGCCGCGGCCAATAAAACCTCCATTTATACTGGCACAACCGGAAGTGTGGCTGACTACAGGTATATCTCCTGGTTTGATAACAATACAACAGGTGCAAATGTACCCTCTAAATTCTTTCAGAATACCAATCTGCCTTATTTGCTTCAAAATATTATCCCCTTACTTCGTGTTTCAGAAATGTATTATATCGCAGCTGAATCTGCAGGAACGGCCGGGAACGTAGAGGCAGGTTTATCTTATTTAAATAAAGTAAGAAGTGCCAGAGGGCTGAATGCTTTAACCTCGGCAAGCATTCCCGATGCAGTAAGCCTTTCCAATGAAATCATGAAAGAATACCAAAAAGAATTCATCCAGGAAGGTCAGACTTTTTTTTATTATAAACGACTAAACAAGGACCTGGCAGCGGCCACCGGAACAGCGGCGATTGTACCTCCGGGGGCTTATACTTTTCCAATACCGGATAAAGAAGTAGAGTACAACCATTAATTCGCAGACCATTTATAAACAAAAATAAACATGAACCGATTCATACCTTTACTCTTCTTTTTTGTCCTTCCTTTTTTTATGGGATGTGAAAAAGCACCGGCTTTGTTTTCAGAGTCGGATGGTCTTTACTTCGGCACAACCGATGGTAATATTTATTATTCCTTTGCCAAATATCCCCGCAAACTTATCGATACCATTCAAATTCCGGTCAATGTTTTTGGAAATGCTTCGGCTACAGATAGATCCATTTCCATTGAGAATGTTAAATCAGGAGATTTTAATGCAATAGAAGGACAGCATTTCAAACTGATAAGCAATGTTGTCATGCCGGCAAATACTTATAAGACGATGGTTCCTGTAATCGTTTATCGCACTCCCGATTTAGAATCAAGTACGGTTCAATTTAAGTTAAAAATCGATAAGAACGCTGGTTTCCCGGGCGATGGAATTACCAATCAGCAAAGTGTAACCGTTAATCTGGCTTATATACAGCAACCAGCAACCTGGGGAACCTTTACCGGACTACCTTTTGCCGGTTATTCAACCAATTTTGGTACCTGGACCAGAACCAAATATAAGCTGATTTTAGACGCTTTATATGATCCGGAGAAAGGAGAAGCCATTACTGAGTTTCCCATCGGAAACCGTTTTGCAGGCCAGCATCCAATTCTTTATGATCAGTACGTGATCATGGTAAGAAATTATATACGTACAAACTATCCAGGAAATTATGGCGGAAGTGGTGCTGTATTGAGAGATCCTGACGCAAATAATCAACCCATACAAGTTGGACCCGCAAATTATTAGTGATCAAATGAAACACATGAAGAAGATAAAAATCATCCTTTTAATATCCACTTTTGCAACTATATTATTCATTGGTTGCCGTAAGGATAAGGGGAATTACGACTATCAGCCGCTCAGTACAGTGAATATTGCGGCAGATATGGATTATGTAGACCGGAATGTTTTTATTACCCCAGATTCCATAGACCTCAATCAGAATGACAGTTTGAAGGTTCGCCTTAAACTCAATCAATCTATGGGGACTGCCAGCGATTTTAATTACCAATGGCTGATTACACAGTATACAGCATCAAACCCTAACCCTTCGAATCCTATTATTGGCTCGGCTCCACAACTGGCCACCAGGATAACTCTGCCACCCAACTTGTACCGCCTGGTAGTCAAGCTCACCGACAAAAAATCTGGCGTTTCTTTTTATAAGCATTTTGCCCTGAATGTTTCGGCGGCCCCATGGGGAAATGAAGGCTGGCTGGTTTTGCAGGATGAATCTGTTGGGGGAGGTTCAGATCTTTCGGTCATTACCACCAGAGATGGTGCGGTAAAAGGTAAAGTATATGATAATGTTTATTCCTTGTTCAACAAACACCAGTTACCACAAGGTACTTATAAAGTCAATGTGGTGAACTATCCAACAGGAACACGCGTACAGCGCGTATCCTTTTTGTATCCTGATGGTGGTTTAGAAGTTAGGAGTACCGATTTTGCCGATTCAACAAAAGCCGACAGTTGGTTTGCTATTTCGCCAGGTGCCATTAATTTTCAATTGAATGGTTCTGCCGGCGGAAGCGGGGGTGGATGGGAATATATCATCAATAACAACCAGATCTCCTATCGTCAGGTATCGGCACTTTCTCTTAAAACGCCACCAATCTACTTTAGTCCGCCCTTTATTGGAACCTATACATTGAGCCCGTTTGTCATCAACTCCTCCAACAGTGATTCTTATTTTACCCTGTACGACAAGGTCCATCGTTGCTTCTTAATGATACGGGCCGATATCGGAGCATTTGTCCCTGCCAATCCTGATATTGCCAATAAGCATTTTCCAACTTATACTGGTACTGCAGCAGATCTGCACCCCACTATGGGTTCAGGATTTGATTTAAATAACATGAAAAACGATCTGGTCTATGCTGAAAATGCCCAGCCAATGACAACCACAAATGGTTATTGGAATTGTTTTTTCAGAAACGATAACCGTGATACGACCTATTTGGTGCAGTTTTCAAGAGCTACTGCCTATCTCAATAATTTTAAAACGGGCCGCTATTTCTTAAAAGAATCCAATTGTCCAGGTATCAACTCTGCAACGATGTTTGCCTGCCCCACCTATTTGCCTTTACCAGGAGGTGCATTTTATTATGTCAACCAAAATAAGATCTATACCTGTGATGTCAATACACTGGCAACTTCTACAGCTAAAGTTGGCTTGACCTTTCCAGAGGGTACAGTGATCAAAGTGATGAAAGCTTTTAATTCCGGATATGCGACAGCCAATCTTCCTTCATCAGAAGGTAAGGTGTTAATTGTGGCTACCGATGAAACCTCCAGTGGTGGTGGCAACAGGGTTTATTTCTTCAATCTAAACGCAACAGGAGATATCATAGGCTCGGCCTCAAACCCCACAAATCTTTACACTGGCTTTGAAAAGATCAAGGATGTTGTATTTAAAAAAGCCTTGGGCCGTTAAGCAATCATCCAAAATAAAACATATAAAACCCTAATAATCGATAATAATCACACTAATTGAAATTTATGAAATTAAAATTTATTCCTTTCCTTTTCGCACTATTTGCATTCGAGACGGGATTTGCCCAGGATTCTGCTGCTGTGAAGAAGCCTGTAGTTGTTAAATTGAAAGCATATAAGGATATTATTTCAGCTAAAGCCATCTCCAAAACAGGCCTTTTTAAGGTTCATAAGGTAGATGATAAATATTACTTTGAAATCCCGGACTCTCTGTTAAGCAGGGAATTTCTATTTACTACGCGTTTATCAAAAGTTCCAACAGGCAGTCCAAGATTTGGGGGGGAAATGATGAACGCCATGATTGTATCCTTTGAAAAGGCCCCAAACGATAAGTTATTTGTGCGTGCCATCACAAACGTTGCTCAAAGTGCTCCAACCGATATGATTACCCGTGCTTTAAAAAATGCATCAGTTGAGCCCATTATCATGGCTCTTGATTTAAAAGCACGAGGTGCTGAGAACAAATCCTCTGTAATCGACATTACAGATTTTTTTCTTAAGGATAACCTGATATCAGGTTTCAATCCGGAAGCGAAGAAACAAATGGGTACGGGTGCGCCTGCTGCCGATAGATCGATGATTTTGTCTATGGATGCCTATCCTGAAAATATCGAGATTAAATCCTTGAAAACCTATAGCATGGGAGCTGCTCCAGCACCAGCACCAGGCGCTGATGCAGAGGCGGCAGCCGCACCTGCCGCTGCAACGGCAAGTGTTGGTGTTACCTTTGAAATCAGTAACTCTGTAATGGTGATGCCTAAAGTACCAATGCAAATCCAGATTTATGATCCAAGAGTGGGTTATTCCAACGGTAGTTACCAGGTGTTTTCGGATGAGCAGCAACAGGTAGAAATTAAACGTTTTATTGTTCGGAACAGATTAGAGGTTAAAGCACAAGACCTTGCCCGTTATAAAGCAGGAGGGCTTGTGGAACCGAAAAATCCAATAGTTTATTATGTTGACCCGGCAACGCCTAAGCAATGGCGAAAATATATTATTGCTGGTATTAATGATTGGAACGAAGCATTTAAAGCCGCGGGTTTTAAAAATGCCATTATTGGTAAAGAGTGGCCTGAAAATGATCAATCAATGAGCCTGGAAGACGCAAGGTACAAAGTGGTGCGTTATTTCCCTTCTACTACACCTTTTACTGTTAATCCAAGATTAAGTGATCCCCGGACAGGTGAAATCCTGCAATCTTATATCGGATGGTCACACAGCCAGATCAAAACATTGCATGATTGGTATATGGTGCAGGCGGCAGCGGTAGACCCTAACGCGAGATCGATGAAGTTTAGCAATGAGTTGATGGGTGCATTGATACGGTCGCAAATTAGTCGCAACATTGGTATTACTCTTGGCTTGCGTGAAAATCTGGGCAGCAGTTCTACAGTTCCAATGGCTCAGTTAAGAAATAAAAAATGGTTGGAAAGCAATCCTTTTAATCATTCCATTATGGATCTCAATTATTACAACTACGTTGCACAGCCCGAGGATAAAATCTCCAGAAAAGGCTTGATCCCACAAATAGGCGACTATGATAAATGGGCAATTAAATGGGGCTATTCGTATACCGGTGCCAAAGATTTTGAAAGCGATAAGAAAATCCGTTTGAAGTGGATTTTAGACAATGTTAAATCTGGCTCTAAGTTATGGTTTGCAGGAGATCAGGGCGGAAATCCAAGCGATCCCATTGATCCGAATGTGCAGTGGGCAGATTTAGGGAATGATCCCGTTAAGGCAAGTGAATATGGACTGAAGAACCTGAAAATTGTCATGGCCAATTTATTGAAATGGACCAATACTGGAGATAATACCTATTATGATGTTTCAGATATGTATTATACTTTATGTGATCAGTTCTCTTATCTTGCTCGTCATGTGTATTCAAATGTTGGCGGCGTGTATACCACCATTAAAAGTATCGAGGAAGATGGAGATGTGTACACACCGGTTCCTAAAGCGACTCAAAAAGCTGCGGTAGCATTTTTAAATAAAGAAGTGTTTAATACACCTTCCTGGATTTTTGATCAGAATGTACTGAACAAGTTTAGAAAGCCTGCGAAGAAGGAGCAATATCAGAAAATGCAGGACAATGCCTTGAATTACCTAATCAGCTCAGCCCGTTTGTTTAGAATGAATGCTGCCACTTTGCGTTATGGAAAGGAGTCCGTTTATACAATTGATGAGTTGTTCAGTGATTTGGACAAAGGGCTATGGGCCGAATTGAATACTCATCAGCCTGTGGATAGCTATAAACGTATCTTACAGAAAAGTGCAATAGCCTATATGATTAAATCAGCTGAAGAGGGAGATAAGTCTGATTTACCTAAACCCGGTGTTGAAAGTCTGGCAGGCACCGATGTTCCTGTAATATTGCGCTCACATTTGGAAAACATCATGAAACAATGCAATGCGGCAATTCCTTCATATTCAGATCCGGTAATGGTTGGGCATTTAAAATATGTATCTGGAAAAATTGCTAAATATTTAGATCAGGATAACAAGTAAAAAACATTTATTAGAACGATAATAATGAAAATGAAATTAATATTTGTTGGGTTGTTAGGATTGTGTTACAACACACTAATGGCGCAACAGAATAAGGTTCAGAAAGCGAAGACCGATACCGTGAAAAATGCAATCAAACCTTTCAGTTCGATTGTAACAAAAGCTACCGAAAGTAAAATCGGAATGATTAATATCCACAAAAATGGAGACAAGTATTATTTTGAGATCCCCGATGCGCTATTAAAAAGAGAGTTATTGGTGACCAGTTGGCTGGTAAAAGTAGCAGGTGGCAGCCCAAAGTTTGGGGGAGAGGTGATGAATACGAAAACCATCTGTTTCGAAAAAGGCTTTGATGGCAAGATTTTGCTGCGGGTGATCAGTGTGGGTAACCGGGCAGATTCAACCAATACCATTTCAAAAGCTGTAATCAACTCAAACATTAACCCGATCGCAATGGTGTTTGATATCAAAGCGAAAGGAGAAAATGGCAAGAGTTCAGTAATTGATGCCACAGATTTTCTGCAAAAGGAGAATACATTTACAATGTTAAGCCCCGAGGTGAAATCAAAAATGTCAATCAGTGCTATCGCTGCAGACAGAAGTTATCTTAAAAGTGTGGCATCATACCCCACAAATGTGGAATTAAAAATGGTGCGGACTTATACCGCCTCGGCTATTGGAGCACCCGCTTCACCTGGTCGTCCGGCAACAGCTCCAATAGAAGCGGCCAAGGTAGGTGGCGCCATCACGCTGGAAGTTTCAACTTCTATTTTTTTAATGCCCGAAAAACCAATGATGCCCCGCCAGTTTGATTTGAGGGTGGGTTATTTTGCAGATTCCTATCAACCGATTTCCGATACCCAACAGGACTTTGCACCCACAACCTTTATTGTTCGCTATCGTCTGGA
Organism: Pedobacter sp. ASV19; assembly: GCF_016429005.1. GTDB lineage: Bacteria > Bacteroidota > Bacteroidia > Sphingobacteriales > Sphingobacteriaceae > Pedobacter. The sequence continues at coordinate 21,429 of NZ_JAELTV010000059.1, forward strand.
ACCTAAGCCAGAAGATATGGCCAAATACAAAAGAGGTGAATTGGTAGAGCCTAAGCAGCCGATTGTCTATTATATTGATCCGGCTACGCCTAAACAATGGCGTCCTTACTTAATTGCCGGAATTAACGACTGGAATGAAGCATTTAAAGCTGCAGGGTTCAAAAACGCCATTATTGGCAAGGAATGGCCTGAAAATGATACAACCATGAGCCTGGAAGATGCACGTTATAAAGTGCTGCGTTATTTGCCTTCAGATGTACCTAATGCATACGGGCCTAATATTCATGACCCCAGAAGCGGTGAGATCTTGCAAAGTTATGTGGGCTGGTATCATAATGTAATGAGCCTGGTACACGATTGGTATATGGTTCAGGCAAGTCCGAATGACCCAAGAGCCCGTAAGATGAAATTTAGCGATGAATTGATGGGCGAGCTGATCCGTTTTGTGTCTTCACATGAGGTGGGACACACGCTGGGACTGCGTCACAATATGGGCAGCAGCAGCTGTACTCCGGTTGAAAAATTAAGAGATAAAAAATGGGTAGAAGCCCATGGACACACCAACTCCATCATGGACTATGCCCGCTTCAATTATGTTGCACAACCAGAAGATAGCGTTGGTGTTGCGGGCATCATGCCACGTATCAACGACTATGATAAATGGGCCATCAAATGGGGCTATACCTATATCGGTGCTAAAGATGACGTAGAGGATAAGAAAATTGTCTCTAGATGGGTTACAGACAGTCTGAAAGCAAATCCAAGATTGTGGTTTGGTGGCGAAGGAATGAATTTTGACGGGCGTTGCCAGTCAGAAGATTTGGGTGATAATAACATGAAAGCCAGTGAGTATGGGATCAAGAACCTAAAATATGTTCTGGCGCATCTTCCCGAATGGACAAAAGAGGATAACGATTTATATAACAATCAAACAAAAATGTACTTGCAGGTGGCTACTCAGTTTGGCAGATATGCCGGCCATGTGGTAAGAAACATTGCGAGTGTATATGAAACTTACAAAAATCCTGACCAAGCTGGTGATGTTTATACATCAGAGCCTGTGGAAAAGCAAAGAGAAGCAGTTGCCTTTTTAAATAAGCAGATTTTTGAAACACCAACCTGGCTATTGGATGTGAAATTGTTAAATAAAATAGGTAGTCCTGTTCGCTCTGGCGCTGTACGTACACTCCAGAATAATGTGATGAACCAATTGATGACAGATCGTGTATTTAATACCTTAAATATGATGGAACAGCGTTTTGGTAAAGAAAAGACCTATTCTGTGACCCAATATCTATCAGATTTGGAATCTGGCGTATGGCGAGAATTGAAAACCAATGAACCAATCGATATGTATCGCAGGGATGTACAAAAAAACTATGTGAACGGGATGATCAGGGTCATGAGGGAATCGGAAATCGGAAATAACTATTTGGGCTTGTTATTTGGCGGGCCTACTGCCGAAGAAATCACACCAGTTACTGTTAACTCTGATATCGGTTCAGTTTTAGGCCTTCATTTGGAAGATCTGCGCAATGAAATTTTAGCTGCCGCTCAAAGAACCACAGATAAAGATTCAAAAGATCATTTACTTTTTATAGCCAATCAGATTAAAAAGAGTCTGAAGAATCGTTACGATTCAAAATAATACCAATGTTATACTTGCTTATCCATGTGCTGCTAAGTAATGGGCATGGGTAAGCGATTTAAAAGAAGATCATGAAAAAAATATTAGGGTTCTTAATGTTGTGTATCTGCTGTATGCTAGAAGTCAATGCAGATTCGGGCAAGGCCATCATTAACTGTACTGTTTCTGTCTCTTATACACATCTAAAAAGGGGGGGGGGGGGGGGGGGGGGGGGGGGGGGGGGGGGGGGGGGGGGGGGGG
>NZ_JAELTV010000005.1 GCF_016429005.1 Pedobacter sp. ASV19
CCCCCCCCCCCCCCCCCCCCCCCCCCCCCCCCCCCCCCCCCCCCCCCCCCCCTTTTAGATGTGTATAAGAGACAGCCCTTACTGATGGCAGGGGGGATGATTTTACTGGAGATAGTCCTTGGAGTGATCTTGTACAGGTTGGAAATTTCACTATACCTTCCAATTCCGGACCGGTACAATGGCTCTGGGCAACACATTACCAGCTGGTATGGCGTGCAAATCAGGTGATCTTTAATGTGCCTTCCATTACCATGAACGAGGATCTGAAGAAACGTTTGCTTGGACAGGCACACTTTCTTCGGGGCCTGGCTTATTTTAACCTGGCAGTTACCTACAAAACTGTACCCTTAATAGATGAACTGCCTACCGATAAAACAAAATACTTCCCGCATACGGCGACAGAAGAAGCCTTATGGAACCAGATCATAGCAGATTTTAAAGCAGCTAAAGATGCTTTGCCCGTAAGCTATGTAGGTTTAACAGGACCAGATGCAGGCCAGATAGGACGCGCCACCAAAGGAGCAGCAGCAGGCATGTTAGGGAAAGCCTATCTGTATAGGGAAAAATGGCAGGATGCGGCCACCGAGTTTAACGACCTGATCAATGGCTCCATGAAAGGAACCTATAGATTAATGGCTGATTATCGGGATAATTTCAAAGAGATCAACAAGAACAATGCAGAATCCTTGTTTGAGGTACAATTCGGTCAACCTGATGCATTAGGTGGCACGGTAATGAATTACGGGGGCGAGCCAAACGCCAACTGGAAACAGGTGAGCTCTACCGGAAGAACTTATGCAATGGATGGTTATGGCTATTCTGATTTTTTACCCACCCGCTGGATCTATAACGAATATAAACTCGAGAAAACAAAAAACGGTAAAAGTGATCCGCGTTTGCTCGCCACCATTGCCTCTTATGAGCCGGATGACAATTCCATCACCGTATATGGTAATGCCTGGCCTTTCGCTCAAACAGCTATTTACCCAAGAAAATACACGCATGATGGCCTGAACTGGCCCGGTAACGATGATCAGGAAAATTCAGGGATCAATTACAGGATCATGCGTTATGCAGATGTGCTGCTGATGTATGCCGAAGCACTCAACGAATCTGGCAATACCACTGCCGCTTATGATTATATCCAGCAAGTACGTGACCGTGCCAACCTGCCAGATCTGAGGACCACAAAACCAGGTCTGAGCCAGGACCAGATGCGCGACCAGATCGCTCACGAACGAGCCCTGGAATTTGCTATAGAATCTATCCGGATCAACGACATTATCCGCTGGAAATGGCTGTACAAACCAGAAAAATTAGCTATTTTGAAAGCGCACGACGGAGACTTCAATACCTGGACGCCCGGTAAAGAATATTTGCCCATCCCGCTTTCAGAACTGAATGTCAACCCAAATATTTCACGTAACCCTGCTAACTAATTCCGATACCATCAGATGAACCTACTCCAAAAAAATCTCTCCAAATTGACCTGTGCCTGCCTGCTGAGCCTGGGCAGTCAGGGTCTGTTTGCCCAGCAAACTGTAATTAAATTACATGCCGATCAACCATCCGGCATAATCAGCAAACATATCTACGGACATTTTGCAGAACATTTGGGCCGATGCATCTACGACGGTTTCTATGTGGGCGAAAATTCCAGTATCCCCAATACTGCCGGAGTTAGAAATGATATCATCGCCGCACTTAAGAATCTAAACATTCCAAACCTGAGATGGCCTGGGGGCTGTTTTGCAGATCGCTACCACTGGAAAGACGGTATCGGGCCAAAAGAGCAGCGGCCGTCTATAGTCAATACCATGTGGGGCGGAGTAACAGAAGACAATAGTTTTGGTACCCATGATTTTCTGAACATGTGTAAATTGCTGGGTACTGAAGCTTATCTGGCTGGTAATACCGGAAGTGGTACCGTTCAGGAGCTTGCAGACTGGGTACAGTATGTGAATTTTGAAGGAAAAAGCCCGATGTCGGACTTGAGGGTAAAGAACGGGCAGACCAAGCCATGGAATGTGAAATTCTGGGGTGTAGGAAATGAGGCCTGGGGCTGCGGGGGGAATATGACGCCTGAATACTATGTAGGAGAATACCGCAGGTACGCCACCTTTATGGAAGGTAGAAATCTGTTTAAAATTGCTTCCGGAGCTAATGTAGATGATTACCACTGGACAGAAACCTTAATGAAGGGTATTCCTTTAGAGATGATGGATGGTATTGCTTTGCACCACTATTCTTTTCCGAGCTGGGAGAAAAAAGGACCTGCTACCGGCTTCACAGAGCAACAATATTTTGAGACCATGAAAACGGCCTTAAGAATGGAGGAACTGATCACCAAACATACCGCCATTATGGATAAATACGATCCAAAGAAAAAGATCGCCCTGGTGGTAGACGAATGGGGCGGATGGTTTGAAGTAGAAAAAGGGACCAATCCCGGGTTTTTGTACCAGCAAAATACCATGCGCGATGCCATGATTGCAGGAGTTACTTTAAACATTTTTAACAACCACAGCGACAGGGTGAAGATTGCCAATCTGGCCCAGTGCATTAATGTACTTCAAGCGGTTATTTTAACCAATAAAGAAAAAATGCTGCTTTCACCAACCTATCACGTCATGGAAATGTACAAAGTGCATCAGGATGCTACCCTGCTTCCGGTAGAAGTAAAAACAGATGATTATTTATTTGGAAAGGAAAAACTGCCCTCGGTTTCTGTCTCTGCCTCCAAAAATGCAGCGGGGTTAACACATGTTTCTGTGGTAAACATCAACAGCAGTAAAACTGAAGAGATTGAAATTGATGTAAACGGAGCGAAATTTAGGAACGTAAGTGGCAGGATACTGAGCTCTTCTAAAATAGACGATCACAATACCTTTGAAAAGCCGGATTATATCAAAGCTGTTTCCTTTAAAGGCGCTGTACTGAAAGACGGAAAATTAAAGGTGAAATTACCGCCTTTTTCTTTAGCTGTACTTGAACTTAATTAAAAAGCGCGATGAAAAAGATTTTGAAAACCTCTGTTTTATGCAATGTCTGTTTGACGTTGTGCTTCCTGTCTGCATTCAGCTGCCTTGCACAATCTGTTAAAGTTGTAGAAGGCAATCCGATTGTTAAAGACAAATATACTGCAGACCCTGCAGCCCTGGTCTATAAAGATAAGGTCTATCTGTATACCGGCCATGATGAAGCACCTGCCGGACAGGAACGTTATCTGATGAATGAATGGCTGGTCTATTCCTCTTCCAATCTGGTTGACTGGGAAGAGCATCCCTCACCGCTGAAAGCTAGGGATTTTTCTTGGGCAAAAGGTGATGCCTGGGCCTCCCAGGTGATCGAGAAAAACGGAAAATTCTACTGGTATGCAGCTGTTGAGCATGGCAGTATTCCTGGAAAGGCTATTGGTGTTGCGGTTGCTGACAGCCCAATCGGTCCTTTTAAAGATGCCAGAGGTACAGCGTTAATTACGAATGATATGACCACCGATGTGAAGATCAGCTGGGATGATATTGACCCAACTGTTTTTATTGATGACGATGGACAGGCTTATCTCTATTGGGGCAATAGTCAATGTTATTACATTAAGCTCAAAGCCAATATGACCGAACAAGACGGTCCGATCCATAAAGTTGACCTGCCAGGATTTACGGAAGCGCCCTGGCTGCATAAACGTAAAGGCTGGTACTATTTGTCTTATGCTTACCAGTTTCCTGAAAAGATTGCCTATGCCATGAGTCGTTCGGTAACTGGTCCCTGGGAGTTTAAAGGTATTTTGAATGAAGTGGCCGGAAATTCCAATACCAATCACCAGGCCATCATTGATTACAAAGGCAAATCTTATTTTATTTACCACAATGGTTCCATACCAACAGCAGGAGGCAGTTACAGAAGATCAGTTTGTATAGACGAACTGTTTTACAACGCAGATGGTACCATGAAACGTATCAAAATGACAACCGAAGGATTAAAAGGAAAATAATATGTTAAAACGATATTTAATCACGACCATAGCCGCATGTAGTCTATTCCATGCACAGGCACAAAAAAATAAAACCATTGTAGTAAACCCGGACCAGATCACAGCCCAGGTACAACCTGAAATGTGGGGCGTATTTTTTGAAGACATCAATATGGGTGCCGATGGAGGTATCTATGCGGAGCTGATCAAGAACCGTTCTTTCGAATTCTACAAACCCCTGATGGGCTGGACGTTTCAGGGGCAAAAAAAACAGGAAGGTGATGTATTGGTGCTGAACAAAGGGGAGGCAGATGCCAATAACCCCCGTTTTTTAAGAGTTCTCTCCAGGGGGACTAACAAAGCCGATCTCAGCCTCACCAACGAAGGTTTTAAAGGGATAGGCGTTAAAAAAGGCCTGAACTACGACTTTTCTGTTTATTACAGAAATGCCAGTCCGGGCCTGAAATTACATGCCGAACTGATCGACAGTACCGGACGGGTGATCGGTACAGGTGTATTGACACCCGAACATCAGGACAAGCAATGGAGGAAACAATCCCTGAGTTTTTCCGCCTCTGAAACGCTGAACAAAGCCAAATTCAACCTTTGGTTTGAAGGCACAGGACACATAGACCTGGACCAGATCTCCTTGTTCCCAGGCGATACCTGGAAAAACAGAAAAGGTGGTCTGAGAGGAGATATGGTACAAATGCTGGCCGATATGAAACCAGGTTTTATCCGTTTTCCCGGAGGGTGTATCGTGGAGGGACATGAGCTTTCGACCCGTTACCAATGGAAAAAAACTATAGGGCCGGTAGAAAACCGTAAACTGATGGTGAACCGTTGGAACACAGAATTTGCCCACCGGCCATCACCAGACTATTACCAGACCTTTGGCCTGGGATTTTTTGAGTACTTCCAGCTTTCTGAAGACATAGGAGCAGAACCTCTGCCAATCCTGAACTGCGGCATGGCCTGCCAGTTCAATACTGCAGAGCTGGTTCCGCTGGATGAACTGGATCCCTATATCCAGGATGCGCTGGACCTGATCGAATTTGCCAATGGTGATGTCAATACCACCTGGGGCAAGGTTAGAGCCGAAATGGGTCACCCCGAGCCGTTCCGTTTAAAAATGATGGGTATTGGTAATGAGAACTGGGGCCCCCAGTATTTGGAGCGCCTGGCCTTATTTACCAAAGCAGTGAAAAGTAAATACCCCGAAATTAAACTGGTCAACAGCTCGGGGACAGACCCCGATGGCGAACGTTTCGACCTCCTGAACCAATCGCTCAGAAAAGCGAAAGCCGATATTATCGACGAACATTACTATCGATCGCCAGAATGGTTCCTGCAGAATGCCAAACGCTACGATAATTATGACCGCAACGGCTCCAAAGTTTTCGCAGGCGAATATGCTGCGCAAAGTGACGGTATTGCCAAACCTACCAATAAGAACAACTGGAAATGTGCCATTGCAGAAGCTGCATTTCTAACCGGTCTGGAAAGGAACGCAGCAGTGGTTCATATGGCCTCTTACGCACCATTGTTTGCGCATGCAGAAGGCTGGCAGTGGACTCCGGACATGATCTGGGTAGACAACCTTAGAGTATATGGTACACCTAATTATTATGTGCAGCAGCTGTATTCCCTCAACAAAGGAACAGATGTAGTGAGTATTCTCGAAGACAACCAGATCCTTGCCGGACAAGACAGTATCTATGCTTCCGCGGTGATCGATAAAAAAACGAAGGAACTGATTATAAAGGTTATCAATGTCTCTTCATCGGCCAGTAACCGAGAGATCAATATTGCCGGAGGTAAAAAATTAGAAACAAAAGGCCGCCTGATCTTATTACAGAATCAGAATCTGGATGCCGTCAATACTTTTAGCAATGCGGTAAATGTGAGCCCGAAAGAACAGAGTCTGACGGTAAAGAACAATCGTCTTTCCCTGCAGTTGAAGCCTTATTCATTTAGCGTGATCCGCATAAAAATGAAATCATGACCAGATACACCATTCTGTTTTTGATCCTATTCCTGGGTACTCGTATCAGTGTCCAGGATAAAACTGGTATTTCTAATCACCTCCAATAACCAAACTGATATGAACCCATTCAAACCAACAATGCTCTGGCTGAGCATCACACTTGCGCTGCCATTTTATACCTGTAAAAAAGAAAATGCTTTTGATAAGCTGGGAAATACCGTTCCCGCCCATGCAGACGTGGCTTTTAACATCAACACCATCAACGATACTTATGCCGACGTTGCGGCTGCCCAGTACAGCTATATGTGGGGAGTATATAATGTACATGATCCATCTATTTTTAAAAGTGGCGACTGGTTCTACTGCTACAGCACAGATGTTGGATACGGCATTGCTGTACGGCCAGGCATCCAGATCCGCAAATCAAAAGATCTGGTGAACTGGCAATTTGTAGGCTGGGTATTTGGTGGCATACCCACCATGGGCAATAATTACATTAAGCAAAACGGAGCGACTTCCAATGACGGACTTTGGGCACCATATATTTTAAAAGTAGGATCAGAATACCGGTTGTATTATTCACTGGCTTCAACGGGGTTCCGTATTAGCTGTATCGGACTGGCTACTGCCCCCTCTCCCGAAGGGCCCTGGACAGAAAAAGGAATTGCTGTCAGTTCGGTAACTGCAGGCGCAGGAACCAATGCCATAGATCCTACAGTTATGGTTACCCCTACAGGAGAACAGTATATGATCTATGGCTCTGCCTGGGACGGTCTGTTCCAGGTACAACTGAACCCGGCAACCGGATTGGCCAATGTAGCAGGCGATCGGGGAAAACGTATTGTAAGACGGGGCAGGACCGGCGGCAATTACAATGGGAACCTGGAAGGTCCCGAAGTGATCTACAATGCAGAACAAAAAATGTATTACTTATTCGTAGCCTACGACTGGTTGGCGACCAAATATAATGTCAGGGTATTTCGCTCTGCAAGTCCAACAGGACCTTTCCTGGACTGGAATGGCCGCAGTGCAGACCTGCAGGAAGATCATGGACCAATGATCCTGGCACCTTATAAATTTATGGGCCATGGTGGCTGGGCAGGTGTTTCCCATCCCGCGGTGTTTCAGGACAAGGGGCAATATTATATTGCCACCCAGGGCAGACCAGGCGTAGACCTGAACTTTATGGTTTTGCATGTCCGAAAGATTTTCTGGACACCGGAAGGCTGGCCATTGGTTTCCCCTGAACGTTATGCCAATGTGCCTGACGATGCGGTAAGCAAGGAACAGATCAGCGGAGATTATGAACAGATCGTTTTAGGTTATGTCACTGTTCCTGGCTATGGTGCAGAGCAAACCGACCCTCAGTATTCAGTTGCAGGTAAAACCACATTGAACGCTGATGGAAAGATCAATGGAGATGCCAACAACACCTGGGCATATAATGCACCCTGGCTGGAATTGCGCTGGGCAGGTGGTTTATTTGTAGATAAACTGCATGTTTCCAGAGAACGCGACTGGGAAAATAAAAAGCAATCCACCATCGTAATGACTGGATTTAATGGTGCAGGAACAGCGATTTGGTTTAAGAAAATGTAAGATCAGATCTGTTCCGCTTTAACACTAACGTAATAAGCCTTTTCTATGTTTGCTGTTTCAAATAAAGAAACCTCGCCAGTTTTTAAGGTCCGGGTCTGAAATTGTTCCGACGGAAAGAGCTTCACACGAAGCTCTTTCCGTTTTAAAACCAGTGGAAGGTTAAAGCCTTTTACGCAATTGCGCCAGCGGTAAGCCAGCTCATTTTTTGCCGGATTGAAACGGAGCTCCAGTTCCGGGATTTGTGTGGTCCTTAAATATTGATCATAAACCTTGCTGTAATCAAAACCCGCCTGTTTAGACAAATAATTCTCTACTTCTTTAGAAGTAACCGTTTGATGATAGAAGGTTTTATTCAAACCGCGGATCATATTGCGGAACAGCAGGTCATTATCTATGCTGTGGCGAATGGTATGGATCATATTGGCACCTTTGGGATACATATCACCGCTGCCCTGCGCGTTGACATTATACTCCGGAATAATCGGCTGATCGTTGCGGATGCCCTTTCTGATGCCATAATTGTAGGCATTCCCAGCTTCTTTTCCAAAACGGTATTCTGTATACAGGGTTTCACTATAATTGGTAAAGCCTTCATGTACCCACATGTCTGCAAGGTCTTTTGTGGTGATATTGTTGCCAAACCACTCATGTCCGCTTTCATGTACAATAATAAAATCCCATTTCATACCCCATCCTGTTCCCGAAGCATCTCTTCCGCCATATCCGGGTTGGTATTTATTACCGTAAGCCACTGCGCTTTGATGTTCCATGCCCGAATGTGGAGCATCAATAAGCTGGTAACCATCTTCATAAAAAGGGTAAGGCCCCATCCAGTACTCAAAGCTCTTAAGCATATATCGTACTTCTGCAGGCATATAGGATTTGGCTTTTTGTAAGTTATAATCCAGTACCCAGTAATTCAAGTCCAGCTTTCCTTTTGCTCCGGGATAGATCTCCGTAAAGTTGACATATTTTCCAATATAGGGAACCAGGCAATAATTATTGATCGGATTGACCACTACCCATTTATAACTGGTTGTGCCGTTGCCATTGTTTTTTTTAGAAGCCAGCCGGCCATTGGCTACAGCAATTAAACTGTCTGGAACGGTCATGGTTAAAGAAGCTCCTTTATCAGGCTCGTCGCTTTGATGGTCTTTGCATGGATACCAAATAGAGGCTCCTGCAGCACCCTGACAAGCCACAGTCATCCAGGGACGGCCCTGTGCGTCTTTAGTAAAGATCCATCCACCATCCCATGGTGCACGAATAGCTTCATGTACTTTACCATGATAAAAGATCTCTATTTTTTGAATACTCGCTTTTTTCTGCTCAGGCACGTCCAGCAGCCAGGCATCACCATCCTGGGTAAAATTGAGCTTTTTTGAACCGTTTAATAAAACACTGTCTATAGAAAGCGGGGCTTTCAAGTCAATTTGCATGCGTTTGCTGCCTGGATTTGCAGTAACAAGATAAGTGATGATGTTCTTTCCCTCAATGGTTTTTGCTGTGTAATCCGGCCGAACACTGATGTCATAACGCTGGACATCCCACCAGGAACGTTCAGGTGTCAAACTTCCTCGCAGGGTATCGGCATGACTATAGTTTTTTGTCGCATGTTGCGCTTTTACCCCATGGCAGCGTATCAGCAGGGCGAAACTGATCACAACAGTTTTGAACAGGAAAGGTATCTTCATTTTTATCAAATCAAATTTGGTCTAAACATACAAGTCATCTGATCAAACATCGACATTCCCGTTTAAATTCTCTAACTCTGAATTGACCCAAACTTTACGAAAATTAACCCTGTTTTCTTTTTTTTGACTGAAATAGGCTTAATTATTGGCCGGATGAAGAATGTCTTTGTAGCTATATGCTAAAAATAGGCTATAATCAGGCAATTTATGGTGAAATATTGGCCAGGCAGGCACCTAAATTTAAGCTTTAATTTGCTTGTTTCATCCAAACCCAAAATTATGCCCGTAAATCCTAAAATAATTATTTTCGTACTGCTGCAAGGCACGATCTGTTTCTATGGTAAAGCCCAGGACCGGTGGAAGGAAATTGCAGCGAGACCAACCACCCTGGATCTGAAACCTGGAGTAATGGATCTTAAAGCAGGTCCTTTCATGCTTAAACTCGTTAAATCTTCTCAAACTGTTGCGGGATTGCAGCCTGAGGGAGAGGCCGGCTTTGATTATACACCTGCAGACTGGCTGGAAAAAAGGGGAAAGGATGGGTTTTATCATCTTGGAGACCTCAATTTGCAACTGAGAACAGCTCCTTCTCTTTCCTGGCAAAAGTTTTCCACGGCAAGCCAGCGCCATGAAATCAAAACCTTAACTGCCCTGGGAGATACCCTTGCTGCGGCAGATCTTTCAGCTACTTTGGCCCGAAATCTACCCTTAAATGTTAAACGCTACTGGATAAAGGATCAAAACAGCATGGTCTTGCTGTTCCGCATCACCAACATCAGCACAGGCCCGGTGGAGCTGGGTGCATTGGGTATCCCAATGGTATTTAATAATATTCTGGAGGGAAAATCACTGGAAGAAACTCATGCGGGCAATGTATTCTATGATCCTTATATAGGCCGGGATGCGGGATATGTGCAGGTGACTCGTTTAACCGGGAAAGGCCCGGCTATGCTGGTGCTTCCTTATGGAAAGACACCATTGGAAGCCTATAGTCCTTTATTGGATGATCCGACCCCTAGGGGAATTGCTTTTGAGGGTTTCCATGAATGGATGGTGTACAGCAAAGCAAGGACAGAGCAGGACTGGAAAGGCGCAGAACAATGGAACGAAGCTCGTTCTGTTGTGCTAAAAGCGGGAGAAACCAGAGTTTATGGGCTTAAATTTATACTCGCAGATTCTATTGGAGGAATTGAGGCAAGGCTATTGCAAGAGCATAGACCTGTTGTCATTGGTGTACCAGGTTATATCCTTCCAATGGATGTTCATGCAAAATTATTTCTTAAATACCCTGATCAGATCAAAGAGATTAAAGTGATGCCGGAAGGGGCACTTCAGTGGCAGCGGAAAGGTATTTCTGCTGAGGGCTGGACTACTTACCAGGTGAAGGGAAAAAAGTGGGGTAATGCCCGTTTAACTTTGACTTATCAGGATGGATTGGAGCAAACCATCAGTTATAAAGTAATCAAACCAGAAACGGAACTGGTTGCAGATTATGGCCGTTTTTTAACCCGGGAACAATGGTTTGAAGAACCTCACGACCTGTTTAAGCGAAGCCCTTCTGTGATCAGTTATGACTACGAAAAGAAGGAGCAGGTAAAACAGGATGGCCGGGTCTGGATTTCCGGACTGAGTGATGAAGGTGGTGCAGGAGGCTGGTTGGGCGCTATGATGAAACAATTTGTGCTGCCTAATGCACTTGAAATCCGTCAACTGCAGCGGTTTGCAGATAGTACGCTTTGGGGCAGGTTGCAGGTGAAAGACGGGCCGGAGAAATATGGGGTAAAGAAGAGTCTGTTTTATTACCAGCCGGATTCTGTTCCTGCGGGGACGTACAGCCCGGAAATCAATTATAAGACCTGGGCCGCCTGGAATCACAAGGCAGCCAATGATTTGGGCCGATCATACAATTATCCTCATGTGGCTGCAGCAAACTGGATCTTGTACCGTTTGGCACGAAACCATCAGGGATTAGTGACCGGGAAGGACTGGAAATGGTACCTGGACCTGGCTTTTCATACGTCAATGGCCATGGTGTCACTTGCGCCAACTTATGCTGAGTTCGGGCAGATGGAAGGAACGGTATTTTTGCTGATTTTGAAGGACCTGAAAGATGAAGGTCTTGTTCAGCAGGCCAGTCTTTTGGAAAAGGCCATGCAAGCACGTGCAGATCACTGGAGGTCCTTAAAGTATCCTTTTGGCAGTGAAATGCCCTGGGATTCTACCGGGCAGGAGGAAGTGTATATGTGGTCTGATTATTTTGGGTATGCAGATAAAGCTGATGTAACCTTGAATGCGATTCTTGGTTATATGCCTACATTGCCAAGCTGGGGGTATAATGGGAGTGCGAGAAGGTATTGGGATTTTCTATATGGGGGTAAGTTGTCTAGAATCGAGCGCCAGCTGCATCATTATGGTTCAGGTTTAAATGCTATTCCTGTTCTGAAGGCTTTCAGGTCACATCCAGATGACCTTCATTTACTGAGGGTTGGATACGGAGGTTTAATGGGGTCTATTGGAAATATTACTTATGATGGATTTGGTCCGGCGGCTTTTCATTCTTTTCCTTCTACGATGAAGATTGATGGGCTTTCCGGGGATTATGGTTCAGGCTTTTTTGGTTATGCGGTCAACTCCGGAACTTATTTAACAGAAGATAAGAAGTTGGGCTGGCTGGCTTTCGGTGGGAATCCCGAAGTTAGAAAGTCGTTGGTTCATGTTGAAGTGACTACGGCATCTAAATCCCGGGTGTATATTGCCCCGATAGGTTTGTGGCTTGTTTTGGATGCGGGGACTTTGAAGAGTGTAAGTTATGATATGCAAAGTAAAGCTGTGGAGCTGGAACTCAATCCCATGGATGAGTATACGGATCATGCGTATTTGAAAATTGAGTCCTCTGTTTCTTCGAATGTTGTTTATGGTTTGCAGGGTGATTTTGAAGCGGAAAGAAATCGGTTTAAAATTCCGTTGAGAAATGGGGTGTTAAAGGTAAAGCTTGAAGAACATTAAGTGCTGGTTGCTACCTGGAAGGTATCAAGTGCGTATTTTGGTCGTATTTTGTTCGTATCTTGTTCGGGAAAAGGTACCTGTTTTCCGAACAAGATACGAACAAAATACGTATTTGATGCGCAGTAGCCGAACAGAAGGTACCTTTATGGGGGCTGAATTGTGTCGGAAAATTCTGTACAACTGCTTCAAGGCTAACGATATCAGGCGGCTGAAGAAGCCGCAGATCTCTGAGGCCTTTCCGCAGTGTACGGGAATTTTCCGTAGCAAGTTGCAGAGGGAGGGAGGCTAGACGTGGAGCAGAGAAGTTTGTCCAGTCGTAAAAAATATTTGTTTCTGCTGTGTTATACTGAAATAAGGTTAAAAAGAGGGGTGAATTTTCCGTAGCAAATTGCAGAGGCAGGGAGAAGCCAGGCGCGGAGCAGCGTATGATCAACTTTTTACAGATAGCCTTTTAAGTCTGTTTTGGCGTACTCTTTTAGGGTCTTTATAGATCTGGCTTGTATTTTTTGTACCGTTACCGGGCTTATTTTCATTTGTGTTGCGATATCTTTTATTGTCATTGGGTAGGCAACATCCAGTCCGTAATGCAAACGGAGGATTTGTTGTTCGCGTTTTCTGAGTTTACCGATGAGCCTGTTGAGGTCTGTTTTAAGAGAGCGGTCGAGAAATTCCTGATCTGGGGCTTCTGCCTGGACATCGGGAATCTGATCCAGGAGTGTGCTGTCGTTTTGATCTTGTGATGAGGGCTTGTACAGGGAGATGGGAAGGGATACAGTGGTTAAGAATTCAAGGATGTGTTTCTCGTTAAGTTGTGTAAAGTCTGCAATTTCTTTGAGGTTTGGGGAGCGTTCGAGTTGTTGTTCCAGCTTTTGTGATGCCTGAACTACTTTGGCGTAGCCGGCCACGATATTTCCAGGGAGGCGGACTAAACGTCTTTTTTCTGTAAGACTATGGGTAATGCTTTGCCGGATTTCCCAAACGGCAAAAGAAATGAATTTAAAACCTTTGGTTTCGTCGTATTTGGAGGCCGCTTTGATCAGGCCCAGGTTGCCGTCATTGATCAGGTCACTCAGGGCTACACCATAGTCCTGGTATTTTTTTGCAACACTGACCACAAAGCGGAGGTTGCAGCGAATGAGTTTTTCCCTGGCGACTGCGTCGCCCTGACGTGCTTTTTTGCCTAGTGTAGTTTCTTCCTCCGGACTAAGCACCGGGTAACGGGAGATCTCGGCGAAGTATCGGTCCAGCGTATAGGTTTTGCTGGTCAGCAATTGAGTGATTTTTAGCTCCTTCATACATCAAACCTATGAGGTTAATGCTCAATAAAGTGGAATTATAATTTCAAATTGTGGTGTTTTGGTGGTTTTTTCTGAAAATCTTAGGGGTGATGCCTTCCAGTTTTCGAAAACATTTCCCGAAATAGGATGGATCACAAATGCCAAGTTCAAAGGCAATTTGTTTGGAAGACAGGGTCGTGGTGGACAGCAATAATTTCGCTTCCTTATGGATGCGGTCCTGAAGTAATTCGTATACGGTTTTATCCAGGTAAAATTTTGTAATCCGATTGAGTCGAGTCACTGTGAGATGGAGGGAGATAGCATAGTATTCATGGTCGTGGTTTTGCCTGAAATGACTTTCAATAAGCTGCTGCAGTTTTTTTACGAGTTCCAGATCAGGAGAAATATAGACGCTTGAGTTTGGTTTTAGGTAGTCTGACATTTTTCTTAATGGTTTAGTTTTATTTTATACAAAAATAAAATTCTAAAAGCATTAAAAATTGGACTCTGTGAACGATTCGTTGGACTCTGTGAACGATTTGTTGGACTCTGTAACATTTTTCGGTTAGTTTACTATATTTCAGCCGTATCTGAAGTACCAGTAATTAATGCTATAATTCCATTATTATTTGTTTTTATGGAATAAGTTTGGGTTTCAATTTTTTGATTCATTTATGTATCGTACGCTTTCTTATTAACGCTTATTCTCCTTTCGAAAATTGAAATTCTTGTTTTTTAAACGGGTTGATATTTATTTAAGAAATATAATAGTTAAGTTATGGACAATCAGCAAATACAAGACTTAATGGAAAGGTTTCAAACAGGGAAATGTACCCGCACAGAACTTGTACAGGTGCGATATCTGGTGCATAAGTTTCGGGAAAATGAACCTTCAGGTTTGTCAGAACTTGAACTTGAGGATGCCCGAAAGGGGATGCAGACTGTTATTGATCGTGAACTTGCTCTTGTGGTACTTAAGCCAAAGCCGTTATTACACCTGCATGTACGCGGGGCAGTTTGGGCTGCGGCTACTGTTGCTTTTATGGTGTTGTTTGTTTATTTCTTTAAAGATCCATTGCATTATAAGCGGTTTGCAAATGATATCGGGCCGGGTTCGAACAAGGCATTTTTGGTGTTGAATAGTGGAAAACGCATTCGTCTGGAAGGTGCAAATATTGGTTTGTTAGCAATGCAGGCTGATACCAGAGTGGTTAAAACCGGCGATGGGAAGATTGTATATACGGATCATCCTGGTGGGGCAAGTCTTGCTGAGATGAACAGGATTGAGACACCTCGTGGTGGAAATTATAAGATCTCATTGCCGGATGGCACGATGATATGGCTAAACGCTGCTTCAACTTTAACATATCCTATTTCTTTTAACGGGCGTGGAGAACGTAGGGTTAAGTTGAGCGGCGAAGCCTATTTCGAAGTTTCTAAGGATAGATCCAAACCTTTTTTAGTGGAGAGTAATGGGCAGATCATCGAGGTTTTGGGGACACATTTTGATGTGCGTTGTTATGCGGATGATAGCGAGACCAGGACAGTTTTACTGAAAGGAAGTGTGAGGCTTGCTGTTAGGCCAGTTGAACTGCCTCCTTTAAATATGGCGGGGAAGAGTATGGTAGGGAATAGTGAGGTGTTGAAGCCCGGAGAGATGGCGATGAATTCTATGGGTGGGCTCAGGGTGAGGCAGGTGGATGTGGCGAGTGCTGTGGCCTGGAAGAATGGAGAGTTTTCTTTTAGAAATGAGCCTATGGAAAACATAATGAAGCAGATTTCCCGGTGGTATGATGTGGCGGTTGTTTTTGAAAATAAGAATACTGCAAATTTAAGTTTTGGCGGTTCTATTTCTAAATATGAGGATTTATCTAACGTATTACATATGCTGGAATTGACGGGGGATGTGAAGTTTAAACTCGAAGGCCGGAAAGTGACAGTTCTGTAGTCGTTTTTATTGCTTACGGTGTTGCTTTCTATATTGGGTCGGAGGAATTTTGGTTACTGCTTTAAATTGTTTAGTGAAATGTGCCGAGCTGTTGTAACCACTATCATAACAAATATCCAGAACTGGCCGGCTGGTCTCTCTAAGAAGTTTACAAGCATGGCCAATTCTGATTTCCCTGATAAAATCAAAATAGCTCTTTTTAATATTTCTTTTAAAAAAGCGGCAGAAGGATGGAATCGACATGCTGGTGATTTCAGCAACTTCTTTCAGCGAAATAGGCTTCAGGAAGTTTTTGAAAGAGTAATCTATTATTTTTTCAATGACAGAATTTTCCTCACCACTGGTGATCGTATGAAATGCTGTGGTAATTACCTTTTGCACAGATGAAACACTGATTTTTTGCATACAGTTTAACAGCAGATGAATACGCTCCATTCCTTCTGCATATTCCAGCTGTTTAATGAATAAAGCGATATCATTTGTGGAGTCTCCCAATAATTGAATACCTATATTTTTATTGTCTAATTGTCTGGATACATTTTTCATCTCCGGCAAGGATAAAAAGGTCTCTCCCCAGAAGTCTCTTAAAAAATGAATGACTATTGCACTTCCAATTGTTGTTTGCTGCGATCTTCTAAACCAGTGCGGAACATTAGGGCTCAGGAAAAAGATATCACCAGGTTTGTACTCTCCAATGTAATCACCAATCAAAGCCGTCCCGTTCCCTTCGGTAATCAGAATTAATTCACATTCGGGATGCTTATGCCAGGCTGTCTCAAAATCAGGCGTTTTGTAAGTCCGGCAGGCAAAAGAATGGTGTTCTTCTACGTGAATTTTCTGAATAAGTGTTTTCATGTGAGCTGATGCTTATTGGTTTTAACCGCTATATTAACCTAATATAGGATACTTTAACCTGAAAGTTGATCAGATAGTGTACTTTTTTCAGTAAATAACAGTTGTGCAGCGCGGGTATATTCCTGTAAATTTAAAACTAATGACCTGGTTGTTTTGGAGCAGCTGGGGTAAAAACCAAATATATCTTATGCGTGAAATTTCAACAAACTGCTGATTATGGAAAATACATACGACGCAATTGTAGTTGGTTCCGGGATCAGCGGGGGCTGGGCCGCAAAGGAACTTTGTGAAAAAGGCTTAAAAGTCCTGATGTTAGAAAGAGGTGGTCCTTACGATCATATTAAAGATTATAAAACTGCTCAGAAAAATCCATGGGAGTTTGAACACCGCGGAAATACCACGACCGAACAAAGAAAGAAATATCCCGTCATCCATCGTGGCTGGGCAGCTTCAGAAGCCATAATGGATGCCTGGGCAAATGAAGAAGATTGTCCCTATACAGAAATTAAACCCTTTACCTGGTGGCGAAGTTATAGGATGGGAGGACGTTCTATTTTATGGGGACGACAGTCTTATCGCTGGAGTCAAATGGATTTTGAAGCAAATGAGAAAGAAGGTATAGCAACACCATGGCCAATTGGTTATGCTGATCTGGCTCCATGGTATGACCATGTAGAGAAATTTGCGGGAATCAGCGGTTCTCATGAAAATCTTGCACATTTGCCAGACGGACACTTTTTGCCGCCTATGGAGCTGAACTGTGTGGAAAAAGACATGGCTGCAAGAATCAAAAAGCATTATAATGAAAAGAGGCATTTGATCATTGGCCGGACTGCAAATCTTACGGCTGAGATTCCCGGACGAACAAAATGTCAGTTTAGAAACAGATGCTGGGAAGGATGTCCTTTTGGTGGGTATTTCAGTACCCAATCTTCTACCTTACCATCGGCAATGAAAACAGGAAATCTGACCGTAAGACCTTATTCCTTAGTAAAGCAGGTTTTGTATGATAAGGATACTAAAAAAGCAAGAGGAGTGGAGATTCTGGATACTGAAAACAATCAAACTTATGAGTTTAAAAGTAAAATCGTCTTTTTATGTGCTTCAACATTAAACACTGCATGGATTTTATTCAATTCGGCAACTGATGTATGGCCAGGTGGATTGGGAAGCAGTAGTGGCGAATTAGGACACAATGTAATGGACCATCATTATAATATAGGTGCTTCGGGAACTGTTGAAGGTTATGAGGATCAATATGTATTTGGGCGGAGAGCGAACGGTTTTTACATTCCAAGATTTGCCAATTTAGGTGGTGATAAAAGAGATTATCTACGTGGTTTTGGTTACCAGGGGAGTGCAAGCAGAGAGGGATGGGGCAGAGAGATTGCTGAGTTAAATATTGGCGGAGATTTTAAAGATGCTTTAACAGAACCAGGCCAATGGACAATCGGAGCAACTGCATTTGGTGAAATTCTTCCTTATCATGAGAATAAAGTTTCGCTGGATCCTCATAAGAAAGATAAATGGGGCCTGCCTGTTTTAGCCATGGATGCAGAATTAAAAGAGAATGAATTCAAAATGCGCAAAGATATGCAGGAAGAAATGCGGGCGATGTTTGATGCTGTAGGCGTAAAAAATGTTCGTACCTGGGATGGTGGGCATGCTTTAGGGCATGGTATTCATGAGATGGGAACGGCAAGAATGGGCAGGGACCCAAAAACATCAGTTCTGAATAAATGGAACCAGGTATGGGATTGTATGAATGTATTTGTTACTGATGGTGCCTGCATGACTTCATCTGCCTGCCAAAACCCTTCGTTAACCTATATGGCGCTGACAGCAAGAGCTGTAGATTATGCCGTGAATGAGTTAAAGAAAAATAATATTTAGCCTTATGGAAAGAAGAGAACTTTTAAAAATGATTGCGTTGCTCACAGGTGGCGTGATGATCGGGGGGAATGCTTTGCTGGTTGGTTGTAGTCCTGGAA
Organism: Pedobacter sp. ASV19; assembly: GCF_016429005.1. Classification (GTDB taxonomy): domain Bacteria; phylum Bacteroidota; class Bacteroidia; order Sphingobacteriales; family Sphingobacteriaceae; genus Pedobacter. The sequence continues at coordinate 18,328 of NZ_JAELTV010000005.1, forward strand.
AAAAGGAATCAAAAAATGCAATAGATTTTACTCCGGAAGAAGTAGATTTTTTGAACGAAGTTTCAGAAACCATTTTGCCTGCTACTAAAAGCCCTGGCGCTAAAGCAGCTAAGGTTGGCACTTTTATGACGTTTATGGTCAATGATTGTTATGAAGATAAAGATCAAAAAACTTTTTATGCAGGTATTGGTCAACTTGATGCAGCCTGTAAAAAAATGCATGGTTCAGGTTTTTTAAAAGTGACTCCGGCACAAAGAGAGTCGTTATTAGTAAACCTTGATAAAGAAGCGAAAGAGTATCAGTCCAAAAAAGGCGGTTTAGAAGAAGTAGAGCGTAAAAAGAATAAAGACTTTGCTGGCCTGCCAAATCATTATTTCACCATGATGAAGCAATTGACCTTGCTGGGGTATTTCACCTCAGAAGCTGGTTGTACGCAAGCATTAAGATATATTGCTGTGCCTGGACGCTTCGATGGAGCTGTTCCTTATAAAAAGGGCGATAAAGCCTGGGCTTAATTTATGGCCCGGTTCTTTGGTATGGCCACCTTGCCAATTATGCTCCCAGAAAAAAGAAGGTATAAGAGAGAAGGCCTTTTAAGGTTTGCGGGCTTTTCGGCCCGCCTAAGCTTAGGCAGCCTTCGATCTTATCCTTCTTTTTTATAAAAGTAAACGGTTTAATAACCTGGATTCTGCTTTAAATTAGGGTTTTTCGCAATTTCATCCTGCGGAATTGGAAATAAACTGCGGGTTGGGGATTTCGGGGAATGGTTAAACCATTGTTTAGTCTCATATATCCCAAAGCGGATCAGGTCCTGACGACGATGTGCTTCAGCAGCAAATTCCCATCCCAGTTCATCCAGGAAGCGGCCATATTTAATATCAGCACCACCACTTGAAGCAGATATCGTTCCATCAGGTGCCTGCAACCCGTACTGATAAATACTTCCTTTAAGCAGGTCTGCACCACTTACAGTAGCTTTGGATGCATTGCTTTTAAAGGCACGCTGTCTTACCTGGGTAACCAGGCTAGCCGCCCCGTCAGGGTCACCAGTTCTCAGCAAGGCTTCTGCTTTCATCATCAGCACATCTCCGTAACGAAGAAAAGGAAAGTCATTGTCCAGATTGTTGGTGGCTTTTTGTTTGATCACAAATTTTCCGATTCTAAAACCTGCATTGCTCGGCGCAACAATTCCATCCAAACCACCCATTCCTGGTACCGAGTTAACATAAGAGATAAGTACCTGTCCGGTTAAAGGATTGGATTGTGGCCCCTGGATCCAGGAGTCTTTCAGCCTGCTGTCTTCTGGATCATAAGTGTTGATAAACTGAGGCACAGCGCAGTTACCACCCCATGGTTGAGCAGTCATCTGATATACGCCCTGGCTCAGAGGATCCAATGTTTTCATGTGGATCTGGTTGCCTACGCCATAAATTTCATCATATGGAATGGCAAATATAATTTCTGCAGAGTTCTGGTTGGTATAAGTAAATACATCTGAGTAATTATTGTCCAGACGGTATTTGCCACTGGCTATAATATCATTGGCTTCTTTAATACATTTTGCATATTCAGCGGTACCTACATAAACTTCTGAGTTGAGGTATATTTTGGCTAGTAAGGCTTTTACACCCCATTTGTTTAACCTTCCGTAGGTGGTTTTTGCATCTTCGCTCAGCGATGGCATAATTTCATTGAGTTCTTTTACAACGAATGCATACACTTCGGCCCTGGTGTTTTGTTTAGGCAGGGTTTTATCATTAGGGTCTACTTTGGTAATGATCGGTACATTTCCGTGGTTGTCCAGCAACAGGTAATAGCCAAAGGCCCTGACTGCACGGAGTTCTGCCACTACACCTGCCTTGATATCACCCAGCTGAAGGGTGCCGGCATCAATTTGAGAAAGGATGGTATTGGTTTTGGTAATGGTGGCAAAGGCATTTATCCAGGTGTTGTATGGTTGCCATTCCTGAGTAGTCCAGGTATGCTGGTGCATCCGGCGGTAGGTTCCGGCATCATCCCATCCGTTTGGACGAACAGGTGTAATGATGCAGTCTGCAGCCTCTTCCTGCAGGTCAAAATACCCCTGCCATCCACACATCACCGTTCTGAGAGAGGCATAGGTAGGTGCCAGAATGGTTGGAAGATCTTTTTCGGTTGGAGTGAACTTGGAAGGAAGCACTTCAGAATAGACTTCTTCATCCAGTTTGGTACAAGAGCTCAGGGTGCCTGCACATCCAAAAGCTGCAATAAGTATATATAATATTTTTGTTTTCATGATGTTATCAGTTAATGCTTAAAAAGAGACGTTAAGGCCTGCGGTGAATGTTCTTGTGGTTGGATAAGTATCTCTGTTTTCGATACCTGGTGCAAAGCTGAAATCGCCGGTATAACTTACGGCTTCCGGATCCAGGCCTTTGTATTTTGTAATGGTAAACAGGTTCAATGCAGAAACGTATATCCTGAGGTTCCTGATTCCTTTGATCAGTTTATCGGAAAAGGTATAACCTAGAGTAACGTTGTCAATTTTCACATAATCTCCTTTTTCAATATAATCACTTACATAAACCAGATCGCTGTTCAGTGTTTTTCCGTATTTTGGATCGTAGGCGGTTTTTAAAGCATTATAGGCTTTATTAACCGGGTTTTCATAATACATCCGCTGCATATTCAGTACATTATGTCCAAAGGCACCTCTAACATTGACTTCGAAATCAAAGTTTTTGATCTTAAAGGTATTGTTCCAGCCCAGCAGGTATTTAGGGATACCGTTTCCATAGTATTGCCTGTCATCATCACTGGATTGAGAAATAGGGATGACCTTGCCGTCTTTGCTTTCTACCAGCCATTTTCCGTTGTCGTCTATACCTACGCTTTTAAGTACGAAGAACTGACCTATCGGTCCACCTACTTTTACACGGTGCGTATAGGTTTGTATCGGTTCACCGGTGCCCCCTTCATTAATAAAGTCTATAGTGACATCGAATTTATCATTGGATAGATTGACCAGTTTGTTTTTATTGGTGGAATAGGTAATGCTGGAATTCCATTTAAAGAGTTTGGTATCTACTGCCTTTACATTGATCAAGGCTTCGAAGCCGGAGTTTTTCATGGTGCCGGCATTGAGCAGCATGTTCCCGGTCAGGAATGGGGGAGTTGGTACCGCAAAATCGTAGAGGAGATCATTTACGGTCCTGGTGTAATAATCCAACGATCCGGTGATCCTGTTTTTAAATAAACCGAAATCTATCCCTGCATTATACTCTGTCTTTCTTTCCCAGCGAAGATCAGGATTGAAATTTCTGGCCGGAACAAAACCAGGTACCCATTTGCCATCAATATAGGCGCCTTCTCGATAGTCATATTTATAGCTGGTTTGCGAGTTATAAGGATCACTGGCAATCGTACCGGTTACACCGTATCCTGCCCTTAATTTTAAATCAGAAATTTCAGGAACAGCCTTCATAAAATCTTCCTTACTTACCCGCCAGCCAACTGAAGCTGCCGGAAATGAACCCCAGTGATAATTGGCCCCAAATTTAGAAGAGCCCTCTCTCCGGATACTGGCCATAAACAAGTATTTTTCATTCCAGTTATAAGTCAACCTGCTAAAAAAACCAGCCAGTTGCCATTTATTTTTATTGCTGGTCATTTCGGCTTTTCCTTCCTTTAGAGCAGCTCCGGTTTCCAGATTGTTATAGCTATAGGCGTCAGTTGGGAAATCAAAATTTTTAGCTTCGAAATTTTCATTAACGGCATCCTGCCAGCTGTATCCTCCAAGAATGCTAAAGTTGTGATGACCTATACTTTTGGTATAATTAGTTGTAAATTCAACTAGATTTTCTGTGATGGCAGTAGTAGAACGGGAGGCTGTACCATTGAGTTTTGATTTGGTCGTGTTTACGTGCTCGAAGGTGGTACTGCTTCCGTACAGATTATTGGTTTGAATATTAGAGGCCAGTAATTTGATACTCAGATCTTTGATTGGGCGGTAATCCAAACTTCCGTTGATACGGGTTTCCCTAAGTTTGGCGTCGTTGGTGGCTTCGTTGATTCTGGATAAAGGATTGTCATAAAAATAGACGTCCCGTTCCTGCCATTTACCCTTTTCATTATAGATATTATCGGTTGGGTTGCGGATAATGGCCTGACGATAGGCGTAGCCATCTGCTCCACCTTGTGAAGAGGTGATGCTGCGGTTAATGACGGTGATATTGGTTTTCAGTTTATCGTCGAACATGGAATGATTTAAGGCTGCGCGTACCGTTAAACGTTTCTGTCCGGTCTTTAGAAATATACCTTCCCAATCCCGGTAGTTTACAGAACCGCTGAAATTGGTGGTGGAATTTCCGCCAAATAGACTAAGGTTATGGTTCTGGCTTACCGGATTTTGTAAGATCTCGTCCAGCCAGTTGGTGTTGCCCCCGTAATCAGTATATTTAACCCCCTGACTGATCAGCCGGCGATAATCATCAGCAGTAAGCATTTCGGGCTTTTTAACAATCTTTTGGATATTTACATAATTGGTGTATTCAATAGTTGATTTGGATCCCGTTGGATTTTTCCTGGTGGTGATTAAGATGACACCGCCAGTTGCCCGGGTTCCATAAATTGCAGCTGCAGAACCGTCTTTTAAAACGTCAATAGCTTCTATATCTTCAGGTGCAACGGTATTTAGCGAACCGGGAATACCATCGATTAAGACCAGGGGTTCTGAGGTACCATGGAGAGAATTCAATCCACGAAGATTAATCTGTGTGCCACCTGTTGGATCTCCCGAAGGGGTTGTGATCCTTAAACCCGCCACTTTTCCCTGTATCAGCTGGCCTGCATCTCTAACCGTACCTTTGGTAAAGTCTTCTGCCTTGACGGTGGCAATTGAACTGGTCACTTCCCCTCTTTTCTGCGTGCCGTAGCCCACCACGACCACTTCGTTCAAACCTTTTGATTCGGGCTGAAGCAGGATATTGATCTCCTGCCGGCCATTAACTGGCACTTCCAGCTGCGTATAACCTATATAGGTAACGATCAATGTGGCATCTGTACGGCTCACTTTCAGGTTATAGTTTCCATTGTTGTCTGCCAGAGTACCATTGGTGGTGCCTTTTTCTTTAACAGAAACGCCAATCAGAGGCGTGTTGTCCATAGCATCCCGCACCTTTCCTTTAATGTTCAGGTTGCTCTGGGCAGCGGAAACCTGGTAAATTAAACAGAGCATCAAAAGAGAAAGGCATCTTTTGATGGTGTCGTTCATGTGGTTTTTGGTTAGTGTCATATTGTTGTTGTGTTAGGTTGGTTATTGTTTTCCGCAGCATGGCGAAAGGAGAAATTAAAGTTACTTGGGCCTGGTAACATGTTTTCTTCGGATTTTAGCACATATCGGCAACTTTTTAGCTGGTTAAGACTACTGCTGTTTTTCGGGAAATTGTTTTAGGGAGGAAAGGAGGGGTTTTGTTTCAGTACTGCTTCCTCCTTTGGATGTAGAAGAGTATGATTTTTGCTCATTTTGGCGAATATATTGTTGATATAGGTTAATATCCTGCCGATACGATACTCGTATTAGGATAATTTTGAATTATGTTTTCAAAAGATATATATATTCAAAGAAGAAGAATACTGGCCAGTCGTATCGGAAAAGGCCTCATTCTTTTACCTGGTAACCGGGAACAGGGGATGAATTACAAAGACAATCATTATCCCTTTAGACAAGACAGTACATTTTTATATTATACCGGAATTGATTTGCCGGACCTGGTTTTCGTGATGGATCTGGACGGGGGTGAGGAATATGTTTACGGCGAGGAACAAAGTCTGGAAGATACAGTTTGGACGGGCCCTTTACCTTCATTGCTTTCTATGGCAGAGAAATCTGGACTGGAGCAGGTTCGCCGCATTTCTTCGCTTAAGGATGTGCTGAAAGGTGGTTCCGCCATACATTATCTGCCGCCTTACCGTGCAGATGTACATCTGTTGTTGCAAAGCTGGGGGATCAGTGAAAAGCCTTCTGTAGAACTGATACAGGCCGTTGTATTGCAGAGGTCTTATAAGCAGGCAGAGGAGGTTATTCAAATTGAGCAGGCCATTGACGTGAGTGTGGCCATGCAGAGAAAAGCGATGGAACTTGCCCGGCCCGGGGTCCGGGAATCTGAAATTGCAGCACAACTGCAGGCCATAGCGGTTTCGGAAGGCGGGAATCTTGCTTTTCCCACTATACTGACGGTGAACGGACAGTTTCTACACAATCACGCCAGTCATGAGGTGCTCCGGAACGGGCAAATGGTACTTTGCGATTGCGGTGCTGAAAATCAAATGCATTATGCGGGCGACCTGACCAGAACATTTCCGGTAAGTGGTGTTTTTACATCACGTCAGAAAGAGATTTATAACATTGTATTAAATGCACATGAAAGTGCTATTGCAGCATTGAAACCAGGTATACTTTTTAAAGAGGTGCATTTGCTGGCTTGTGAACAATTGGCTTCAGGATTGAAAGCCATTGGTTTGATGAAAGGAGACCCAAAGGAAGCTGTGGAACAGGGTGCACACGCTTTGTTTTTTCAATGCGGTTTAGGTCATATGATGGGACTGGATGTACATGATATGGAAAATCTGGGAGAACAATATGTAGGCTATACTCCAGACCTGCAAAAGAGTACTGAATTTGGATTGAAGTCACTAAGGCTTGGTAGAGCCCTGGAGCCGGATTTCGTACTTACTGTAGAACCTGGGATCTATTTTATTCCTCAGCTGATTGAAGAGTGGAAAGCCACAGGTAAGTATTCGGATTTTATCAATTATGAAGCCGTAGAAGCTTATAAAGATTTTGGCGGAATCCGCGTAGAAGAGGATTTCCTGATCACTTCAAACGGTAGTCGTTTACTGGGAACACCATTAAGCAAAAGGATTGAAGAAATTGAAAGCTAAAGACTGAGATTTACGTGTTAATATAAAGCCAGTATGCGGTAATTTTCTGGTAAAAAGCCATTTTATTAGGCTTTAAATTTGAAATAAAAATTGAATATATATGAATAAAGATTTTTGGTACGGGGTGTTCCCTGCTATTACAACTAAATTTACAGTAGAGGAAGAATTGGATATGGATGCCTGTATGGCAGGAATAGAAGCTCAATTAGAAGCCGGTGTAAATGGGATTGTGCTGGGTGGTTCTCTTGGAGAAGCCAGTACATTAACTGAAGAGGAGAAATTTAAGCTGACTGCCGCTACAGTGGCGAAAGTTGCCGGAAGGGTGCCTGTAATTTTTAATATTGCTGAACAATCTACAAAAGTTGCTGTTCACCAGGCGCAGAAAGCAGCAGAACTTGGGGTGGACGGTCTGATGATTCTTCCCCCGCTTCGTTATTTTGCATCTGAAGAGGAAACTGTTGCTTTCTTTTCTGCGGTTGCAGAAAGTACTGATCTTCCAATTATGATCTATAACAATCCGGTAGATTATAAGATCCATGTGACCCTTGATATGTTTGAGCAGCTGAAAAAATATCCAAATATTCAGGCGGTTAAGGAGTCTACCAGAGATGTAGGAAATGTAACCCGTATGTTAAATCGTTTTGGGGATCGTTTTAAGATCCTTACAGGGGTTGATCCTTTGGCCCTGGAAAGTATACTGATTGGGGCGCATGGCTGGGTGGCTGGTTTAGTGGATGCCTTTCCAAAAGAAACCGTGGCTATATTTCGCCTGGCAAAAGAAGGACGTCATGAAGAAGCCATACAGATTTACCGCTGGTTCATGCCTTTACTGGATCTGGATATCCATCCAAAACTGGTACAATATATTAAACTGGCGGAAGTAGCCACAGGTACTGGAACAGAATATGTGCGTTCACCCCGTTTGGTTCTTAAAGGTGCGGAACGTGAACGTATTCAAAAAGTAATTGATGATGCTTTAGCGATCAGGCCGGAACTTCCTGAAGGAAGCTGGGGCGTATTGAAAGCGGTATAACAAAAACATCATGGACGGAAGAAATATCATTGGTTATGAATATGTACCAGCGGGAACTACAGTCTTTAAGGCTGTAAACCCGCTGTCTGAATCTTTACTGGAGGGTGATTTTTATCCTGCAGTTCCTGCTGATGTGGAGCGGGCTGTATTGAAGGCAGAAGAGGCTTTTAGGCTGTACAGAAAAATTGATAAAAACAGGAAAGCGGCCTTTTTACGGTCTATTGGGGAGGAAATTATTGCTCTGGGACCAGAACTGATTGAAAGGGCCTGTGCAGAGAGTGGTTTACCTGAAGCCAGGATTCTGGGGGAAAGAGGGAGAACAACAGCACAGTTGAATCTCTTTGCTGACCTTATAGAGGAGGGCTCCTGGGTAGAGGCCGTGATTGATTCAGCACTTCCCGACCGTCAGCCTGTACCAAGACCAGATATCAGACGAATGCTGGTACCTCTGGGACCGGTTGTCGTTTTTGGGGCGAGTAATTTTCCTTTGGCTTTTTCTGTTGCAGGCGGCGATACGGCCTCTGCATTGGCGGCAGGTTGCCCTGTGATCGTGAAAGCGCATCCGGCGCATCCGGGAACGAGTGCTTTGGTTGGTCAGGCCATTCTTAAGGCGGCAAAAGATCACGGCCTTCCTGACGGTGTTTTTTCTTTGTTATTTGATCAGGGCTATGAAATCGGTGCAGGGTTGGTGAAACATCCAAAAGTAACTGCAGTTGCCTTTACGGGTTCTTTTAAAGGTGGAATGGCCTTGATCCGTCTGGCGGGAGAGCGTGCTGTACCCATTCCTGTATTTGCAGAAATGGGCAGTATCAATCCGGTAGTATTGTTGCCACAGGCACTGGAGAAAAGAGCGGAGGAAATGGCCGTGCAGTATGCGGGCTCTATTTCCATGGGTGCAGGACAATTTTGCACCAATCCAGGGTTGCTTTTGGCTTTAAAAGGTGCCGGTTTGGATCGGTTTAAAGAAAAATTAATTGAAACGGCAGCTGGACTACCTGCTGCAACTATGCTGACTTCTGGTATATTTAAGCACTTTTCAGCAGGAGCCGAAAAGACATTGAAAGAAGAAGGCGTACAGCTTTTGGTGCAAGCCGGAAATGGAGATGCTGAAAAAGCGAATCAGGCCAGGACTGTGATTGCTCAGGTGCAGGCACAGCACTTTCTGAACAACCCAGCTTTGAAAGAGGAAGTTTTTGGCCCCTGGTCTTTGCTGGTGATCGCCGATACAGAAACCGAATTACTTCAGGTACTGAAAGCAGCAGGCGGACAATTGACGCTATCTGTTATGGCCGAGGCTTCGGAGCTGGAATCTTATCCGGATCTTCTGGATCAGGTATTGTTGCAGGCCGGCCGGGTATTGATGAACGGTGTCCCTACAGGTGTGGAAGTTTGTGCAGCCATGCAGCATGGCGGGCCTTTTCCAGCCAGCAGTGACAGCAGGTTTACCTCTGTGGGTTCTATGGCGATCAAAAGATTTGTAAGGCCGTTGAGTTGGCAAAACTGGCCGGTTTTACTGTTGCCTGATGAACTAAAAATTGGAAATCCTCTGGGCATATGGAGGATCGTAAATAACCAAATGACTAAATAAAAAGATAATGGCGGTAAAGACCTTTTTTTGTGTTGATGCACATACTTGCGGAAATCCTGTACGGCTGGTGGCTGGTGGAGGGCCAAATCTCAGCGGTGCGAATATGAGTGAGAAAAGACAGCATTTTTTGAAAGAATACGACTGGATCAGGCAGGGCTTGATGTATGAACCCCGGGGCCATGATATGATGTCGGGAAGTATTCTCTATCCTCCGCATGATCCTGAAAATGATGTGGCTGTTTTATTTATTGAAACCAGTGGTTGTTTGCCCATGTGCGGACACGGTACCATTGGAACCATTACTATTGCTATTGAAGAGGGGTTGATCATTCCTAAAACACCGGGAGTTGTGAAAATGGAGGCTCCTGCGGGGCTGGTTCATATAGAATATGCTGCCGAAAATAATAAAGTAAGCCATGTAAAGCTTCGTAATGTCGCCTCTTACCTGGCCGCCTCAGATCTGACGGTAGAATGTCCGGATCTGGGAACACTGACTTTTGATGTCGCTTATGGCGGTAATTTTTATGCGATTATAGATCCGCAGCAAAATTATAAGGGCATTGATCAGTATGCTGCAGATCAACTGATTTCCTGGAGTCGGGTGATCAGAAAAAGGATCAATGAGTTATACAGTTTTGTACACCCGGAAAATCCAACCATTAAGGATTGTACCCATATCCTTTGGGCTGGAGATACTATGGATCCAGGTTCTACGGCAAGGAATGCGGTTTTTTACGGAGATAAAGCGATTGATCGTTCACCATGCGGTACCGGAACTTCGGCAAGAATGGCCCAATGGCATGCTAAAGGCAAATTGAACAAAGGAGACTCTTTTATTCATGAAAGTATAATTGGGAGTAAATTTATTGGCCGGGTAGAAGATGTGGTGGATTTAAAAGGTATACCCGCTATTATTCCAAGCATCCAGGGCTGGGCTAAGGTATACGGATACAATACCATCAAAATCGACGACGATGATCCCTATGCAAAAGGATTCCAGGTACTCTAAATTACACGAAATTTCAACCACATTATCATTTAAACCTTAATGGGAAAAGTTATCATCATCGGGGGTGGGATTATCGGGCTGAGCTCGGCCTATTACCTCCATAAATCTGGCTGGGAAGTCACAGTTTTGGATAAAGGAGAACTGACAGACAATTGTTCTTTTGGAAATGCGGGGATGATTGTTCCCAGTCATTTTGTTCCGCTTGCTGCTCCGGGCATGGTAGAAAAAGGTCTGCGCTGGATGTTCAACAGTAAAAGCCCTTTTTATGTGAAGCCTTCTTTGAACCCGGCATTGATCTCCTGGGGATTAAAATTCCTGAAAAGTGCCAATCAACGGCATCTGGATAATTCTGCCCAACCTTTAATTGATATTTCATTACTCAGTAAACATTTGTACCAGGAACTGGCTGCAGCTCTTGGAAATTTTGGTTTGCAGGAAAATGGCATCCTGATGCTATTTAAGACCGTCCATACCGGAGAGGAGGAGCTGGCGATGTCTAAAGAAGCCAGAAAGCTGGGTTTAGATGTTGTTGATCTTTCACCTGAGGAATGCAGGGCCTTACAACCAGACCTGGAGCTGGATGTGATGGGAGGGGTGCATTACCGTTGTGATGCTCATCTCAGTCCTAATGTGCTGCTGCCCATGCTGACACGCTATCTGGAAAGACAGGGGGTACAGATCAAAAGAAACCATGAAGTAACCCATATTTCAAAAACAGGCGGAAAGATCGGTAGTTTAACTGCAGGTGGAAAGGAGCATACCGCAGATCGGTATGTGCTGGCTGGCGGTTCATGGTCACCTGGTATTGCAAAACAGGCTGGGTTGAATATTCCATTGATGCCAGGTAAAGGCTATTCTTTTATGGTAGATGATGTACAGAAGAATATGCACATTGCAGCGTTGCTTTGTGAAGCTAAAGTTGCCGTTACCCCTATGGGAGAACAGATCCGCTTCGGGGGAACTATGGAGATTGATCAGATCAACAGCCGGATCAACAGGAACCGGGTGAAAGGAATTGTGGAATCTATTCCCAGATATTTTCCCGGTATTCAGCCTGCGCTACCAGCAGATAAAGACATCTGGTTTGGCTTCAGACCTTGTTCGCCGGATGGCTTGCCTTATATTGGTTCCAGTGCTAAACTGGGTAATTTGGTGATCGCTACCGGGCATGGTATGATGGGCTTAAGCCTTGGGCCAGCTACAGGTAAACTGGTACAGGAAGTACTGGATGAGGTACCAAATTCTATCAATATTACCCCTTTTTCGGTAAACCGTTATCTATAGAGGGTAATATCCTGTTGAAAATAATAAACGTCAAAATGATTATTATTTTGTGATTTATTATAGAATTCATGTATATTTAATTTCAATTAGATATACATGAAGGTTTTACCATTTACGATACCCGTTTCTCCGAACAAGACCATCATGGTCCAGTTGGAAGAGTTGCCTTACTTTTATACCTTTCTCCACCGTCATCAGGAAATACAACTGACCTGGGTGCAGGAGGGGGAAGGCACTTTGGTAGCGGGTATGAACATGCATATCTTTCGGTCTGGAGAGATTTATCTTTTTGGCGCCAACATGCCGCATCTGTTCAAAAGTGAACCAGAGTATTTTGCACCCGACAGCAAGAAGAAGATCAAAGCGGTAACCATCTTTTTTAATCCTAAAGACAAGTTGTCGAGTTTGTTTGATCTGCCCGAAATGAAAATGGTGAGCAATTTCCTGAAGGATTTTGAAAGTGGTTTTAAGGTACCTCCTCATATGTATTCTGATATCTCCGGAAGGATTTTAAGTATCCTGCATTCGGAGGGGATTGATCAGTTGATGCAATTTCTGCAGCTGCTCAAATCGCTCAGTAGTTTGAAAGATCTGAGTCCTTTAACGGTGAGCTCATTTCCCCGTTCTATCAACGATAATGAGGGGATGCGGATTGCTTCAATTTATAATTATATCATTCAGAACTATAGCCGTGCGCTGACCCTGGAGGAAGTGGCTGAGCAGGCTTGTATGACGCCTCATGCTTTTTGCCGCTATTTCAAAAAACACACACGTTATACGTTGGTGAGCTTTTTGAATAAAGTGAGGATCAATGAGGCTTGTAAAATGTTAACCAGCGGGATCCACAACGGGATTGCTTCTGTAGCTTACAGTTGCGGGTTCAACAGCATCACCAACTTTAACCGGGTATTCAAATCTATTACCGGTAAATCACCGCGCGGCTATATGGGACAGTATTGATCTTTCCTGTTAATTTTGGTCAATTATTGATTAAAAACGGGAAAGTGCCACCCTGTGAATCTGCTATTTTTGATTTAAGCTTCGGTTTTAACGAAGCCGAACCAACCTAAACCAAAAAAGCAAACCTTCTATGAGTGATTCTACGACTGCATTTAAGCCTTCTCTTTCCCTGACAGATGCGACCATGCTGGTTGCCGGAAGCATGATCGGCTCAGGTATTTTTATTGTAAGTGCAGATATTGTACGTAATGTGGGCAGTTCGGGCTGGCTCATCGCTGTTTGGCTGATCACAGGTTTTATGACCCTGGCTGCTGCGCTTTGTTATGGTGAGCTGAGTGCAATGTTTCCTAAGGCTGGAGGACAATATGTATACCTCCGGGAAGCCTATAATCCCCTGGTGAGTTTTCTCTATGGCTGGAGTTTTTTTGCAGTGATCCAGACGGCAACTATTGCAGCTGTTGGTGTAGCCTTTGCTAAATTCACGGCTTATATTTTTCCACAGTTTAGTGAGGACCTTGTTTTTGCAGATCTGGGTTTCGTACATATTTCCCCTGCGCAGATCCTGGCAGTTGGCGTGGTGATTTTTCTAACCCTTCTGAACACGGCGGGTGTGAAGAGCGGTAAGAATATCCAGACCAGTTTTACTGTAGTTAAACTCCTGAGTCTGGGTGGCTTGATCTTATTTGGTTTTATCGCTGCAAAATCGGATGTCTTACATGCCAATTGGAGTAAGGCCTGGGAGATGCATAAACTACGGCCCTCGGGGGTGACAGAGGGTTATACTTTCATTCCTGCATTGGGAGCTGTTGCCGCCGCTATGGTGGGTTCTATTTTTAGCAGTGATTCCTGGCATAATGTGACGTTTATTGCAGGTGAGGTGAAGAATCCTAAGCGTAATATTGGTTTAAGTCTTTTTCTGGGGACCATGGTTGTAACGATCATTTATGTGGCTACGAATTTCATGTATACAGGGGTGCTTTCTTTACAGGAAATTGCTTCTGCGGATAAGGACCGGGTAGCGATCACTGCTTCTCATGTGATTTTTGGGAATTCGGGTACGGTGATTATTGCATTGATGATCATGATTTCTACGTTTGGCTGTAATAATGGCCTGATCATGGCTGGCGCAAGGGTTTATTATACCATGGCTAAGGATGGTTTATTCTTTAAACCTGCGGGCACGTTAAACAAGAATGCGGTGCCGTCTTATGCGCTTTGGTTTCAGTGTGTGTTTGCTTGTTTGTGGTGTTTTAGCGGGAAGTATGGGGATTTGCTGGATATGATCTCTTTTGTCGTGGTTGGGTTTTATATGCTCACGATTTTTGGAATTGTGTTGCTTCGTAAGAAGCGGCCTGACTTGCCAAGGCCGTATAAGGTGATTGGTTATCCTGTTTTGCCGGTTTTGTACATTTTGATGGGATTGGCTTTTTGTGTTTTGCTGATTGTGTTTAAGCCGAAATTTACATGGCCGGGGTTGATTATTACAGCGATTGGAATTCCAATCTATTACCTCATCAGGCCCAAAAAGGGCTAAGCTTTTTATAAAAGTCAATATACTCTTCGAGGACTGGACTCCTTGCCCCGCTGCGCTCTTATGGCAAGGCGCCCTGAGGTCCTCTCTGAGTATATTGACTTTTCTGGGCGCTTAGTTTGGGTGCTTATCCGACAAAGCGCACAGTATGGAATAATGCTAATCTATATGGAATGATGCTAATTTGCATAAAATGTATAGTGCATTAACGTGGAACATGAATAAACTATTCGCCTATACTTCATGCACGGATATCCCCCCCTCCATGCTAAGCGCCATGAAAAAATAGATGTTACTCCGAGAGGACCTCAGGGCGCCTTGCCACAAGAGCGAAGCGAGGCAAGGAGTCCAGTCCTCGAAGAGTACATCTATTTTTTACCCTAGCTTAAATTCCTCTTTTAACCAATTATTTTCAGACGGACTTAAAAAAGGGCCAAGCGTTTCAATGACATAGTTGTTGTAGACTTCCAGCCATTGCAGGTGACGGGGTTCCAGCAGTTCCGGAACAACTCCTTTCGGATCGATCAGGGCAAGCGTCAATGTTTCTGAACCCAGAAAAGAACCGAATTCTGTTTCTCCAGCCGGAACCGTGAGGACCAGGTTTTCAATCCTGACTCCATGGTATCCGGGGCGGTATATGCCAGGCTCTATGGAGGTGATCATGCCGGCTTTAAAATCTACATCCAGGTTGTTCGGACTGATGGATTGCGGCCCTTCATGTACATTCAGGAAACAACCTACACCATGTCCGGTACCGTGACCGTAATTGATACCCTTGTCCCAGAGTGGTTTTCTAATGATGGCATCCAGCTGGTAGCCGCGGGTTCCGGTTGGATATTGAGCAGTGGTTCCCTCTATAAGTGCCTTGAGAACCAAAGTATAGTCTTCTTTTTCCCGTTCGTTTAATGGACCTAAAACGAGCATTCTGGTCACATCTGTTGTACCCTGATAATACTGTCCGCCAGAGTCGATCAGATAAAGTCCTTTTGGTTGTAAGGTCTGGTCACTCTGTTCATTTGGAGTGTAATGGGGGAGTGCTGCATTTGCGGCATAGCCGGATATAGAATCGAAACTGGTTCCTGTAAACCCTTCTTGTTCGGCTCTGAATTGTTCGAGGCGTTTGGAGGCAGATAATTCGGTAATGGTTATTTTGTTAAGGTTTTCTTTCAGCCATTTCATGAAACGGGTCAAAGCGACACCGTCTTTAATCATCGCTTGTTTGAAATTACTGATCTCCGTCTTGTTTTTTATAGATTTCAGATGGGATACAGGGCTAATGCCCTGACGGATTTTTACTGAAGCAGGGATGCTGTTGAATAATTTTGCATTGGTCCGTTTGGGGTCTATAAACAGACTGGAACCTGCTGGGAGAAGTTTTATAGTGGTGATGATGTCCTGACTGTTTGCAGTGGTAATGCGGTGATGCTGCAACTCTTCCTGGTCTTTTTTGCTGAGTTTTCGCTGATCTATGAACAGACAGGCATACTCTGGCGTAATCAGTGCATAAGCCAGGGTTAGCGGATTGCATTTAATATCGTGGCCGCGAAGGTTGAAAAGCCAGGCAATTTCATCCAATGCGGAAAGGAGGATGGCACTGTTTTCCAAATGCTCAAGTTGTTCGCGAAGCAGGTTTAGTTTTTCTGATGCGGGTTGTCCTGTGTATTGATCTTCTAATAGAAAGGCTGGGTGAGCGGGTAGCGGTGGTCTGTTGTTCCAGATGGGAGAGATCAGGTCTGCTGCAATTGGGTTAAAACCGCTGGCCCGGAATTGATCGAGTAAGACCACAGAAAGCAGTTCTTCTATGCAGCCGATTCTGGAACCTTTTGGAATCCATTTAATATATTCCGGAGTATGTGGTATCTGGAGTTTAATAAGTTGGTAACCACTGTTTTTCAGTTGCTGTTCTGCCTGGACGAAATACCTGGAATCTGTCCAGAGCCCGGCAAAATCCTGGGTAATGACTAAAGCGCCAGCACTGCCAGTGAAGCCTGAGGCAAATTCAATGCACCGGTAATGCTCGGGAAGATATTCATTCTGATAGGGATCTGAAGAGGGGATCAGATAAACATCGATCCCTTCACTTTTCATCTGATTTCGGATGGCCTGTAATTTTTCCGGGTAGGTCATATTAATAGATAGAGGTTAGTATGGCTGGCAAAGGTAAGAAACTTAGTTTTTAAGGTCATAGAATCTCCATCTGGTTTTAAAATCTTTGCTGAGGCTTTGATGGGTAAGGATGGCCCGGATCATCTCTATGGGCATACTGTTTTCTTTAATAAAGGAGTCGTGGAATTCTTTGTAGGTCATCTTTCCACTGTCTACCAGTTCTTTTTTCAGGGCCATAACCTGAAGCCCTCCGGTAAGGTAACCAACCTGGTACAGTGGATCTCTCCAGGGCGCAATAGACCTTCTGACTTCTCCTTCGGCATTGGCCCGCTCATGCCCAACACGATTGACCAGGAAATCGATACATGTCGCCGGAGTCCATTTGCCCAATTGATAATTTAAGGAGAAAATGATCCTTGCACAGCGGTGTTTTCTCCAGAAGAGCATACCGATTCTTTCTTCTGGTGTCTTGGCAAAGTTCATGTCGTAGAGCAGAAGTTCCCAGTACAGAGCCCAACCTTCCATCCAGAATGGGGTGTTATAATTGCGATGGGTATTGTAACGGCTCATCATAAAGTACTGCAGATTGTGTCCGGGGATCAGTTCATGTTGTACGGTACCCCTGGAAAAATAGGGGTTGTTTCCGCGCATACTCATCATCTTGTCTTCATAATTCATATCACTTGTAGGGTAGGAGATGCTGATCTCACTTCCACCGGTAAAAAATGGATTGACCAGCTGTCTTTCTGGGGTCATCATGATCATACCCCAGGTTTCTTCAGCAAGAGGAGGAATTGTAATCAGGTCTTTGGATTTAATGAAGTCCAGGGCTTCGTTGTAGAGTTTAACGATCAGTTCTGGTTGTTTTCCCGGTGCAACATAAGTATTTTTGACCTTTTCCATAGCAGCCTGCCAGTCGTTTTTTAAGCCCATTTCAGCGGTGGCTTTTAGCATTTCCCGGTCGCACCATTCCAGTTCTTTTGTGGCCATGGCGATCAATTCTTCCGGGCTGTAGGGGATCATTTCCATATCCAGTTTCCTCAGGATTTCAGCCCTTCCTACCGGAACACCCTGGAGGCTGGGATCTGAGCTGGCTTTACTTTCCTGCAGGGTGTTTTTGGAAAGAGCGGTCGTGTATACACGGAGCAGGCTGTCAGTTTGTTTATAGGTTACTGGTATCCACCAACTAAACATAGGGTCATACTGGTTATAGAAGTCGAATACCTTTTTCCCTGCTTGCCGAAGGTCTCTTCCTGTTTTGTAGGCTTCAAGCGCTTCTGAAGGACTGAATTTTGTGCTGGAGGGAAGTTCCTGGATCAATTTTTTTAGTTGTTTACTGATCTCATTCAATTGTGCAGCAGTTTTTTCTGGTTCTGAAGAAGTTCCTCTTCTGCATTGTTTTTCCAATTGGTAGATCTGGTCTGCGAAGGGAAAACGGTTTTTGAGTTTTTCATAAGCATCTTCGGCTTTGCTGAGCTGGAAAATCTGCTCCTGTAAGTCTCTTCTGAACAGGAGATAATCTGCTCTTGCTCCGGTATTGAATTGGTTGAAATCTTCCTAGTTGATCTTTTTCAGGTAGTCCTCGGCCAGTGCTTTGAATCTTATCCGGGATTCTGGTGAGGTCTCAACGGTGTAGAAATTGCGGAGCAGGGTTCTATCCGTTTGATAATGCAGCATAATTTCGGCCATAGGATTGGTCTGGGCAACGGATCTGTTGCAATAAAAGACCGATAAAGCAAAGAGGAGAAATTTGAATTTGAACATCTTTTTACAATGAAGGGTGAGTCAATTCGCCATTATTTCTGTTTACAGGATCTATACCCAAAAGGGTTTTTACAAAAAAGTCGCGTTTTTTATTTTTTCCAAAAGGGCCTCCGTCGCTATGGCCCAAACCAGGAACCGTAATGAGTTCGAAATTTTTGCCTGCTTTAATGAGGGCATCTGCAAAGCGGTAAGTAGATTCAGGAGGAACATTGGTGTCGGCTTCGCCAACAATAAGCAGGAGGTTTCCACGCAGTTTGGCAGCGTTGGTGATATTGGATTGTGCTTCATAATGTGGTCCTACAGGATAGCCCATCCATTGTTCGTTCCACCATTGTTTGTCTACACGGTTATCGTGGCAGCCACAGGCGGCTACTGCAGATTTATAAAATTCAGGATGGAACAAAACAGAACCTCCTGCATTTTGTCCTCCTGCTGAAGTACCATAAACACCAACCCTGGTGGTATCTGCGTAGCTGTGTTTTTTTCCAAGGGCTTTCATCCAAAGGATACGGTCTTGGAAACCGGCATCAGCAAGGTTTTTCCAGCAAACATCATGGAAGGCCTTGGAGCGGTTTGCAGTACCCATTCCATCACACTGAATAACAATAAAGCCGAGTTCAGCCAGGCTTTGCATTTCGCTGTACGGCATAAAACTTTTGGGTACAAAAGAGTCCTGGGGGCCGGCGTAAATGTTTTCAACTATGGGGTAGGTTTTGGTGCTGTCCAGGTGAGAGGGCCGGCATACAATTCCCCAGATGTCGGTTTTTCCATCCCGTCCTTTAGCTACAAAGACTTCGGGTAAAGGAATTCCTGTTTTGAGAAAAGCAGAAATATCTGCTTTTTCCAGATCCATTATTTTTTTACCGTCGCTGGTTCTGTTCAATGTAGTGACAGGGGGAACGTTGACCTGGGACCAGGTATCCAGATAGTGAGATTTATCGGGAGAAAAGGCCAAATTATGGTTTCCTTTTGCAGGTGTGAGCTGAACCAAGCCTTTGCCATTGAAACCGATACGGTAGTAGTGGATAAAATAAGGATCTTCTGAAGGATCCATACCATTGGCACGGAACCAGATTTGTCTTTTTTGGGTATCCACACTATCAATTTCTCTGACTACCCAGTTGCCGGTAGTAATGCGGTTCTTTTCTTTACCAGTCAGTTCGTCCATCAGGTATAAATGGCGGTAGCCATCTTTTTCTGTTGCCCAGATCAATTCATGGGTGTCTGGCAGGTAATGGGTAAAAATCCGTTGCTCGTAAATGAAGGTATTCGTCTTTTCATCAATCAGGGTTTTGGCTGTTACAGTAGGGATATGTATTTCTATGATTCTGAAACGCTGATGGCCGCGGTCTCTTTTTTCGAAAGTAAAATATTGGTTATTTCCTTTTCTCCAGTGGATTTCTGGTGTTCCATAAATATCAAATTTATCAATAGAGGCCTTTTGGCTTGTCCCTTTTTCAGGATTGATCAGGTACATTTCAAACGTACTGAATTCATCACCAGGCTGCATGTAATTCTGTGATTTGAGCTCTCCTCTGGTGGTGCCGGGGCTTGAACTCAGGATGTAATAGACTTTTTTATCTTCTTTGTAATTGATCTTATAGGCAATCAGGGTTTTGCTATCCGGAGACCAGGTAAATTCCCCATAAGGTTGTTCCGGGCTGCCATCTTTGGTAAACTGGGTTTCTTGTCCTGTTGCTTTGGAACGGATATAGATATTTCCGTTTTTGGTCATGGCAGTAAATTTCTGATCTGGTGAAATAGAATCTCTTTGTTCCTGACGCTTCCTCCAGTTTCTTTCTCTGGTTTTTGAAGGTTCTGGAATTTGATCTGATACCAGGAGTTCGTTGTTGCCGGCATCCCAGGTATACCATTTTTTATCTGCAAGGATGTTGATCTTTTTGTTTCCGGGAGTGATGGAGAGATTTTCTACCGGAAGTTTGCCTGACTCTGCTTTTTTACCCGTCAGCTTGCTTAAGGCATCAGCAAGGCGCTGGTGGTCAAAAGCAGAATTTTTTGTTCTGGCAGTAAGGTCTGCCAGTAGGTATTCCCAGGTGTTTTCGGAGGTGTTAATACGGTACCAGAAGGATTTCCCATCTTTATTCCACTGAGGTTTTACAGAAGAACGGAATACTTTTTTAGAGGCTGTGCTGTCCAACAGGGCTGCGTGCTGGTAAGAACGGATCAGTTCCTGGTGGTTTGGCTGGTAAGCTTGCTGTGCATGAAGACTAATCATGGCACTACAAAGACCGATAAGGAGAAAATATTTCATGGTTCTAAGAGAAGTGTAGGTTTACAGTCTAAAGTACAGACTATAGCCATGAAGAGTTCTCAGGAAATTAGCTGATTGTAGCAGTTAATTAACCCAAATTTCCAATAAAATGCTTTAAAGCTGCAAGGAATGGTAATTTGGGATACAGTATTTTTCAATACTGTATCCCGGATAACTACCAGAATTTAACGTACAATGCGGTGATCAGTAATAAAGTGAGGATGATCAGCACCATGGTGGAAGGTTTGACTTTGAACATGCTTTTATCGAGTTCAAAAGCTTTAGGGTTTATTTTTGGTCCGCTTAAACTCACACCAATCATGAGCAGCATAGTGAATGCAAAAGACAGACCCATGCAAATGTGGAATGGTATTTCAAAACCACCGTGACCATTACTGTATGCAGTGTAGAGCCAAGTGTTATTGCCTAATACTGCCGGGGCGAATTCGTTAAAGAACACCGACAGTACGAAGCCTGCAATAACACCTACTATGGCAGCAGGGCCGGTGGTTCTTTTCCAGAACATCCCCAGGAAGAACATGGCAAATACCCCCGGGCTGATGAAACCTGTATATTTTTGGATATAGGTAAAACCACCAACACCACCAATCCCAAGAAGGTCGTTCCAGGTAAATAATACGGCCAGGATCAAGCCTACAAAAACCGTTGCTCTCCCAATAAAGACCAGGTTTTTCTGTTCAGACTCTTTTTTGACGTATTTAGAATAGACATCCAGTGTGAAAATGGTTGATATACTGTTTACTTTACCGGCAAGAGAGGCAACAATTGCCGCAGTTAATGCGGCTATAGAGAGTCCTTTCAAGCCTGTCGGCAGGAAGGTAAGAATGGCAGAATAAGCACCATCTTTACCACCGATCAGCTGAGGCAGGTGACCATTTTTGTACAAGACAAAAGCAGCGATACCTGGCAACATCACGATAACCGGCATGAGAAGTTTTAGCAATCCGGCAAACAAAATTCCTGTACGCGCGGTATGCAGGTCTGCACCCAGTGCTCTTTGTGTAATGTATTGGTTGCAACCCCAGTAATTCAGGTTAATAATCCAGATCCCCGCTGCATAAGAAGCGATTCCCGGAAAGGTCAGGTATTTACTGATCTCATTTTGTGAAGAGCCTGCTGTGGGTTTAGGGATGATCATCTTGAAATGGTCTGGCGCCTGCTGCATTAAAACATTAAAGCCGGCAAAGGCATTGCTGCCCACGCCAAATTTCTCACCAACTACACATAGGGCAATATAGGTGGTAACCAAACCACCAAATATGAGTACCGCTACCTGGATCACATCGGTGTAGGCCACAACTTTCATTCCTCCAAGAGAGATGAATAAGGCAAAGACTGCGAGCCCAATCATGATCAGGTGCAGATAGTTGCCCCCTGTAAGTCCATTAATGGCCACTGCACCCAAATACAGGATAGAAGTTAAGTTTACGAAAACATACAGAAACAGCCAAAATACCGCCATAATCAATGCAACCGATTCATTGTACCTGGTTTTGAGAAATTGTGGCATCGTATAGATTTTATTCTTCAAATAGACGGGTATGAACCATACCGCTACGATGATCAGTGCGATGGCAGCGATCCATTCATAGGCCGCAACTGCAACGCCCAGGAAGAAGCCTTCACCACTCATTCCGATGAATTGCTCTGCGGAGATGTTGGAAGCGATCAAAGAGGCGCCGATGGCCCACCAGGTTAGGGTTCCTTCTGCAAGGAAAAATGCTTTGGCATCGTGTTCGTTTTTTTTCCTCTTTCTGTAGATGGAGTATCCATAACCAGCTACAATGAAGAAGTAGATGATAAAAACTACGTAATCTGTAGTTGCTAAACTATTGCTCATAAGGTTTATATATATGGTTTGGTTAATTTCCGGTTTTAGTGCGTATGGCTCTGGTAGTAAACCTCGTTCCATTTCAGTTCATTCCGGAACTGATTTAAATTGGTGTGCTCGTCTATGCTTACATATTCAAGGCCTGCGATGTTCGCAAAATCATTTAAATGCTCAGCAGTTAAGTTTTGGCTGTAGCAGGTATGATGCGCTCCTCCGGCATAAATCCATGCTGCACAACCGGTTTTCATATCGGGCTGTGGCTTCCAGAGTACACGGGCAACTGGTAGTTTTGGAAGTTCGTATTTGGCTTCAACCGGGTCTACTACATTAACCAGCAAGCGGAAACGGTTACCCATATCTACAACGGAAGCATTGAGTGCGGGGCCCGCGGCTGCATCAAAAACCAAACGTACCGGATCTGCTTTGCCGCCAATACCAAGGGGATGAATCTCGCATCTGATTGGTCCACTGGCTATAGACTCATCTACCTCCAGCATATGTGAGCCCAGTACAAAGGAATTTCCTGGTTCAAAATGATAAGTATAATCTTCCATGAAGGCATTTCCTCCGGCTAAACCACTTCCCATCACTTTCATGGTTCTGACCAGGGCAGCGGTTTTCCAGTCGCCTTCACCGGCAAAGCCATAACCATCGCGCATTAAACGCTGAACTGCTATGCCGGGAAGCTGAAGCATTCCATGCAGGTCTTCGAAGGTATCTGTAAAGCCTTTGAACTGACCTGCCTGTAAAAAGTTACGCAATCCAATTTCAATTTTAGCCGCTTCGCGCAGAGACTGGTGTTGTGAGCCGCCTTTAACAAGACTTTCAGCCAGAAGGTACTGGTCTGCATATTCTTTAACCAGTTTGTCAATGTCACTGTCCAGGCTTTGGTTAATCACTTGCACAAGATCGCCAATGCCATAGGTGTTTACGGAGTAGCCAAACTTAATTTCTGCTTCTACTTTATCTCCTTCAGTTACGGCTACATTGCGCATATTGTCGCCAAAGCGGGCAAATTTCGCACCTTGAAGATCATACCAGCCAGCGGCGGCTCTTAGCCATGTATTCAATCCTTCGCGTACCTGAGGATCTTCCCAATGCCCGGCAATCACTTTTCTGTTGATGCGCATTCTGGACATAATGAAACCAAATTCCCGGTCGCCATGTGCACTTTGATTCAGGTTCATGAAGTCCATATCCATCGTACTCCATGGAATATCGCGGTTAAATTGAGTATGTAAGTGAACCAGTGGTTTTTGAAGGATCTTTAAACCGCCGATCCACATTTTTGCAGGTGAAAAGGTATGCATCCAGGCAATAATTCCAATGCAGTTTTCTGCAACATTTGCTTCCTGACAGATTTTATAAATTTCTTCTGCAGTTTTCACAGTAGGTTTAAATACAATCTTTACAGGAATTTCGGAAGATTCGTTGAGTGCTTTGGAAATTTGAGCAGAGTGTTCTGCAACGCTTCTTAAAGTTTCTTCGCCATACAGGTGCTGGCTGCCAGTAATAAACCAGGCTTCAAATTGTTTTAGGTCAGTTGTCATTATATTTGGTTATTGTCCGTAATAGGAGTTTGCTCCGTGTTTTCTTTCGTAATGTTTTTTAATTAAAGCATCTTTCATCGGTTTTACTTCAGGCTGTACTTGTTCGGTAAGTAAGGCCATTTTAGCCAGTTCTTCCAATACTGCACTGTTGTAAACCGCTTTATCGGCTGTTTTACCCCAGGTAAATGGAGCATGGTTACCAACAAGGATCATTTCGGTCTCTTCGTAGCTGATCTGTTCCTGTTCCAGGTGCCTGATGATCTGATAGCCGGTTTCGTATTCATAATTGCCTGCGATCTTTTCATTGTCCATTGGCGGCGCGCAGGGTATGGTTGCGGTGGTGTGATCTGCATGTGTGGTTCCGTAAAGAGGAATTGCTCTCAACGACTGCGCCCAGGCGGTACCGTAGGTAGAGTGTGTATGCACAATTCCGCCTATGTTTTTCCAGTTTTTGTACAATACAGCATGGGTAAGGGTGTCGGAAGAGGGCCTGAGTTTGCCTTCAACAACATTTCCGTCAAAATCTACAATCACCATACTTTCCACACTTAGTTCCTCGTAGGGCACTCCACTCGGTTTAATGGCAAAAACACCAGCTTCCCGGTCTGCAGCACTTGCATTACCGAAGGTGAAAAGTACCAGTCCAAGTTTGGGGAGGTCCATGTTGGCTTTATAGGCCAGCTCCTTTATTTTTTGATAGTTACTCATGATAGGGGTTTTGTTCAATGTAATTTCCAAGAGAAAGGTATTGCGGGTAACGTTTTGCATAATAAGCTACATTGTCTGCAATGGGCTGGTATTCGGCATCGAAACCTCTGCCCATGCCAACCATAGCTTCTTCTACCGTAGGATAAATCTCTGCAACTACAGCGGCGAACATAGCTGCACCTAATGCGCAAGTATGCTTGAACTGGTGGATTCTGATGGGCATGTTTAATACATCAGCCATCATCTGCATTACAAAAGGTGACTTTTTTGCTACACCACCAATACCTATTAAGCCTTTAACAGGAATACCCTGCTCCACAAAGCGGTTCACAATGTTCTTTGCGCCAAAACAGGTGGCCTCTGCAAGTGCTCTGAACAAACGGGGGGCATCGCTCCCCAGGTCCAGATTGAGGAGTGCTCCTTTAAGTTCCTGGTTCGCATCAGGTGTTCTTCTTCCGTTAAACCAATCAACGGCCAGTTCATGATCTGCTTCTTTAGGCAATAGGCTTGCCAGTCTGCTGAGTTCCGGAATGATCTTTTCTGCTATTTCTTCTTCCAGTGCAGTTGCAGTGGCTGCGTCGATAAGAGCAGAATCCTGCAGAAGGTTCTTCAATGGCCAGGATACGATGTTCTTAAACCAGGCATAGGTATCTCCAAAGGCAGATTGTCCGGCTTCCAGACCCACCATTCCAGGAATAACAGATCCATCTACTTGTCCACAAATGCCTTTAACCAGTTTTCCGTGAAGATCCTCTGTTGGAGCCACTAAGATATCGCAGGTAGAGGTCCCCATCACTTTGCTGAGATAGTAGGGTTCAATTTGACCACCAACAGCACCCATGTGCGCATCAAAAGCACCCACGCCTATAACAACATCTGTACTCAAACCCAATTTGTCTGCCCATTCCTCACTGAGATGTCCGGCAGCCTGATCCGACGTAAAAGTTTCCGTGAAGAGTCTTTGCGTAAAACCATCCAATAACGGATCCAAAGTATTGAAAAACTCATTGGGTGGTAAGCCTCCAAATTCTTCGGCCCATAAGGCTTTGTGACCTGCAGAACAACGTCCTCTCTTCATTTTAGAAATGTGTGTTGCTCCGGTGAGCAGAAAAGGGATCCAATCGCAATGCTCTACCCAGGAATAACAGGCAGAACGAACTTTTTCATCCACCCGCAATACATGGAGCAGTTTGGCCCAAAACCATTCTGAGGAATAAATACCGCCACAATAACTGAGATAATTGATCTCAAATTTCGTGGCATGTGCGTTGATTTGTGCGGCCTCTTTAACTGAAGTGTGGTCTTTCCACAACACAAACATAGCATTGGGATTTTCCTCGAATTCAGGAAGGAGGGCCAGAGGTACGCCTTGCTCATTTACTGCAACAGGTGTAGAGCCAGTGGTATCTACAGCAATGGCTTTTACCTGTTGCGGATGTACAGTCGCTTTGGCTTGCTCAAGGCATTCCCTGATGGTTAATGTAAGCCCTTCGATATAATCAAGCGGATGTTGCCTGAACTGGTTCGAGCCGGGATTACAATAGAGTCCTTTCTGCCATCGGGGATAATTAAAAACGGATGAAGAAATCTCTTCACCATTAGAGGTGTTGACCAGGACAGACCGGACTGAATCTGAACCATAATCTACTCCAATAACATATTGATCTTTTTTCATAAAACAAATAAACGTCTAATTAACGTTTATTTGTTTACTAAAAGAAATTTTTTAAGATTTTTCTTTAAAGCCTGTGGCTGAAGGCTTAACTGGAAGAGGCGGGGATAAAGCTCAGGAAGTTCGGAAAATTGGTTTTATACCTTTTTTTGTCGAGTTTAAAATAGAAGGCTCCTTTTTTTGAATTGGATTTATCTTTTTCAGAAAGCTTGATCAATAATCCTGCTGCCGTAAGTTTCCTGATGAAATTCCTGTTGTCGATCTGTATATCATAGATGTCTTCGTACAAACTTTGCAGTTGAGGAATGGTGAATTTTTTTGGTAGCAGTTCAAAGAGCAGTGGGTTATGTGCTGCCTTGTTCCGGATGGAATGCTTTGCCGTTTCTACCATTTCATCATGGTCAAAAATAAGTTTAGGTTTGTCTTTTAAAGGAAACCATTCTGCATGATAGCGGTCACTGAGCTGTTGTTTATAATTGTTGATGTCGATCAGGGCAAAATAGGCTACCGAAACGGTCCGTTCTACCGGGTCCCGGGATGGATCGCCAAAAGCATGGAGTTGTTCAAGGTATACGCCGTCAAGGCCTGTTAAAGTGGTGAGGATATCTTTTGCAGCCTGGTCAAGGCTTTCTCCTGCTTTAACAAAACCGCCCATAAGGCTCCACTTATCTTTTTCGGGTTCAAAGCCCCTTTTGATTAAAAGAATTTTTAGCTTTTCGCCGTCAAAGCCAAAGATGATGCAGTCAACTGCAATTGCGATCTTGTCTTGTTCTGAATATGTTGTCATTCTGCTCGTTACTTACTGCTGGTAAAATTTGAATATTAATGTAACTATTAATTCTCAAATTTATAATAAAATATTAATTGTTAATTCGACGTTTAATTATTTTTTTTTACATTGCCTGCCGTTTAACCAATATTAATCAATTATGAACAGGAATATCAAATTAATGTTTTTGATGGCTGGTACTGCCGCAATTTTGAGCAGTTGCCATCAACCGAATGCATCTTCTTCAAATGGTGCAGATTCTACTTTGGTGGTTGCCGGGGCAGCCTTGCCCAAGGCAGCAGCTTTTAAGAAAACAGTTGATGGGAAAGAGGTACAGTTGTATTTCCTGAAAAATAAAACAGGCAGCGAAGCTGCTATTACTAATTTTGGTGGTAGGCTGGTGTCTTTATTGGTTAAGAATGATAAGGGAGAGTTGGTGGATGTTGTATTGGGACACGATCAGCTGGAGGGGTATCAGAAAAAGCAGGAATTTTTCTTTGGAGCTCTGGTTGGAAGGTATGCCAACAGGATTGCTGCCGGAAAATTTAGCCTGGACGGAAAAACCTATCAGCTACAGCTTAATGATGGAAAGAATACTTTGCATGGTGGTTTTGATGGCTATTACAAACAGGTTTGGGACGCAAAACAGACAGATGATCATACGCTTGAACTGAGTTATTTGTCTAAAGACGGAGAGGCTGGTTATCCTGGAAATCTTCAGGTTAAAGTGGTGTATGAACTGACTGAAAATAATGAATTAAAGATTAGCTATCAGGCCACTACAGATAAGGCTACTGTACTTAACCTAACCAATCATGCTTATTTTAACTTGAATGGTGCAGGTGATTCTACCATTACGGATCATCTTTTAACCATCAATGCCGATGAAATTACACCTGTAGATGAAACTTTGATCCCAACAGGGAAATTGGAAAAAGTCAATGGAACGCCATTTGACTTTACCAAACCAACACTGATCGGCGCGCGTATCAACGACAACAATGAACAACTAAAAAGGGGAAAAGGCTATGATCATAATTTTGTGTTGAGACCATCAAAAGATATTCGTTTAGCAGCGACCCTGCACAGTACCAAAACAGGGATCTATATGGATGTACTGACTGGAGAGCCTGGCCTGCAATTTTATAGTGGTAACTTTTTGACTGGAAAGGAAACCGATGGAAAAGGAAATAAAAGTTACGGATACCGGTCTGCATTGTGCCTGGAAACACAGCACTTTCCAGATTCACCCAATCAACCTTCTTTCCCTTCTACGGTGTTGAAACCGGGACAGGAATATAAAACCACAACGATCTATAAGTTTTATACAGATAAAAAATAATTAAAGAGGAGATTCCGGAACATGCCAGAATCTCTTTTTTTTTTAAAATAGCTCTTTGATGAACCAGTTAATATCGGGCTGGTTTTGATCAAAATCCTTTAATAACGAGGTTTGAGGAATGTTTAGGTTTGATAGGAACAACAAACTAAAACTATGTTTTCCTTAAACCGGGCCAAGGGCCTTATCTTTTGTCTGCTGATGGGTTTAAACCTGTACGGACAATCTAAAAAGCATACGGACCCGGCAGCGGGGAACCCCGTACTACCCGGATACTTTGCGGATCCAACGGTAAAGAAATTCGGTGACACTTATTACATTTATGCAACGACAGATGGAAATGGCGGCGGTTTTGGACCTTCGCAGGTTTGGAGCTCCAAAGATTTTGTAAACTGGAGTTTGCAGGACATGAACTGGCCCACTACGCATCATTATTGGGCACCCGATGTTACGCAAGCCAGGGATGGGTTTTATTACATGTATTATTGTCAGCCTGTAGAAATTTTTGGTGCACGCTCTTCCAGTCCAATCGGCCCCTGGACAGCTTTATTACCTGATGGAGTACCAGTAGTTAAGAATTTTCTCGTACCTGATGTAATTACACTGGATGGACAGACTTTCAAAGATGATGATGGAAAGATGTATATGTTCTGGGGGACATGGGGGATTTACCCCAATCATGGGTGTGGGGTAGGTTTGCTGAATCCGGATATGAAGTCTTTTGCTAAACTTGATAAAATTCCCAATACAGTTGCTAAAGATTTTTTTGAAGCTCCTTTTATGTTTAAAAGAAATGGAATTTATTACCTGACCTATTCTTCCGGACGTTGTGAGGATGACACCTACAGAGTCCAATATGCGATCAGCAGAACCGGGCCAATGGGGCCTTTTGAATATGGTAAGAACAATCCGATCCTGAGTACCAGTGCTGATGGTACGGTTCATGGCCCGGGGCATCAATCTGTACTTCAGGAAGGCAATGATTTCTATATGATTTATCACCGGCACAACAACCCGCATTCCGGAGGGGGTTATCACCGACAGGTGGCTGCAGACAAAATGGTTTTTGATGCAGAGGGCAATATAGAAAAGATCATACCGACGCATCTTGGGATAGGTTATCTGGCCAAAAACAGCAACCCTGTGCCAAATATTGCCCTTGGAGCTCAGGTAACTGCTTCCTCATGCTATAGTGAAGATTTTAAACCTGAGTTTGCACTGGATGATAACAACGGAACTTTATGGAAACCCAGGAATAATACCAGCGAAGCCTGGTTGAAGATGGATCTTGGGGAACTGAAAACCATTAAGAATATACAAACACAGTTTGAATACGCAACCTGGTATTATCAATACCTGATCGAGTATTCAACAGATGGACTGAACTGGGCTGTCTTTGCTGACAGAAGGAAGAACACGATCCATGGCAGTCCGATGATCGATCGGAGGGATGTGAAGGCCCGTTACCTGAGATTAAGTATTTTGAATACAGAATGCCCAGGGTTAAATAAAGCAGTTTGGAATTTCAAGGTTTTTGCTGAGGATAAATACCATCCTGAAAGCCATATTGTAGCTAAAGACCCATCTAAAACTCCGGGTTTTAAGTCTAAAGGTTTGCTGGTAGACCTGGATGCGAATGCTTTTGACCTTGGTGCTATAGTATCTAAGTGGCCTAATTTGGGCAAATTGAGTGGATCTTTTTTGAATGGGTCTGCTAAATTACCCACAGTTGATATTGTTGCTGGTAAAAAAGCGGTGGTTTTTGATCAGGGCTGTTATCTAGATGCTGATTTTAAGGCACCCGGCTCTTTAAGCGGTAACAGCAGTTTTTCCGTGGCAGTTTGGGTTTATAATCCAGTTGTTGAAGATGAAGAACCAATCCTGTCCTGGACTGCCAGAGGTGGGGTGGATATGACCAATGGGACCCTGGGCTACGGGCGCAATAAAAACTGGGGGGCTGCCGCCCATTGGGGCTGGGCAGATATGGCCTACAGAACTTTGCCTGCTGCTGGAAAATGGCATCATATTGCGTTGGTATTTGATGGTACAACAGAAAGGCTGTATGTGGATGGCCAGCCTGATCGTGAAGAACTAAAAATGCTTTTTATTGCCAATTTGAGGAATTTTCGCTTAGGTACTACAGCCGATAAAAATGCTTTTTTTTCTGGTGCACTGGCGTCATTGACGATATATGATGTGCCTTTATCATTGGAAGAAATACAGAAAATGGTTAAAGAAGAGCCTTATTCTGATGCGGCTATTTATCTTTCTCCCGGAAAATTGAATTATGGAAATCTAAAGGAATGGAAGAATGAAGGATACCTGGGTGGAAGTTTTTTTAACACTGAAGTTTCACCGATAGTACAGGATATTCGGGGGAGGATAGCAGTTGATCTGGGCAGAAAGACAGCCATGAAATTTACGGACAGTTTTCCGGTGGAGCTTGCAGAGCATGCCTCATGGATTGTTCTGGCCAAAGGAAAATGCTTTAAGGATGAGAACTGGCATCATGTTGTACAGGTTGTTCAACAAAAGCAGCATCAGAATTATATAGACGGTGTTTTGCGGACAGATGTTAATTTTGATCTCTTATCGGTAAAAAATGATACCCTTTTTATAGGATTAGATAAAGGAAAGAATATACCCGATGCAATCGCTTCTTTGACAGTTTTAAACCGGGCGATTGAAGCAGCAGAGGTAAAAAATTTTTATCAAAAATGGAACAGCACTGTAGCTGCAGCAAGCTCTGGTGCGGTTTTTTCGGTATTACCCAAAGCATTAAGCCCTCATATGGTTACTATGCGTGCTGGAACAGCAGATCTCCCTGGCCAGCGTAAGACGTATTATTTTTATGATACTAAAGGGAGGAATAGTGTCTGGACAAGCGAACCTGATTACACTTTTTATGACCTGGATGCTGATCAGGCTTATACATTTATGCTGAAGATAAGAGATAATTATGGAAATGTGACAGCTGCCTCGGCAAAGGTTGAGGTGAAGACAGATGTGAAGCAGTTCCATATTTTTGAGGAGGCTTTTAGCCGTACTGTGGATTATCGTTCAGAAAAAGGTTTGTGGGATGGTTTCTTAGGAAAGGCAGATACACTGAAAAGTAGTGCGGGTGTTTTAACTTTATCTTCCAGCGGAACTCAATGGGATGGAGGTGAACCTAGGGGGCCTTTTCTGTACAAAGAGGTAAGCGGAGATTTTATAGTGGAAGCAGAAGTGAAAGACGTGAGTGGTCTTGCGGAAAAGAAAGCAAATGGGGCTAATGACGTGGGACTAATGGTATGTACTTCGAATACCTCATTTCAATTGATTCAGAATAGTGTTTTTCCGGGCTGGGGCATGGGTAATATGGTTACCAGTCTGGACAGAAATGGCCGGATTCAAAACAGCAATGCTGCTGGTTGGGATTTTTACAGGCACCTGCAAATAGAGCGCAGGGGAAATTGGTTTAGCTTGAGAGGAAGTACAGATGGGCGCCATTGGAAAGAGTTGCCGGGTAGCCCGGTGCTGCGGAAGGATATGGATCAGCAAGAGCTTCGGGTGGGTTTGTTTCAGTGTACTTATGGCCCTCAAAGTGGCTATGGTAAATTTAGACATTTTAAACTTGTTCAGGTTAAAGAATAATTAACTAGTTGGAGGTGGGGTTTTCGTTGTAAATTGCAGAGGAGGGAGCAAACCAGAGTAGCTGTTTGTTTGCTACTTCGGTTATACCTTGGTTGTGTTAAGTTGAACAGGTCAGCTTGGGCAAAAAGTCTATTTAGGAGAGGTGACCTTTTGAAGTTTCTTAACCAGGGCATAAAAGAAGCCATTTGTATCTCCAAAATACAATACCTGATCTTCTGCCAGAGGGCTGGAAAGAATAGAACCTAAAGCAAGAATTTTCTTTTCAACTTCAACATAGTTATCACCATATAAAGGAATGTCTTTTCTGAATTTTTCATCACTATCGAAGAGACTGGAATATCTGTTTTTACTTTCTTCAGTCTGGAAAGTGGAATTGATTTTTCCTGATTCAGGATCAACAAAGTAAACTTTCCCGTTGAAGCAGCCAAATACAATCTCCCCATTGAGAACCGTTGCAGATCCGTATACGCGCATGTTTAATGGTAGAGTCCACTTTATTTTTCCAGATCCGGTATCCATACAATAAAAGCGATGGGTATCCGACGTTCCAAAGTAGATATTGCCTTTGTAAAAGAATGGGGTAGCAATGATCCAGCTTCCTCTTTCTTTCATATTCCAAAGGCCTGTTCCTGTCTTAAAATCAAGTGCATAAATATTATAGTCCCTGCTGCCAAAAATAATGGCGTTATCGTTGATCAGAGCGCCCTTTTGTACTTCTCCTTTAGGGAAACCAGCATCCCCGACAGTTTTAAATTTCCAGAGCAGCTTTCCTGTTTTTGAATCCAGGGCATAAAAGAAACCATCATAACTTCCGGTTAACACAAGGTTGTCTTTAATTACAGGTGTGGCGTGAACAATGCCATTGGTGGCAAATGACCAGAGTTGCTTTCCTGTACTGGCTTGCAGTGCATAAATATTTCCGTCTCCACTACCTATATAAAGAACATTATCATTGACTATAGGCGATGAGATATAATAGTCCCATATATCGTATTTCTTTTCTCCCTTTGTTTGATAGGTCCAAAGCAAGCTGCCGGTGCCTTTTTTAAGGGCATAAATCTTCCCGTCGGTACTTGAAAAGAAAACTTTATCCTGGTCAATAGAAGGTGTGGATAGAATTTGTCCCTTGGTTTCAAACTTCCAGCTTAATTTACCCGACTTTTTATTTAAAGCATAAAAACTACTATCTGCACTTCCAAAATAAACCACTTCTCCACTAATTACAGGTGAAGAATGTATGGCGGCTCCGGTAGAAAACTTCCACAACAATTGCTGCTGGCAGTAAGATCTTGAAATCCATAAAACGGAAAATAAAAATGTAAAAAGTACGAAGTAGTTTTTGGTGTAAGGAAAGCGCATTTTCATATTGGTTTTTCTGCATAATTGATTGATTTCAAATATAGTATGATTTCTGTCTATTTCAACCGGCTGTTCATTTCTTTCATGATCATTGATGCCAGATTTTTCATAATTTGAACCTGGTGCTCACTAAAGGTTCTTGTTTTTTTATCTGTAATGGAGAGGGTACCTATAATTAATCCAGAAGGTTCGATTAAGGGAACACTGGCATAAAATTTCAAGCCATATTCTCCCGCAATAATAGCTGTCTCTTATACACATCTAAAAGAGGGGGGGGGGGGGGGGGGGGGGGGGGGGGGGGGGGGGGGGGGGGGGGGGGGG
>NZ_JAELTV010000600.1 GCF_016429005.1 Pedobacter sp. ASV19
CCCCCCCCCCCCCCCCCCCCCCCCCCCCCCCCCCCCCCCCCCCCCCCCCCCCCCCCCCCCCCCCCCCCCCCCCCCCCCCCCCCCCCCCCCCCCCCCCCCCCCCCCCCCCCCCCCTTTTTACGTTCGTCGGCAGCGTCAGATGTGTATAAGAGACAGGTTCTACCTGGCAAAGAAATTATACAATTCTGCCCCTGGCATTATTGTAAGCAAAAAGGGTATTACTGATAATTCGAGCACTTTAAGCGTAGGTTTTGTTGGATGGGAAGATATTGTTGAAATATGTGATGTTACTGCTTCAAAGCAAATCTTTATCAATATTGTTGTAAAAGATCCCAACAAATATATATCCAGGCAGAACAATGGTCTTAAAAGAAAATGGATGCAGATCAATTACAAGGCTTATGGAACTGTGATCGCAATTACAACTACTAGGTTAAGCTGCACGCATGCAGAGTTAAGTCACTTGCTAAAGCAAAAATTTTCTCAATTTAAAGGACTGCATTAAACCACATTTATAAGATGTCCAATCATCACTTATCCTTATTTAACCCCCTCAGACATGAATGTCGTAAATATGCCGTAAACAAGTCGCAAAGAAAAAACAGCGTTTAGACATACCTTTACGGTGCAAATAGTTGTACTCTGAAACCATTATAGGTAAAACAAATGAAACCATGATGTGCAGTAGCATACAAGCCGATATGAATAAAATCGGATAGCACATGATAGCTTCATAACCTTTAAAAAAAATATATCCTGATGAAAAACAAAGAATTAGCGCAGAAAATTAAAGAGCTACGTATCCGTAAAGGATTTAGCCAGGAACAGTTAGCTGAAACCGCTCAAATTAACCTGAGAACTGTTCAAAGAATTGAAGGTGGTGAAACTGAGCCTAGAGGCGATACACTGAAACGGATAGCGAATGCGCTTCAAGTTACTCCTGATGAATTGATAGACTGGACGGAACAAGAAGACAACAAGTTTTTAGCTTGTCTAAACATTTCTGCATTGAGTTTCATTGCCTTTCCTTTATTGGGGATAATCATTCCTCTTGCCATCTGGATTTTAAAGAAAGACAAAATTAGAAACACAAACGAGATAGGAAAGCGACTGTTGAACTTTCAAATTTCATGGTGTTTGATATTATTTTTAGGGTATGCATTTGTTATCTTCAGTAAGATAGTCGAAATAGAAATCCCGTTTCCAAAGATTTCTTTGCTTAATTTCAGTGGAGTGGAATTATTGCTATTTATGGTCCCTGTTCTTTATTTGATGAATGGAGTATTTATTTTTGTTAACAGTATAAGGAGTTATAATGGCAAAACGTCTTTTATAAGCCTGCGTTTAGGTTTTTAAAATAATCCAAGACAAACACAATGAACTGGATCATAAGAGATAGCGATAAAATAGAGTTTCACACTCACTTAAAGATCATACTAAGTCCTATAATTGATGATGTAAAAGATCTGAACTGGTTGATATCCGAACTTGAATACCATAATACTATTCCTACTAAAAATTTGCCTGTTGACTATGAACATAATTATTTCATATTGTCGCC
This sequence comes from Pedobacter sp. ASV19, assembly GCF_016429005.1. GTDB lineage: Bacteria > Bacteroidota > Bacteroidia > Sphingobacteriales > Sphingobacteriaceae > Pedobacter. The sequence continues at coordinate 1,562 of NZ_JAELTV010000600.1, forward strand.
TGAGCAATTTAAGGCGTTAGTTACGGCAGATGTACAGATTATCTGGGGTGTTATCCTGGGCATACCTAACACGCACGCTATAGATGTTGATCAGAACAATTCGCCCTTTGTTGAATTTAACGATTTGATTTGGAAAAATGGCAATATTCAGCATCCAGAAGCTATAATTGAGATTATCTGCTTTGATAGTGGTTATACTATTGTGAAGTTTCGGGATCAGGGTTTATCGGCTAAATTCAAGGATTATTTTGATGAGGCTGTAGAGCTAGAGTCTTACAAATGAGAGCTTGTTCTATAAAAAGAGTAGTTTAAACTTTAATAGGCGTGGGAATGTTTAGTTGGCTAAAAATATCTTCCCCAATCATCAAGCCTGTCTCTTATACACATCT
>NZ_JAELTV010000601.1 GCF_016429005.1 Pedobacter sp. ASV19
TTGCATAGATCAAAGGACGTGAACCACCAGACACCAAAATGCTGTTAGCCGCATACTTCAGATCAAACCGGTCCTTAAGCAAATCAGAAACAGTTTCTCTGAGTGACAATACGCCATCTGCAGGCGGGGTGTTTGAGGTACCTTATCGACATAGAGCCTCTGTTTATAGCACAGTTCCTTGAGTTCATCAGAAAAGGCGTAAATAGATCCGGTGAGCCCAAGAACAAATACGACCAGCCCGGATATTAATCCGAGCCAGAGGTGTAAGAGGCGTATGGTATTTTTAAAACTTGAGTGTGACATTAGCTGATACGAGTCTTGGCATTTGCGCACTTAATACGCCTTGTCCGGTAAAATAAAGTTCATCAGTCAGATTATCTACTTTTAGGCCGATACGACAACTGCGGGTATCATAAAAAATAGTCGAATTTAGAAGAGTGTATGCAGGAAAAGTAAATACTCCGGTAGTCAATGAATTACCTGACAGGTATTTACCGGCGTAATTTCCGCCAAATCCAATACCCAGGCCTTTGAACTGACCGTCTGGTTGCACATAGCTTGCCCAGAAATTGACCAGATTGGATGGCCCTGCAGAAGCGGGTCTTCTACCTTCCAGCTCTTTTGTAGAACGGACAAGTTTACTATCATTATAAGCATAACCTGCAATGATATTTAAACCAGTGAGAGGATTGGCAATTAATTCCAGTTCGACTCCCTTGCTAACCTGAGTACCGTCTTGTACAATAATGTTGTAATCCTTACCATCAACTCTTATTGTTTGGTCACGCGTAACGTCTTTTACTTTAATATTATAATAACTTGCGGTGAAACTTAATCGATTGCTGAAAATATCCATCTTGACACCTCCTTCAAACTGGTTTGCCTGTTGCGGCTTAAATGTTCCTGAGACATCACTAAGTGGCTGAGAAACCGGCGCAACATTACTGAAACCATTCATATAGTTTCCAAATAGGGATATTTTTTCCTTTACAATTTGGTAGACGAGCCCCAACTTCGGAGAAATAGCAGTCTGGGTGTATTTTGAGTTTGCTTGCTGTGTGTTTGTGGCCAGGTTCATGGTTCCAAGACTCTGGAAGCGATCAATACGAAGACTGAGCATAGCCAACAGCTGATCTGTCAGGTTCACTGCATCAGAGGCATATATACTATAGATATTGCTGGAATTGTAGTTTTTAATTACCGCCCCAGCAGTACCTACTCCAGTTATGGCAGCAATTTTAGCTTCTGCCTTTGCCCGGGTCAGAGTACCGTACTTTGCAGGTAGTATCCCACTTATTGCACTTACCGTATCAAATTTCACAATAGCAGAGTTATTATTGTATGTTGTTTGGTTTAAATAGTCCAAGCCGGCTACAAGGCGATGGCGCATACCTGCAAGCTTAAAATCCCCGTTAAAATTTTGTTGTATAGCTGTAGAGGCACCCTCATAATTTTGCAACTGTACGTTACGTTCTACCAGATCATCACTGGTTGCGCCCCTTATAAATTGATACTGATACATACCATCGGTTTTACGCGTATTCCTGGCTATACTGGTTTGTGATGTCCAGTTGTCACTTATTTTATAATTCAACTGTCCATGGATGTTTGTGGCCGGAGCTTTTAATGTGATGTCATTAGAAGTAAAAGACCGGCTCCAGTCATAGTTGAGTTCTTGTGGTGTAGTGGCTATGTATTTTCTAGTGCGGTGCAGGAATACGATAGATGGGTTTGTGCCCTCATAATCGTAAAATTCTGCGTTTAAGCTTAAATCAAGTTTTTCATTTAAACGGTAGGTGATAACCGGAGCTATAAATGTAGATTTTCTAAATCCGGCATCCTGAAAGCTCGACCGTTTATGATAGGCCGCGTTGATCCGAAACAAAAGGTTCTTGTCTTTATTTACTGGTCCATAAATATCTGCAGTAAGTCGGTTCAGATTGTAATTTCCGGTGGTGTACCCAATCTCGCCACCCAATGTATCTATAGGTTTCTTTGTTATAACGTTGATGAGCCCACCAAATGTGGTGAGTGAACCACCATACCTGTCTCTTATA
>NZ_JAELTV010000602.1 GCF_016429005.1 Pedobacter sp. ASV19
CCCCCCCCCCCCCCCCCCCCCCCCCCCCCCCCCCCCCCCCCCCCCCCCCCTTTTCAAGCAGAAGACGGCATACGCGATAGAGCTGCCTGTCTCGTGGGCTCGGAGATGTGTATAAGAGACAGCCATAATGGCATATCCTGAAGTGGGCGGAAGAATTTCCCAGCTGAGTGTGTTCTGCGGACAGTCTACATACATATAGCTCGTATCGGTCTGATCTTCCAATAGTGTAAACGGAGCCATTTTTGCGTCAATTGGCGGCTTTATGGCCAATAGATAAAAATCAATGGTAACGGGTTCCGAAACCAAACGTATATTTTTCCTACCCTCAAAATCAACAATATGCAGGTCGCTGCACTTCAATCCGTCAATATTTAGGTAGCGGCTAAATTCCGGTATGTCCAATATCTTTGTTTTCATTTTTATTATCCTTCAATACTTTACAAAAGTAAACAATTTGAAAAGCTTGTAACGGGGACAAATAAAGGATAAAAGGATACGTTTTACTGATTTGTCCTTGAAAGTTACAGATAAAAAAATGGACTTGAGAACTTGAAAAGGCTACTTTGCTCGGAAATGAAGCGGTCAATTTATAGCGAAATTAGAGGTCAGTTTAGATGCGGAATGAGTGACCACTTTTGACGAAATACCCAATTACAGAACAATTCTTTTTACATACAATTTGTAGAGTAGCACCTCATTGGGATTTGCTTTAGACACGCTTTTTTTCCGACATTTGAACATGGCTCTATTTATAACCTTGAATAAGGTCTATAAACTTTACAATCTTGATCCTTCAAAAAAATGGAAGGGGTAGTTATTCTCAGTCAACAAAATGACCCAAAGAAGAAATATACAAGTCATAGTCGCCTATTTGATGGTTTATCTAAAAAATTACATCTGACATATCCTGACTCAGGGCAAGGACCACTTTTAGTGAAAAATACAGCCTATTTAATGAAACGGTGAATTGCTTCATAGGCGTTATCCTGAAATGTAGTGTTTTTCAAATCAGTGTAAAAAGTGCTCTGGTCAACCACATCACCCGATAACTTCCCTTCTTTACTTGCATAGAAAACGCCGCTTTTATATCGATCTTCAGAAACACCATCTACAAAGCGTTTTACACCTACATTTAAACTATGTACCATGTCTCCTAATAGTGGAAATACAATAGGCATCATAATATATTTCAACATAAAGCGCATTGCCGGGGGCAAACTATCCGGTGCCCCAGTTCCCTTCGTGTTTCCGGGACTCATAACAACAAATTTGAGGTCAGGATATTTTCTTGCCATTGATAACGTCCACATTGTTCCTACATATTTAACGTATCCGTATGCTTGTGTTACCTCGAACTTATTACCAAAATATGAGCCATCAAGAACACCTGCAAACTCATCTACAGAAGAAGTCCTCATTGCAACCGGTTTCATTCCGAGACTCTTTACTCCTGGTACAGCTTCTGCACTTACGAAAAGTACTGCTTTTTGTAACTTGTCACGCTTTATTAATTCCTCTACTAAAACGACATTACCTAAGATGTTAGTAGCGGCTAATTGATTCATACCGGAAGAGGTAACTTGTGAAGCAGTTTTGCCAACCATTCCACCTGCATTTAAAATTACTGCATCGATACGTTCCTTTATTTTTTCTACTGCATTTCTGACTGAATACGTATCTGAAACATCGCCAATTACAATTTCAAAAATCTTTTTTCCCGTTTGTTCCTCAAGGTCCTTCTTTGCCGCCTCGGCTTTCACTTAGTTTCTACAGAAAAGAATTATCCTTTTTGTTTCTTTTTTCAATGCTAACTGCCGGGCAGCCTCTTTCCCAAGCCCAGCATTTGCTCCGGTTATTAATATACTTTCGTTCATTTTTTCTATGCTTTAGATATATTTAATTCGTTAATGCAATAGTACGATTATCGAAGTAATAAACCAAACAATAGCACCTGTCTCTTATACACATCTGACGCTGCCGACGAACGT
>NZ_JAELTV010000603.1 GCF_016429005.1 Pedobacter sp. ASV19
AGATGTGTATAAGAGACAGGATGTGTATATGGAAAAGCCATTTTCTCCGGAGTTTTTACAAGTCCAGGCCTCGAGCCTTATTGCTAACCGCAACAAGATCAAAGCTTATTTCTCCAGCTCTCCTCTCCTCCACATCAAAAGCATTGCTTACTCCAAAGCCGATGAACAATTCCTTGAAAAGATTCAGAGCATTATTGTACAGAATATTCAAAATCAACAACTGGACGTGGAACACCTTGCCGAAAATATGAACATGAGCCGCCCGACTTTGTACCGAAAAATTAAATCAATATCTAACCTTTCACCTAACGAATTGATTAACCTTGCCCGCTTAAAAAGAGCCGCAGAACTACTCAGTGAAGGGACACTAAAGATTTATGAAATCTCGGAGATGGTGGGTTACAGCTCCCAAACTCATTTTGGAAGGGTATTTCTAAAACAGTTTGGCATGTCGCCAACAGATTATCTGAACAACAGACTGGTTGAAAAAAGGAAATAATTTATCCGCCGGACGCGGGTACTTGCCCCCTTCGTTCTCTAAAAGTAAGGAGAAGGATTGTGAGTAATATAAAGGTAGTGCCTATCCAGTCAAAACGACCAAAGGATACGTTTAACCAAATCACTGCAATGAGTGCTGCCGAAAGTGGTTCTGCACAAGCCAGCAAACTGCTTGTTCCGGCACCAATTAGTTTTATCGCAGTCAGATAAGCATAAAAAGCAACCAGACTACCCAATAGTATAATAAAAGCTGTACAAAGATAAGTATAAGCATCCCATCTCCCCTCTACTGCCCAGGGCGCATGAAGAAAACTCGAAAACACGCCTCCGATAAGCATAGACCAACCTATGACAACAGTTGTATTATAGCGTTTTAACAGTACGATTGGCTGGATAGAATGAATGGCCAGGGTAATTGCTGCAAGCAGTCCCCAGATCAGGGCTGGTTTGGAAATAGATAGATACCCGATCTGACCATGCGTAACCAGTAAGAATGTACCGGTCATGGCAAATACAATGGCAATGAGTTCTATTAAGGTAGGTAGTCGTCTTAGTTTTATGGTATAATAAATTGCAATCAATACAGGTCCCAGGTACTGAAGTACCGTAGCGGTAGCTGCATTAGAATATTTAATCGTAGCAAAATACGTGTACTGAACCGCTACCATTCCAAAAATGGTGAACAATAATAGTTGAACAGCATCTCTTCTGTTCTTCCAGATCCGCAACAAATCAGGCTGCCTTATAATCCTTGCATACAACACCAGGATCAGCCCTGAAACCAATAATCTCATGGTAAGCAGCCATTCTATATTAACAGACCGGTGAACAAAGAGAAATTGACAGCAAGCACCGGAAACGCCCCATAATAGTGCGGCAAGGAAAGCCAGCAAACAGCCTTTTAATTTATTATTTTCCATTTTTGCGGATGATCTCTATTAGGGCAACATAATAATTATGAAATGCTTCCGGAGCTGTATTCAGGAACAAATAGGGTTCAATGAGCTCCAGCTCCATCAAATACAATTCGCCGTTCCGATGGATCCCATCTACCCTTGCATACAAGGTATCTGTTGCAAATTTTTCGACATAAAGTCCTGCAGATTTAATTTGCTCCGGAGAGGCGGCGACTTTACTGATCGTTCCACCATGGTAATGTTGTACTCTAAAATCTCCTTCAGCCGGCTTCTTTAATAAACTGTGGCTAAATTTACCGTTAAAGAATAAATAGGACCACTCTCCATCTGCTATTTCCGGCATGAACGGCTGGGCCATATAGCTTTCTTGTTTAAGAAGCTCATATATTTTGTCTCTATAGGTTTCTATGGTATCAACACGAATATTCCATGTATTCTTGGCTGTCTCTTATACACATCTAAAAGGGGGGGGGGGGGGGGGGGGGGGGGGGGGGGGGGGGGGGGGGGGGGGGGGGG
>NZ_JAELTV010000604.1 GCF_016429005.1 Pedobacter sp. ASV19
ACCATCTGCTGTAAAGACGTTTAACTACCTGGCTACGTTATGGAGAGGTAATATCCGTTTTACGCCAGCCATGCTTTTTGCTATTGGTTTGGTGTCTTTCTTTATCTCAGGTGGTTTAACCGGTATCTTCTTAGGAAATGCTTCCCTGGATATTAATTTACATGATACTTACTTTGTTGTTGCCCACTTCCACCTTGTAATGGGATCGGCTGCTATATTTGGTATGCTTGCTGGTGTTTATCACTGGTATCCAAAAATGTTTGGAAGAATGATGAATGCTAAATTGGGCTATCTTCACTTCTGGGTAACATTTATTTGTGCCTACCTGGTGTTCTTTCCATTACACTTCTTAGGTTTGGATGGTGTGCCACGTCGTTACTACGCGTTTACTGAGTTTGAGTTTATGCAGAAATGGGTAACTGTGAACGTTTTTGTAACCTGGTCTGCTATTATTGCAGCACTGGCACAAGTTGCGTTCCTGTTCAACTTCTTCTATTCTATCTTTAAAGGTAAAAAAGCACCTCAAAATCCTTGGGAAGCTAATACTTTAGAGTGGACTACTCCGGTAGAACATTTACATGGTAACTGGCCAGGAGAAATTCCAACTGTATACCGTTGGCCATATGATTACAGCAAACCTGGTGCTGATGCAGATTTTATTCCTCAGACAGTTCCTTTCTCTCAAACCATGAGCTCAAACATGCCACATGATTTTGAAGGAAATACTGAAGCTGAACGTATCCAGAATGACTGGAACTTGAAACAACAATCATTAGAGAAATCTAAACAAGACTAATACTAGTTTTGAATATACTATTGGGTATCTGCAGTGAGTAAATACTTACATCAGATACCCTTTTTTTTAAATACAAATTCCATGATTCCTACATCTGAACGGAGATTCATAAAGCTTAATTTTGCGACCATTATAGTAACTCTATTGGTGGTTTTGGCTGGCGGAATCGTAAGGAGTACCGGATCTGGAATGGGCTGCCCTGACTGGCCTAAATGCTTTGATCAGTATATCCCACCAACATCTGTAAAGCAATTACCTCCGGATTATAAAGAAAGATACGTTGCACAAAGGGTGAAGAAAAATGAACGCTTTGCTAAAACGCTTGACAAACTGGGAAAAAAGGAGCTGGCTGATGCCATCAGACACGATCCGTCTATACTACAGCCGGAGGATTTTAACGTTGCGAATACCTGGACGGAATATCTGAACCGTTTGACAGGCGCAGTTACGGGGTTTTTTCTGATTGGACTTGCCATTTGCTCTTTTACCTATAAAAAGACGGCTAAACGGTTGATTTGGTTGAGTATCCTGAACTTATTTGTTGTGGTTTTTCAAGCCTGGCTGGGTTCTATTGTAGTTTCTACGAATTTGCTTCAATGGGTGGTAACTGTTCATATGTTACTGGCCCTGGTCATTTTGGCGATTCTGGTATATACTTATAATTACGCGAAGCAACTTCGTAAAGAAGAGGTGGTGATTATTTCCAAGGTAGTTTGGTTAAAACTGATCATTCTTGTGGCTATACTTGTGAGTGTTATACAAATTGTTTTGGGTACGGAAGTACGGGAAGCGGTAGATATGATTTCCAAAAATCTATTGAATAACGACCGGGGAAGCTGGGTGAGCAAAACGGGGTCTGTATTTGTGTATCATAGAGACATGGCGATCCTGGTTGCTATTTTAAACGTGTTTATTTATAAGATTGTGATGGAGAAATTTGGAGGTAAAGCAACAGAACTCCAGGTTGGTAACTCAATTGTAATTGTTTTAATTATACAAGTGTTAAGTGGTGTATTATTATCTAACTTTGCACTGCCACCATATGCCCAGGCAATACATATTTTGTTTTCTACAGTTTTATTTACGTTGCAATTTTATCTGTATTTGCTGGTATACAGGACAAGTACTGTCTCTTATACACATCTAAAAGAGGGGGGGGGGGGGGGGGGGGGGGGGGGGGGGGGGGGGGGGGGGGGGGGGGGG
>NZ_JAELTV010000605.1 GCF_016429005.1 Pedobacter sp. ASV19
AGATGTGTATAAGAGACAGGGGTGCAACCTGCTCCCATAGAAGACGCATTTTATCAGATTTCTCAATCTCATCTGCGCCGGTATCTCCGAGATAAAGCGCATAACTATTCTGATGTCCCACTAAAAATGCGGTACTCAGATAAGGATTTCCATGACTGAGCGTAAAAGCTTTAACTGTCATCTCTGTTCCATCGAGAGGTCTTTCGACCTTTTCTTCCAGTGCCGTATAACTGTATTTTTTCAACATTGGCTTTTCTCCTTCATTACCAAAATTGGCCCAGGCATCCCAGGTAAAATACTTATCTCTTAATACGCCTAATACCTTCGGCATGCCGTAGATCTTTTTAGCACTATCTTCCGGCGAATTAATGATCAGGCCAGAAACATGATCGAGGTGTCCATGCGATATCAAATACCCTTTGATTTGCTTTTTTAATACTTCACCAGGCCTTCCTTTCAGAACACCTCTGTCTATGGCTTTGCGTATCCCAGTATTTAATGTTCCTGCATCCAGGCATATATAGTTATCACTGCCTTGCGGGGCTAGAAGATAGGCAGAAAGGTTATCCTCTTCTATTCCCCCCTTAACACCAAGTGGAATGACTTTAAATGATGAAGTACGAGACTGAGCAGATACCTGATGAAAAGCGGCAAGGACAATAAAAGCAATAAGGCAAGTTTTTCTGAACATAATTTTAAAATTGCAGTGCACAAACTTAAATAATTAAATCTTAGCCTGCAGCAGATTATCTATTTGTATTGTTAGGCCTTACATAAACCATTTGCATAACGTGAATATTTCTCATTTCAAACGCAGCCTCACAATAATTGAAATAATAGTGCCATTTTCGTATAAATCGTTCATCAAAGCCTAAAGCTTTTACCACATCAATGTTTAAGTTAAACCGATCAAACCATAGGTGTAAAGTTTGTGCATAGTCCTTACCCAAATCCTTCAGATCCACCAAGGTAAAATCAGTTGTCTTATTAATCGCTCGATTTATTCTCGCTACTGAAGGCAACAAAGAGCCGGGAAATATATGTTTCTGGATCCAGTCTACGCCCTTACGGAGACTTTCATAGCGCGAATCCGGGCTGGTGATCACCTGGAAAGCAAATATTCCGTCCGGTTTGAGTACCTGCCAGCATTTTGCGAAATAAGTTTCATAATAATTGTGTCCTACAGCTTCCAGCATTTCAATAGAAACAATTTTATCATATTGCCCGTCCAACTCCCGGTAATCCTGGATCACCACATTGATCAAATGAGACAGACCAGCCTCTTTGATCCGTTGCCTTGCCAATTTCTGTTGCTCAATAGAAATCGTTATTGAAGTTACCTTGCAGGCATAATTTTTAGCCATAAAAATGGCATTACCTCCCCAACCACTACCAATTTCCAGTACGTGATCAGTGCTTTTTAACTGCAGCTGCTCAGCCAGTCTCTTATATTTAGCCAGCTGTGCCTCATATAAACTCAATCCCTCAGTCTGAAAATATCCACTGGAATAAGTCATCGTCTCATCAAGAAAACAAGCAAAAAAGTCATTATTCAGATCATAGTGTTCTGAGATATTCTTTTGAGAGCCGGATATGCTATTAGATCTGTTGTTGTGATAAATCCTGTTCAACCATTTCAAAAGATTCAAAGCCAGGACTTTCGTTTTACTTCCCGATACAAAAGGGGCGTGCTCAATATTCAACAATATCCATTTGATTACATCTGTAATATTTTCAGTTTCCCATAATCCATCCTCATAAGCCTCTCCAAAACCAATGTCCCCATACAATACCAGGATACGAAAAAGATCAGCATCATTGATCTTTATCGAAGCATGAATTCCTTTGCCGTCACCAGTCAATATGCTTTCCCCATCCTGTCTCTTATACACATCTGACGCTGCCGACGAACGTTAGCCGGTGTAGATGTCGGTGGGGGGCGGGTGATTAAGTAAGGGGGGGGGGGGGGGG
>NZ_JAELTV010000606.1 GCF_016429005.1 Pedobacter sp. ASV19
ACGTTCGTCGGCAGCTTCAGATGTGTATAAGAGACAGGCTCTACAGCCCCCCTGAATTGATATTTTCCTGTCTCTTTTGAGTTATAAATTACCTGTTCATTTGTGCACAACAAGTGTTCAGTTTCGGTCACTATATATCGGGTAAATCTGCTTTCACAGCGTCTGAAGCAGATTAATGAATTGTGGTGTAATATTGGCACAGCTTGGGAAAGTCAGACCAGTACTTTGTAAATTTACACCTATGTTCAAATTAAATCTCAAAATTGCATTACGAAACCTATTCAAAAATGGTGTTTCTTCCTGCATCAATGTAATTGGACTCGCCATCGGATTAGCCGCTTGCTTTCTCTTGTTGCTGTATGTAACTTATGAATGGAATTTTGACAAGCAATCAAAAAATGCCTCTGATGTGTATATTGCAATGACGAATGTGAACGACGATAGCGGAAAAATCGTAGCCACCTTTGACGGTACAACAACAGCATTTGCTCCCCTGATAAAACAAGGAATCCCCGAAGTCAAATATATTGCACGAATGAACTATGGTTCCAGAAAATTAATTGCAAATGGTCAAAACACCTTTAAGAGACAGGCCAAATTTGCGGAACCTGATTTGCTGAACATATATGATTACACCTTTATTCAAGGCAATCCCAAAACCGCCTTAAATAATCCAGAATCTGTGGTCTTAACAGAAAGCACGGCAAAGACGCTATTCGGCACTACAGATGTATTGGGCAGATCTGTAAAATATGAAGCACAAAATGATTTAATTGTTTCTGCGGTACTTAAAGATCCGCCGGAAAACAGTTCCAACAGATTTGATTTTTTGATGCCCTGGTCATTTTATGAGAGAGTAAATCCAGATGCAAGAGGGTTGAACTGGAACAACTATAGCTTTTCAACATTAATGAGGCTGAACCCTGGTTCCGATATCTCATCGGTTAACAGAAAACTAGATGATTTGATCAAACGTAATCAACATATCAGCGGAGGGGTCATACCTCACTTTCTTTTTCCTTTATCCAGTATGCATTTGCATGGCAAATTTGAAAATGGCAAGAGTGTTGGTGGAGCAATCGATCAGATCTGGCTTTTTACTGGCCTGGCCTTTGGAATTTTGTTGATAGCCTGTGTTAATTTTATGAATATGGCCACAGCAAAATCAGAGAAACGGGCAAAGGAAGTCGGCATTAAGAAAACAATAGGTGCGACGAGAAGTTCGCTGATTCTGCAGTTCCTGATCGAATCAATGGTTCTGGCAGTAATCAGTATCGTAATCGCTCTTGCGCTGGTAGAAGCTTTTCTGCCTGCCTTCAACCATTTGTTGAACATTCATATGGGTATTTCATACTTCAATTTATATAATTGGGTCAGCCTGCTCGGAATCGTTTTGGTTACTGGACTGGTTGCGGGGAGCTATCCTGCACTTTACTTGTCCTCCTTTAATCCCGTACAGGTATTAAAAGGAAAAATTCCGGGAAGTTCCTGGCTTTCTGTAAACCTGAGGCAAATATTAATAGTGGGTCAGTTCTGTTTTACTGTATTGCTGATTATATCAACGATGGTGATCTATAAGCAGATACAATATATAAAAAACCGACCGATTGGCAGCAATACAAATGCTCTGATAGAAATGCCCCAGGATGGAGATTTACAGTTAAAATATGAACTGTTTAAAGAACAACTGCTCAAATCTGGTGCAGTTTCCAGTGTTTGCCAATCATCGGTATCTCTGGTACATCACGGTTCCTTTATTAAAAATGTACAATGGCCAGGTTCCACCCCTGCCGAAAGTGATATTCTATTTAACCGGGTTGGTACAACCTACGATTTTATTAAAACCAATGGTTTAAAACTGCAAAGTGGAAGAGATTTTTCAAAACAATATGCCTCAGATACCGCCGGTGTATTAATCAGTGCCACGGCCGTTAAAGCCATGAATCTAAAACAACCAATAGG
>NZ_JAELTV010000607.1 GCF_016429005.1 Pedobacter sp. ASV19
CCCCCCCCCCCCCCCCCCCCCCCCCCCCCCCCCCCCCCCCCCCCCTCTACTCACCCGCCCACCCCCGAGCACTACACCGGCTAACGTTCGTCGGCAGCGTCAGATGTGTATAAGAGACAGGAACTGATTAATCAGGAATATGGTGATATCTCTGCTTGGTACAGCGTTGCAGGCTACACTATTGCTTCGGCAACAGCTGTTTTAAGAGTATACAATAATGCACATTGGTTTAGTGATGTTGTAGCGGGAGCGGGTATAGGGATTTTATCAACTAAAGTAGCTTACCTGGTTTATCCGCCATTAAAACGGTTGCTTACCGGTCAAAAGAATCTTCGTCTTAGTGCAGCGCCATTTTATCAGAACCACGCTGCAGGTCTGTCTATCGCTGGAAGATTTTAAATCCAATAACCAACTACAGAATTTCTTCATAATTCGAATTTAGCTTAGAGCAGAATTTAAGCACCATGAGGGCTATGAAGATATTTAAATTACTATGGCTGGTTTGTATACCCGGTCTGTGTTATGCGCAGCAAAAAGATTCACTGGATACGACTTCTGTTAAGCAACATGCTCTGATCAGTTCGGGAATTGATTATAAACCGAAAGTGACTTCCTTTATTATACCGGCAGTGTTTATTAGCTACGGATTGGTTTCTCTAACCAATTTTCAGCCGATAAAACAATTGGACAAAAGTACGAAAGATGAGTTGCAGGAGGATCATCCCTTATTTGCGGCACATGCAGATAATTACTTGCAGTTTGCGCCTGCTGCAGCTGTATATGCTTTAAATCTTGCCGGAGTTAAAGGAAAACATAACTTAATTGACGCAACTGGTTTATATGTGCTATCTGAGGCTATTATGGGAGGGACTGTAACCAGTTTGAAGAAAATCACCCATCGCCAGCGACCAGATGAGTCTGCATACGATTCTTTTCCCTCCGGGCATACCGCAAATGCCTTTGCTGCGGCAGAGTTTTTAAATCAGGAATATAAAGATGTATCTCCGTGGATTGGTTATGCAGGGTATACTGTTGCTACGGCTACAGGCGTACTGAGGCTCTATAACAACAGACATTGGGTAAGCGATGTAGTAGCCGGAGCTGGATTTGGAATACTCTCTACTAAAGTCGCTTATTATGTTTATCCTAAACTGAAAAGACTTATATTAGGTAAAAATGCTTTAAGTTACAACGTGATGCCTTCTTATCAGCAACATAGTTTTGGATTGTCATTCAATGGAACATTTTAAAAAAACGCTTTTAATGCTCTTATTTCCAATTTTGTTGATCAGCATTGGAAAGGCACAGGTTCATCCGGCAGCTCAGGATTTAGAATTCTTTGTTGGCCAGGCGATTAGATTTAGTCCATTAGCTAAGGATTATAACAATCAACTGCTCATGAACAAAATAGATAGCATGCGTTTAAAAGCCGGATATCTACCTCAATTAACAGCCAGTTCTACCGGTTTATACGCTCCGGTTATTAAAGGCTATGGTTATGATGAAGCCTTAACAAATGCTCATACCCTGGATGCTTTGCTCACTATGAATTACGGTATTGTTGGGAGTGGAATAAAACAAAATCAACAAAAAGCAATCCGTTTGCAGGCAGATTCTATTCGCTATGCCAGTAAACTGTCTGAACTTGATCTTCGAAAAGCCATTACTGATCAATACATTACGGCTTACGCCAGCCAATTGCAGGTAGAGTTTAATATGGACATTGTTCGATTACTAAAAACTGAAGAATCCTTGCTTAAGGAACTGACCAGAGCCAATGCATATAAGCAGACCGAATATTTGACATTTCTGGTTACCTATCAGCAACAACAATTGCAGTTGAAACAAGCTGAATTACAGTATAAAGTGGATTACGCCTCGTTAAATTATCTTTCTGGGATTAACGATACCACCACAGTTGTTCTAAAAGAGCCCACATTTAATCCTGTGAAACCGTTATCACAGGAAGGCTTTTTTCTTAGGCGGTTTGAACTTGATAGTCTAAAAACAATTAATGACAGAAAAGCTGTAGACAAT
>NZ_JAELTV010000608.1 GCF_016429005.1 Pedobacter sp. ASV19
CCCCCCCCCCCCCCCTTCTTTCATTCTCCGCCCCCCCCCGACAACTACACCGGCTAACGTTCGTCGGCAGCGTCAGATGTGTATAAGAGACAGGCATTTAGATTTGCAGACCATGTAATTGTCGATTTTTTTGAACTGTAGCCAAGATTAGAAGCATCTATAGTACTGTAAAATACATTTGGGGTAAAACTTAAATTTAATTGATCACTTATAGTACCTGATACTACGACATCTGCGCCAAGGGCTTGGTCACTGGCTAGATTTTGCTGTCTGGTAACCAGCACCGAATCATTCAGGGGTTCTGTAATTGCTGTAAAACGATTGTATGTATAGCGATAATAGATTCCGGGAAGCACACTTATGCCAGCTTTTCTCCATTGGTAAGCCAGTTCAACAGAATGAATAATTTCAGGGAGCAAGTAAGGGTTACCAACCTTTACATTTGTTGGGTCTGGATATTCGGGAAATGGATTTAGGTCATCAGCTTCAGGCCTGCGAACCCTTCTGCTGTAATTAAGTTGCAGCTCCTTGTTTTCTTCAAGCTTGTAACCGACGTGAAGACTTGGATACAACTTAAAATAACTGTTCGGAACGGAAATACCTGTTGTAATGAGTCTGGAATCCAGGTCAGAGTATTCTCCCCTTAAGCCTAGCATCAGGCTAATTTTTTTATATGCTGTAGAGAATGTGCCGTATAATGCGTGTACGTTTTCGTTATAAATAAAATGATTTGTCTTGGTTACATCTGTAACAAACATTTGTTTCTTCTGATCAAAAGCCGCACCATAAAAATCCATATCCTGTTTGTTGAACTGGCCATCATAACCAGCTTCAAATTTTCCTTCCTTGCCTATCTGAGTTTCATATCCCAGGTTAATATGCCGGTTATCTGCTGTTTGTTTAATCAGGGTATTGTCCAATTCGTCTGGAATTAATGGAAACCTATAAATGTTTGTATATTGGTTGTCTTCTACTTCTGGCTTATGATCCAGATTAAGTTCCAGACGTAATTTTTGATCTGGCCTGTTAAAGAGATGTTCAAAATACGCAGCAGTACCGGAAGAGGATTCGCGTTCATAATTTTCTCTTTTTCTGTCGTAATCTTGATTTCCATTTGCAGTACTTTGTACTTTTTTGGTCACCAGATCGTGTTTGTGCATATTTCTCAAATAGTAGTTCAGGGAAACGCCAAAACTGTTTTTATCATCTAACGTATAATCAAAACCAAGTGTAGCCAGGTTAGAAAAAGGACGTGCACGTGCAAGGGTATAATCGTGGTAGTCATTTACAGAACCGCTTTTGGGGTCGGTTTGAATACGGTCGTTCAGGATGGTTCGTAGCCGGTCGTCTTGTTTCAGACTGTAACTTCCAAATAGGTTGAGTTTTCCTGTACCGTAATTCAAGGCTGTACTGGCGTTGTATCGTTCTCTGTTTCCTGCATTTACAGTGACGTTCGCGTTGAGCCCTCTTTTTGTATTTTTTTTCAGTACAATATTGATGATTCCCCCAGTGCCGTCTGGCTTGTATTTTGCTGAAGGATTAGTAATCACCTCAATTCTCTCAATACTATTTGCCGGCAATTGCTGAAGTGCTGCTGCAGCATTACTTCCAGACATCAGCGGTGATACCTTGCCATTGATCAAAATCATAGCAGAGGAGTTCCTTAAACTGACATTACCATCAATATCCACTTGTACCAGTGGCACATTTTGAAGGACTTCGCTGGCTGAACCTGATTTGGCAGTGAGGTCCATATCTACATGGTATACTTTTCTATCAATTGAATTGCTAAACAGGGCCTTTTTTGTACTAATTTCTACTTCATTTAATTGCTTGCCCGAGCCACTCATTTGTAAATTCAGATCTGCGGTAGAGTGGCTGGCATCTGTCTCTTATACACATCTGACGCTGCCGACGAACGTAAAAAAAGGGGGGGGGGGGGGGGAGGGGGGGGGGGGGGGGGGGGGGGGGGGGGGGGGGGGGG
>NZ_JAELTV010000609.1 GCF_016429005.1 Pedobacter sp. ASV19
AGATGTGTATAAGAGACAGCATTAACATCATGCATGATGAAATGGTTACTAAAAGAAAATGGATCAGCAGCAGCAGATTCTTTCATGCTTTAAGCCTTTGTATGCTGTTGCCGGGCCCCGAAGCACAGCAATTGGCTATTTATATTGGCTGGCAATTACATGGTTTAAAAGGAGGGCTTCTTGCCGGTATTCTCTTTGTGCTGCCATCTATGTTTATCCTCCTGTTATTAAGTATATTCTATGTCAGTTTTGGAAACCAGCCCTGGATGTTTGCTATGTTCAATGGTTTTAAACCCGCTGTCATCGCCATCATTATAGTTGCTCTATTGGGCATTGGCAAAAAGGCTTTACACACATCCCTTCATATACTGGTGGCATTCATTGCTTTTGCGTGTATCTTCTTCTTTAATTTATCCATGTTGATGATCATTACTGGCGCAATAGTTTGTGGTATCTTTGTATGGAAATTTCTCCCAGGTCTGCTGGATGAAAAAGGAGTTAAGAGGGAAACAACCGTTGATGAACACGCCTATTATTTCAATAAAAACTCTGTTGCATTGGGGTCGGATACTACAATTAAAAAGTCCATAAGAAGTACTGTAGTCTTTATTCTGCTTTGGTTGATACCGATAACCGCCTTCTATTTCTTTGCCGTTGATTTCAGTTTTTGGAAACAATTGAGTTTGTTCTTTACACAAACTGCGCTATTTACCATTGGAGGTTCTTATACCGTATTGCCTTATGTAGCTCAATTTAGCGTCACCAAGCTAAACTGGTTAAGTAAAATGCAGATGATTGATGGTTTTGCATTAGCAGAAACCACACCTGGCCCTTTAATTATTGTTGTGAGTTATGTTGGATTTATGGCCGCGTACAATCATTTCTCAGGTTCTATGCTCATGGGGGCCGGAGCATTATTACTCACTACTTTCCTAACCTTTCTCCCTTCATTCCTGTTTATTTTTGTTGGCGGCCCCATTATAGAAAGAACGCATGGGAACAAGGCAATGGGATCCATACTTGGTTTTGTAACCGCCGCCGTGGTGGGTGTAATTTTAAATCTTACTTTATTTTTGGGTAAGGATATCGTCTTTCCAAAAGGAATATCAATTCATTCTATCGATCTTTATGCACTTGGCTGGATTGCATTTTCTCTGATCTTGATGAAAAGATTTAAATTGAATGTTTTGTACATCATTGGATCCAGCCTGATTTTTGGTTTGATTCATTACTAATAGAGGATTTTTCAAAAAAGTCACCTATTTTTTTTATTTAACCAGATCAACAAGCCGGTTACTGGAAGACTTGCCGCAATTAGACTGGATAGAAATGCAATAAATTTTCCAGGTAAACCAACGGCGCTTCCTGTATGGAGGTCGTAATTAAGGGCGATGATTTTAGAAGTAATGGTTAAATCTTTGAATTCAGGGCTCTGCTCTAATAGTTTTCCGCTGTACCGGTCAAATCGGTATTGTATTCGATCATAAAGGCTAGTGTTGCTCTGGTAAGCAGAAAGGTTTATTGTGGCACTTTTAGCAGCAGGAAAGTTGTACAAGAAGTAGGCCGTTTCGGGAGATCTTTTCAGGGCTTGCTGAAGAATAATGTCGTCTCGTGTTTTTGTTAATTGCTGTGTGGTATCGGACTGTAACTTTGATTTTTTTTCTGTAGTAAGGCCAAAGGACCACATTAATCCTGTAAATGCTATAAGCATTAGAACAAGAAAGGCATAAAACCCGGCGACATTGTGCAGGTCGTAGTTTAAACGTTTAAATTTCGCCTTCCATTTAATACTGAAGCTTTTTTTGATTTGTTTAATTTTTCGCTTTTTGGGCCACCACAATATAATACCGCTAGTTAAAAGGATAACAAAACATACCACTGACCAACGAACTATAAAATGGCCAACCTGGTCACCAAGCAGGAGATTCATATCTGTCTCTTATACACATCT
>NZ_JAELTV010000060.1 GCF_016429005.1 Pedobacter sp. ASV19
CCCCCCCCCCCCCCCCCCCCCCCCCCCCCCCCCCCCCCCCCCCCCCCCCCCCTTTTAGATGTGTATAAGAGACAGCCGTTACGTGGCTTATGGACAGTTGATGATCAATGAATTCACTGCAAAAGAAGTATTTAAAGGAGATGGGTATTGGGCAAATAAGCAAGGGGGGCAGTTGGGTATCAAAGGATTTGATGTATTTAATGTAGATTATTTGAATTTGCAGGTAGAAACCAACCGGGTTAGACCTTATTCTTACTCTGCCAGCGATCATTATAAAAACTACGGGCACTATGGCCAATCTTTGGCAGATCCCCTGGGTGCAAACTTTGCAGAATACATTGGAATAGCAAGTTATCGTTGGAAAAGATTTGATACCCGCTTTCAATTATCTGCGGCAACCTATGGCTTAGATATCGATGGTCTAAACTACGGAAAGGATATTTATAAGTCTTACAAGACTAGAATAGATGATAGAGGTGTGTATATTGGTCATGGCCTAAAAACAAACCTCATCTACGCAGATGCAAAAATAGGCTATATCCTAAACCCTAAAAACAACCTGCGCCTGGAACTGGGCTATACCTATAGAAAAGAAAGCAATAGCCAATGGACAGACAAACAGCAAATGATCAATATTGGTTTACGTGCTTCATTCAGGAATTTCTACTATGACATGTAGCCTGTATCATTCACATTAGATAAACGGGATTCAATGGAAACAGAGAATCCCGTTTTCATTTTACACCTTTTTGAACCGGTTTTTCAGTTTCAATACCGGTTTTTCAATAAAGTAATGCGAACCCAGCCCCACAACTACAGCAACAACAATATTCTGGGGAAAGCGATTGACCCAAAAATCATTTTTGGTGGTCAGAAACAATTGTTGCCATACATACAAAGAATAAGATGCAACACCCAGCTGCGAAATAATCCGGGTGTTAAAGAACTTTGAAACCGAAGAAGGAACGTACATACTCCAGTACAATAAGATCATGATGCTCAAATTATTTAAGCTGAAGCCTATAGTGAGGTTGTAAACCGCTTTAAACCTCAGAGTGAGGATTGGTGACAGTATAAATAAAAAAATGGCCACAGCGGCTATAATACTGGTATTCTGGAAATATTTCATGTAACGCTCCCTGAAACCTGGTCCTTCCTCCACCAAGGCAGCCAGACAGCCAATCAAGATGGCATCCCCTCCGGTATGCAGCATATCTCCAACATAGGGCTTGCTCGCGGGGAAACATAGAAAAGTAACCACCCGGAGGAAAGGCATTATCAGCACAATCCCCACTACAATTTTAATCAATGTTGTTCTTCGAAAACGTACAAAAGTAACCGGCCATAGCAGGTAGAACTGTTCTTCCATAGACAGAGACCAGAAATGCCCCAAAAACCAATTTCCCTTGTCTTCCGGATGTGGGCTAAGAAAAAAATGTTTGTAATTCCACAGATAAAAGACTGCAACCAGAATAAGTGAGTAATTGGTGAAGATATCAGGAACAAGCGTCCATTTCAAGACAAGTAGGGCAAATATATAAAGAAAGAAAGTCGGGAAAATCCTGAACATCCTTCTCAGGTAAAAATCTTTTAAATCTACCCTTCCGGTTTTTTCTCTTTCTAAGAGCAGCAATTTTGTGATCAGATAACCACTCATCACAAAGAACATTTTAACCCCCAGCTGCCCCGTATTGATGATGAAATATGTCGCCATTTGATGATTCTGCTCAAAACCAGGTATGGTCTCCAGGGCATGCGCAATGATGACCATGATAATGAAGGTTCCCCTAACACCGTCTAAACTTTGTATTCTTTTCATGGAACTTTAATTATAGGCTTTGAACCGGGAGCGGAACAGCAGCAGGTCTTGTTGCTGTATATTTAATTTTCTGAGAAAGCTTCATGCATGGCCTTTCTATAAAACGCCAGAAAATCCATGCACAGACATAGGACAGGAAAAATGCACCCACAAACAGCCACCAGACATATGCCCCATTGGTTGTCCGTATCATGAGGTTGATGAATTTAATTCCCAGTGGAAAGTGAATTAAGTACAGGGAGTAAGAAATCTCTCCCGGATGCTCCAGAACAGAATGAAAATTCTTGTTCACATACAAAATGACCGATATAGTAAACAAAGCGGCTATAGCAGCACCTTGTTCGTAGAACAGGAAACAAAATACCAATAGAAAAACCAGTAAAGCCTGCTCTAACAAGGACCTTGAAGACTTGTTGTAAACAAGAAATCCAACAGTACCTATCATGAAAAATACCATAAAGTTAAATAGGCCGCAATAATCAACAAGATGGGTTTGGCTTAGAATGGTCAGCATTGGAATGCCTGCACCAACTGCAACAAAAGGATACTTTTTAAGCAGGATAAAATACAAACCAATAAACAGATAATATTCAGCCTCTATCCTTATGGACCAGAAAACCGGATTATCAATAGGCGCATGTAAATAAAAGAGACTTTGTACTATAGTGCTTAAATTTTCCGGATTAGGTAAATGTCTTGATCTATAAGAAACTTCAGCGATAAACAAGGTGAAAGCCAGGGCGGCAAGATAGGGGGGATGCAAACGTAAAAGACGCTTATATAAAAACCTCGGATAATCACGAAAAGCATAGCCACTCTTCTCTAAACTATACGGAATGACAAAACCAGATATGACAAAGAAAACCTGTAAGCCATATTTCCCGTAATCTTCTATCCATTTAAAAACTCCGGAAAAGTGAGCCCCATTTTCAGCAGCTTTACTAAAATGACAAAAACACACTGCAATTACCGCGATTCCCCGTAAAGCGGCCAGACTTGTAATTTTATTCTTATTAGCCATCAATTTTTAGCGTTAATATTCCTAAAAGATGCAATTATGCTTCATTTTCTAACGAAATTAAGCGATGCCACAGGGCTTTTTTTTGTTCACTTTGTTCATTATCAGTATTTAGTGGATCGAATTGAATAATTAAATGTTGTTGAAATTATATTTACTTAATTCTTTGTCGCAACGGATATTTCTAATTTATCAAAGAAGTTGAAGAATAGTAACAGAGGATGTAGATGGATTTAATCTCAATACCCTATATGATCAGAAAACTACCTAGAATTTGCACCTTTGGAGGAGTCCTGGTGTTCATCGCACTATGTTTTTCCTGTGGAAGCACCAAAAATGCGATTTACTTCTCCGATCTGGATTCCTCCAGGGTAAAACAAATCCCTGCAACAGAGTTCCATGAACCACTTATCCAGGCCGACGATATCCTCAGCATTACCGTACAAACGATAGACCCATCGGCTTCGTTGCCTGTTAACCAAACCGGAAATCCTCCTTCGGCAACTGCATCGGCAGTCACTGGTGCAGTGAGTGGGTTTCTGGTAGATAAAAATGGCTACGTGGAGTTGCCTATGCTGGGTATGATCAAAGTAGCGGGCCTCAATACAATGGATGCCAAGGAAGCCGTCAGAGCACAGGCCGTTAAATACTATAAAACCCCCACCATACAGCTGCGTTTCGCTAATTTTAAAGTTACGGTACTGGGAGAGGTAGCCAAACCCGCCTCCTATATTGTACCGAACGAAAAGGTCAGCATATTAGATGCCATTTCCCTGGCGGGAGATCTCACCATCTATGGCAAAAGACAAAATATCATGCTGATCCGCGACTATGGAACCTGGAAAGATGTGATCCGTCTGGATCTGGGTTCTTCCAGCCTGATGGCCTCCCCTTATTTCTACCTGAAACAAAATGATGTGATTTATGTGGAGCCTAATAAAGCTAAAGTTGCCGCAAACAACGCACCTAAGAATCAATTCATCACCATCATACTGGCTGTTGCCACCCTCATCGTTACCGCAGTAAGATTATAATTCCCATAGCAGAACTACATGACCAACCCTAAACAACCACAAGGAGATTTTTTCAGAGAGAAAAATCAGTTCAACTTTAAACAATTGTTGGCCAGGTTTCTCCAGAATTGGTACTGGTTTGTAATCTCTCTTGGGTTATGCCTCGTTCTGGCATTTCTCTATTTAAGATACACCGCGCCAGTCTATAAAACAACGTCAAAAATTCTGATTACAGAAGACAAGGCCCCCAATCCAGGCGATGACGCCATTTCCAAGGCCTTTGGCGCACAGTTTGGAATGGGAAACAGTGCCGATGCGGAAGCCGAAGTCTTAAAAACCAGGCACCTGATGGAGAAAGTAGTCCGTGATTTGAAATCCTACATTACTTATTATCATAAAGGTAAGATCAGAAAGGTGGAACTGTACAAAACCTCCCCCTTCATTTTACGGCTTTTTAATTCTCCTGACAGCATTTTTCCTCAGGTGCTGGAAGTCAAAATGGAAGGAAACAAAATCGCTGTTAACGGAGAAGACTTTAACCGGCAGGTAAGCTTCTATCAGCAATTCCAGATTCCGGGCCTGGGCAAAATACAGATAGAAAAAGGCACTGAAGAAGCGGTTCCGGGTCAGGAATATACCATACAGGTAGATAGGGTAGGACAAACCGCTATGGGCTTTATGAAAAGCCTGGATGTCAGCATTCCTATTGTAATGGTCAAAATTCTGGCGCTCGACTTCACCGATCAAACCCCCAAAAAAGCGGAAGATGTGTTGAATAAACTCATCGAAGCATACATTCACGGTACATTGGAAGACAAAAACCGGGTCGCCGACAGTACCATTGCCTTCATTGAAAACCGCTTGCTCTATGTGAGTAAAGAACTCGGTAATATCGAAGGAACCGTTCAAAACTTTAAACAGAAAAATAAACTTGCCGATATTTCAGCACAGTCTACACAGCTCATCAGCTCCACTAAAGAATCTGTTGAAGATCTGGCCAAGGTAGAAACACAGATCAGCATCCTCAATTCCATTGAAAAATACCTTAGTGCAGCAGGAACTTCAGAACGGGTTGTGCCGAGTGGAGCCCTACTGGAAGACCCAACCTTTGGCGCCATGGTAGAAAGGTTCAACAGCATTGTGATGGAGAAGGAAAAGAGGAGCTTGAGCCAAACCGAAGACAACCCTTATATGCAGAACCTGAATGCCCAGATTGCAGGGGCAAGAGCAGATATGCTGTCCAGTTTAAGAAGTTTAAGAAAAACCTTACTCATCTCCAGAAGCAGATTACAGTCGCATTCCAGTATGATTGCCGGACAGGTAAAAAATGTACCTGCAGTAGAGCGGACTTATCTCGATTTAACACGCCAGCAGCAAATTAAACAGGAGCTCTATGTGTTTTTGCTCAAAAAGAGAGAAGAAACAGCCATTTCCAAAACATCCAATATCTCCAATTGCAGGATCATAGAACCTCCGGTATCTTTTGGTCCGATTAGTCCAATTAGAGTCAATGTTCTGGGCTATAGTTTTCTGCTGGGGCTATTTTTGCCTGTAGGGATGATTTTACTGACCGATAAGCTCAATACCCGGATTAGCTCCAAAGATCAGATCGCCAGTTTTACCGAAGTACCCATTATTGGTGAAATTGGTCACAATGACCGGAGCAGTCAGACCATCGTGGTTGATCAGGAATCCAGAAGCCCTATTTCAGAACAGTTTAGGACCCTTCGCACCAATCTGTCCTTTTTTCTGAAGAGTGAAGAAAAAACCATACTCCTGACGTCCAGCATGTCTGGTGAAGGAAAGTCCTTTATCTCCTTGAACCTGGCCACCGTGCTGGCCATATCTGGTAAAAAGGTGGTGGTTATTGAAATGGACCTGAGAAAACCCAACCTTACCAATAAGCTGAACCTCAGCCGGGATTTTGGTTTCACCAATTACATTGTCAATAAAGATCTGCAGCCGGAAAACATCATTATGCCAACCGGGACACATCCCAATTTGTGTATCATCAGTTCTGGTCAAATTCCTCCAAATCCGGCTGAGATGATCATGAACGAGCGGACAGAAACGCTGCTCCGGGAATTGAAAGAACGCTTTGACTATATCATACTGGATGCACCACCCGTTGGTCTGGTTACCGATGCACAGTTGTTGAGCAAGTACGCAGACCTTAATCTATACGTGGTCAGACAAGCCTGCACCTACAAAGATCAGCTCAATATCCCTCAGGAAATTTATACCAGTCAGAAGATGAAAAACATCGCCATTCTGGTTAATGACATTAAATACACCCAGACCTACGGTTATGGATATGGTTACGGCTATGGATACGGTTATGAAGAAAAGAACACCAAACGGGGTTCATTTTTAAAATGGTTTAAAAAAAGCTAAATGAAAACGATGAGCAGTAAAATCCCTGTACGTACTTACTATTCCAGGCTGCTGGAGTGGGGAAGGCTCATCTCTGTTACCGGTTTAGCCCAGTTACTGGTGCAAGCTTTAGGGCTGATCAGCGGTATTTTAATTATCCGCCTGCTGCCTACCAAGGAATATGCCCTGTACACGTTAGCCAATACGATGCTGGCTACAGTAACTGTTTTGGCCGACAGTGGAATAGGCGCAGGTACCCTCGCTGCAGGTGGAAAAGTCTGGCAGGATCCAAAGAAGCTGGGGCAGGTGATCATTACCGGCATTCATTTGCGGCAAAGATTTGCGCTCTTGACACTTCTCGTTAGTACACCAATATTGATTTATCTACTCCTGCACCATGGAGCTTCATGGCTGATGGCACTGGGAATAGCCGTTTCGATGATCCCTGCTTTTTACGCTGCCTTATCCGATACCTTGTTCGAAGTGCCTTTAAAACTCAATCAAGACATTAATGCCCTGCAAAAGAATCAGGTTTTTGCAAACTGCACCCGCTTTGTTCTTTTACTAAGTGCACTCCTGTTCTTTCCCTTTACCATCGTCGCTATGCTGGCCGGTGGGGTGACCAGGTTGTGGGCCAATATCAAATTAAAAAAGATCGCACTGAAGTTTACCGATCTTCAACAGAAAGAAGACCGGGCGGTTCGCAGGGATATTCAGCAAATGCTGAAGAGAACCATTCCCAGCACTATTTATTATTGCGCTTCCAGTCAAATCACTATATGGCTGATTTCTATTTTTGGCAATACCGAATCTATCGCGCAAGTTGGCGCATTAGAAAAAATTGCCGGGTTACTCAGTATCGTTACAGTTATGTTTTCCACGCTGGTGATACCCCGTTTTGCCCGGTTACCGGAACAACCAGGCCTGCTGATCATGAGATTTTTTCAGATCCTTTTACTCTTGCTGCTCATCAGTGCAGTAGCTTGTAGTGTCGTCTATTTTTTTCCTGGCCCCGTGCTTTATATTCTCGGAAAAAAATATCAGCATCTGGAAATACCCTTGTTATTGGTTACCCTATCCGGATGTATCGTTTTAATGTCGGGTATCGCGAATTACCTTTCCGTAGCCAGAGGATGGGCCATTTCGCCTGTGCTGCACATCTCGGTCAGCATCTTCGCCCAGGTATTGCTCATCTGTTTCATAAATCTCAGGCTGTTAACCAACGTTCTGGTTCTTTCTATCATCAGTGCATTGGTCGGCCTGATTTTATACTGCGGTTATTTTCTGTATCGAAGTTTTCAACTCAAATCAGTTTATGGAGCAGCGGGAGAATAAATTTAGGTTTAAAGGGCTGCTTTCTGAGTTGAGACTATATCTCTGCAATGAATGGATTGCAGGTTTTCCGTCTCAGCGGATCAGGAATTTTTATTACCGTAAAGTGATGCATCTGAACCTGGGGCCTGGTTGCTCTATTTTTATGCATTGCAGTTTTGATTGTGCCAGGAACCTAAGTGTTGGTGCCAATTCGGTGATCAATCAGAAGTGCAGGCTCGATAACCGCGGAGGAATCAGCATCGGCGAAAACGTGTCAATTTCGCAGGAAGTACTCATTCTTACCGCTGATCATGATACAGAAGCAGCTGATTTTAAGGGAAGAGAAAAGCCTGTTCATATAGAGGATTTCGTATGGATCGGAACCCGGGCCACCATACTGCCTGGGGTGACCATAGGTTATGGAGCTTTAATAGCAGCAGGTGCCGTAGTCACCAAGGATGTTGCGGCCTATTCAATTGTGGGAGGGGTGCCGGCAAAATTACTCCGGTCCCGGCGAAAGGACCTCAGCTACCAGACAAAATATAAAAGACTGTTTCAATAGATAAAAATTATGGAAGGAAACAAGAGCATCCATCAAGCCTTTTTTATTTTGAAGTTCAGACTGATTGCTGTTTTTGGCGCCTGGATTAGAAAATCCTGGTACCGGCTGCAGGGCATGCAGATTGGTTCAAAAACGCTGTTGCCCCCTATAAAGGTGAACTGGCCGCATCAGGTCGCATTGGGTAATGCCTGTAAACTGGAAACAGGCATTCGTTTTAAATATGATGGGGTCTGGAAACCAGGCCCTTCTATGCTGATCGGCAATCACGTGTTTATCGGATCGGATTGTGAATTCAATATTACCAGCCACATCTGCATTGGAGATCATTCTTTAATTGCCTCCGGATGCCGGTTTATAGACCACAACCATGGAATTGAACCTGGATCACCTATGCGTGAACAGGATTGCCCGGCAGCGCCGATTTCCATTGGCGAAGATGTTTGGCTGGGCTGTAATGTGGTGGTTTTAAAAGGCGTAAAGATAGGAGATGGTGCCGTGATTGGCGCCGGAGCAGTTGTCACAAAAACGGTAATGCCGATGGAAATATGGGCGGGTGTTCCGGCATATAAAATCGGAGAGAGGAGGAAGCAATGAGGATTGTTTTTGTATGTGGAGGCCTGGAACCCGGGAAAGATGGCGTAGGAGATTATGTGAGGAAGCTGAGCAAAGAACTGATCAAAAATGGTCACCAGATATGGGCTCTTGCATTAAATGATCCTTTTATAAGGTATACTTTTCAATCTCTGATACCGCTGGGCAATGGTGAACCTCTTGAGCTGAGGCTTCCGGCCGATTTATCTGCAAAAGAAAAAGTGGCCAAAGCAAGTTCCTTTATTCGCGCCATAGATCCGGATTTTATGAGCCTTCAGTTTGTTCCTTTTTCATTTCATCCTAAAGGCTTGCCTTATCAGTTGTCTGGAATTCTGAAGCAGCTAGGAAAAGACCTGAAATGGCACATTATGTTTCACGAACTCTGGATCGGAATGGATAGGCAGAGTCCTGTAAAGCACCAGCTGCTGGGCATGGCACAACGGCGGTTGATCAAAGGGTTACTCAGAAAACTAAAGCCTGTTCTGGTACACACCCATTGCTCTGTTTATCTCTGCGAACTGAAAAAACTGACGGATACAGTTCAGAAACTTCCTCTTTTCTCTAATATTCCTGTTGTAGACCCTTATCGCATCAGTCAAAAAATGAAGCAGGATTATACCCTGGTGGATGAGCTTTGTATCGTTCTTTTTGGAGGCATACATTCTGGAGCACCCATTAAAGCCTTTGCGGCAGAAGCTGCGGATTATGCAAAACGAAACCATAAAAACCTAAAACTTATTGTGGCTGGCAGAAACGGCCCAGAACAAAGAAATGTAGTTAAAGACTGGGAACAGGCCGGATTACCTGTGACCATTTCAGGGGAGCTGGACAATACCCAGCTTTCGAAATTACTTACAGAGCTTTGGTTCGGACTATTTACTACGCCCATTCTGCTTGCAGAAAAAAGTGGCGCTGTCGCAGCAATGATGGCCCATGGAATTCATGTGATTTGTGTTGCCCGGGAATGGCAACCGTTGGGACCTGTTCACCAACCAAATCCACTTCATATACCGGTTTATGAAAGGGGCAAGCTGGCCCGGTTTTTCCAGACGCAACCCGATTTCTCCATCAATGCTTCAGTCAGATCGGTTTCAGAACAATTTATTGCAAACCTCTCCAACGCGAAATCCTATGGCTAGCTTAAGATATTTATGGAACAAGCGGGCCAGGTTCCCGCTCAGCTCTCCACTGTTTTACCGCGCCTGGGCAAAAAGATTTTTGCTCTTCCCGTCTGTGCTGGGAAGAAACTGGAAGCGGTTTCTCCTGGGGCTAAAGGGGGCAGAAATTCACCCGCTCGCAGAAATTGGCCTGGTGAGAATAGAAGGCCACAAACGCAACCTGAAAGTTGGGAAACTCAGCTTTCTGGGCCGCGTCCATATTGCATTACACGAGGAGGTCCAAATTGGCGAACGGGTTTGTATCAATGACGGCGTGGAGATCCTCACCGCTTCTCATGATCTGAACGATCCCGGATGGAGACACGTAAAAGGTAAAATCACGATAGGAGATTACGTCTGGATCGGGACAGGAGCGATGCTCCTGCCGGGGATCAGCATTGGAAAAGGAGCGGTTGTAGGAGCCAGGGCGGTAGTGACCAAAGATGTCGCTCCCTATCATGTTGTAACCGGAACGCCTGCAAGTCCGATCTCTAAAAAGAGAATTGAAGAGTTGAACTATAACCCCTGTGAATTCCTTGCGGAGAACAGGGCCTGGTTAATAGGTTAAAATTATGAAGATCCTGATGTCACATCCTACCGGTAACCAATTTGTGAGAGCGCTGCTTCAGACGCTCCGCGAAGAGGGCTTGCTGGCTGGCTTTTATACCACGGTTGCTTTGACAACTGAGACGAGCTGGATACGCAAACTGCCCGGATCCTGGAGAACAGAGTTGTCCAGACGGGCCTATGACCTGGAATCAAAGTATATCCATACCCGTCCTTTCCTGGAGCTCTGGAGGAATGTACTTCCAAAATTCGGGTTGAAACATTTTGTACGACATGAAAATGGCTTTGCATCTTTAGATCGGGTATACCAGGATCTGGATAAATCGGTTGCCACTGCCTTAGCTAAACTGGTTTCAACATCTGAAATACATGCCGTTTATGCCTATGAAGATGCCGCACTGGAAACCTTTACAGCAGCAAAAAAACTAGGGCTCACCTGCGTTTATGACCTGCCTATTGCCTATTGGGAAACCGGAAGGAAATTAATGGAAGAAGAAGCCACACGATGGCCAGCATGGGCAGCCACTCTGGGCGGAGGAATTTATGATTCTGAAGCCAAGTTACAACGTAAAAAACGGGAGCTTGAACTGGCCGACGTTGTCGTTGTACCAGGTGATTTCGTTAGAGATTCTCTTCCTGAATGGACTGCTGGAAAGAAAATTATCGTTTCGCCCTTCGGATCGCCAAAGCCCGTACAACTTCAACGGGGCAAATCTTTTGGCCGGCCTCTAAGGATACTCTTCGTGGGATCTATGGGGCAACGAAAAGGGCTTGCAGATCTTTTTGCTGCAGTGAAGATGTTACCACCGGGGCAGGTGGAGCTGGTGGTGATGGGGTCACCGCAAACTCCTCTAAGCTTTTATAAAACACAGATGACAGATTTTACGTACGAAAGCAGCCGGCCACATGAAGAAGTTTTGAAACTGATGCAAAGCTGTGATGTATTCTGTCTTCCCTCTATAGTAGAAGGAAGAGCATTGGTCATGCAGGAAGCGATGAGCCAGGGATTGCCATTGCTCATCACGCCCAATACCGGTGGTTCAGATTTGGTGCTGGAAGGACAAACCGGGTTTTGCGTGCCCATCCGCAGTCCCGAAGCCATCGCGGAGAAACTACAATGGTATATAGACAATAGAGAACAAACCCGGGAAATGGGCAAACGAGCAGCTGAGCATGCCGCCCTCTACACCTGGGAAAAATATGCAGATCATATCATTAAACAACTGATCGATGAGGTATAACGACTCTTCACACTCAAATAAAGATCCGAACCTCTGGTTAAAACGGGGGATTTGGTTGTACCTGCTGCTGCTCATTTTTGAAGGAGCCCTGCGCAAATGGGTTTTGCCTGGGCTGGCATCTCCATTGCTGATCGTCAGGGATCCGCTTGCGGTTCTGCTGCTATGGATGGCCTGGAACAGAAATCTGATCCCTTCTTCCATATTGCTCAAAATCATGGTCCTTATAGGAGCTCTGTCCATCTTCACTGCACTGATCTTCGGGCATGGTAACCTCTTTGTTGCCCTGTTTGGGGCAAGGATATTCCTGCTCCATTTTCCATTAATCTTTGTTATCGGAAGAACATTGGATAAAGAGGATGTCATCCAGATCGGTAAATTTTTACTCTGGGTCTCTATCCCTATGGCCTTACTGGTCGCCTTGCAGTTCTATAGCCCGCAATCTGCATTTGTAAACAGAGGTGTGGGCGGCGACAGTTCAGGAGCAGGGTTTAGTGGGGCTATGGGCTATTTGAGACCTCCGGGAACCTTTTCTTTTACCAATGGCATCCACCTTTTTTATGGCCTTACCGGAAGTTTTATTCTGTATTTCTGGCTCAACCCAACAGGTGTAAATAAACTCGCCCTGTGTGGTGCCACCCTGGCGCTTATTGCGGTGATCCCTTTGTCTATTAGCCGTACCCTGGGCTTCACCATCATTATTGTCGTTTTCTTTGCTTTGGTCACTGTGCTTAGAAAGCCAGAGAATTTCATCCGGGTGGTGCTTGCCGGGATTGGAATTGTTATTATGCTTGCTGTGTTGAGTAATTTTAATTTCTTTCAAACGGCCACCAAAGTACTCACGCAGCGGTTTACCAATGCCAGTACCACCGAAGGGGGGCTAAGAGGAACTTTCGGAAACCGTTACTTTGGCTGGATGGCTACGGCCATTGCGACCTCTCTTGATCAACCCTTCTTCGGACATGGAGTAGGCTTGGGGACGAATGTGGGCAGTGCGCTGCTCACCGGAGACCGAAAATTTCTCGTCTCTGAAGAAGAATGGAACAGGCAGATCGGCGAACTCGGGGCATTAATGGGCATAGGAGTCATTCTGGTACGCCTGGGCTTAACCCTCAAAATGAGCATTCACGCCGTTAAGAATTTACAAAACGGGCAAATGCTCCCATGGATGCTGCTCAGTTTTGGCTTAACCGTAATCCCTCAGGGACAATGGGCGCAGCCTACTGCCCTGGGTTTTAGTGTACTTGCAGGGGGACTTATCATAGCCGCTATGCACCATCATACAGAAACAGATCATCTATGAAAACAGCAATTATTACCGGCATCACCGGACAGGACGGTGCTTATTTGGCGGCATTGTTGTGCCAGAAGAACTATAAGGTCGTTGGACTGATCAGAAGTTATCATACCATCAACCGGAAAGGCCTTAAATACCTGGGTATTCAGGATCAGGTAGAGCTGGTGGAATGTGACCTTGCCGACCTCTCGCAGGTGATGGCCACCATTAAAGAATATAAGCCCGACGAGATCTATAACCTGGCCGCACAAAGTTCTGTTTCCCTGTCTTTCAGGCAACCCATTGGAACCATTCAGTTTAATGTCGTTTCTGTACTGAATATCCTCGAAGCCTTAAGAATGCTGGACTCGCCGGCCAAATTTTACCAGGCATCCAGTAGTGAAGTTTTCGGCGATTCTGAACTGCCCATCAAAGAAACCACCTACATCAATCCCATCAGTCCCTATAGCATTTCAAAAGCCTCTGCACATTGGATCACCAAAAATTACAGGGAATCTTATGGCTTATTTGGCTGCAGTGGATTTTTGTTTAACCATGAATCTTACCTCAGGAGTGAGAATTTCTTTGTCAAGAAGGTCATCTTACAGGCCATTAAGATTAAAAAAGGTCATGCTGAAACCCTGGAAGTGGGTAATATAGACATCAAAAGAGATTTCGGCTGGGCACCTAAATACGTGGAGGCCATGTACCTCATGTTACAGCAGGATCAGCCGGATGATTATCTGATCTGCTCCAACCGTTCTGTAACACTCAGGTCGGTTATAGAATGCGTGTTTAAGGAACTGGATGTTTCGATGGACCGGCTGGTCATTGACGAAAAATTATTCAGGCCTACAGAAATAGAAGATATCTATGGAGATAATTCTAAATCAAAAATACAGCTGGGCTGGACCTACGACCTGTCCTTTTACGATGTTTTGAAAACCTTAATAGAGGAGGAAATGGCAAATGGAAAGGATTAAAGTCAATTATTTTCAAAGGCGGCCGCGCAAGGGGTTTAGCTTTAGCGTGGAATATATTTTTGAAGACATCAGAAAGAGACTTGCAGACCGGATTAATGCCCGGGTATACATCTGCAAATGCTATAATGATGGTTATTATACCAAATTGGTCAATATTGCAGAAGCCGCTTTCAGGCAAGGTAAAGATGTGAACCACATTACAGGGGAGATCCATTTTTTAGACCTGCTGATGAGGAGAAAGAGGGTGGTGCTTACCGTTCTGGATTGCGGTATGATGCCCCGGAAAACAGGCCTGGCCAAAAAAATAGTGAAATGGCTGTACCTCAGTGCACCAGTGAAGAAAGCGGCTGTAGTGACCGCAATTTCAGAAGTGACCAAGCAGGAAATTATTGCCTATACAGGCTGCCGGCCAGAAAAGATTAAAGTGATTCCGGTAGCGATTGATCCTCTTTATACACCATTTCCCAAGCCCTTTAACAAGGCAAAACCGGTCATCCTGCATATAGGCACAGGAGCCAATAAAAACCTGCTCCGGCTCATAGAAGCTTTGAAAGGAATTTCCTGCCACCTCACGATCGTAGGAAAACTGAATGAAGAATACCTGGAGGCATTGCGTAGCCACGAGACCGACTACAGCAATGAGTATAATATTTCTAACGAACGTTTACTGGAGAAATACAAGGAATGCGATATCCTTGCCTTTGTATCTACATTCGAAGGCTTTGGGATGCCCATTGTAGAGGCCAATGCTGTGGAACGTGTCGTGGTCACCAGCTCCATTTCTTCGATGCCGGAGGTAGCTGCCGATGCCGCTTGTCTGGTAGATCCTTACCAGGTTGAATCAATCAAAGCTGGCATTCTTAAAGTAATCGAAGACGATAACTACAGGGAATCGCTCCTGGAAAAAGGAAGAAAGAACAAAACCCGTTTTGATCCGGATGAAATTGCCAGTCAGTACTACCACCTATACCATACTGTGAAAAACATTTAAATCATCCTACCTATGTTAATTTTACACGTTTTACCCACCCTGGATCCAAAAGCCGGAGGCTTAAGTCAAGCCGTCAGAAATATGATCCGATATGCGTCCGGTCCAGACCTGCAGCACGAAGTGGTCTGCCTGGACCCTGCCGATGCCAGTTATTTATTTGAGAATAACTTTAAAATTCATGCCTTGGGAAAGGGAACAACGGCCTGGAATTACCATGGAGAATTGCGCTCCTGGCTGGACCGAAACTTGAAGCGTTACAGCAGCATCCTGGTCCATGGATTATGGCAGTATCAAAGTTTCGCAGTATACAAGTCCTGGAAGAAGGTCCAGACGGCATCGGTCCGTTTGTTTGTGATGCCCCATGGGATGCTGGATCCTTATTTTCAACGTGCAAAAGGCCGAAGGTTAAAAGCGATGAGGAATCTCTTGTTCTGGAAATTTACAGAAAAGCAACTGGTCAATTCGGCAGATGGTGTATTGTTTACCTGCGAAACGGAGAAACAACTGGCCAGAGAAAACTTCCAGCCTTATCTTCCAAAAAAGGAACATGTAATTGGTTTAGGTGTGCAGCAACCACCTGTTTTTACAATGGATATGGGGAAGCATTTTTTTAAGATCTGTCCGGAGCTTGCTGGAATTCCTTATCTCCTGTTCCTAAGCAGGATTCACCCGAAGAAGGGACTGGATTTGCTCATTACGGCTTATCAGAGCCTGTGCTCGTCCGGGGAGAATTTGCCTTTATTACTGATAGCAGGACCTGGATTGGATACGCCTTATGGAAGGGAAATGCAGCAGTTGGCAGAGAAAACATCCACTATATATTTTTCCGGAATGCTGGAAGGCCTGGCCAAATGGGGCGCTTTCTATAATTGTGAAGCCTTTGTTTTGCCCAGCCACCAGGAAAATTTTGGCATTGCAGTGGTTGAAGCGCTGGCCTGCGGTAAACCAGTGCTCATTTCCAACCAGGTCAACATTTACCAGGAAATAGAAATGGAAGGAGCAGGCCTCATCGGAACAGATCACCTGGAAGGCCTGATCAAACAGCTGGAACAGTGGCTGGAAACAGAACCACAAAAGAGGGAGATGATGGGGTTTAATGCGGGCCGTTGCTATGCTAAGCATTACTCTGAAAATAGCGCAGGTAATCTATTGAATCACATTTTAATCGGTCCAGTCTATGAAAAGTCCTGAATCCAGGGTGAATTTACATGATTTCGATCCAAAGGTCGGCATGACAAGAGGAGCATCCAAACTCAAAGAAATTTGCTGGTACCTGGTCAAAATGGTCTTTTTTTTAAGTGCATTTCCATTCCCGAGTGCATGGAAAGCCGTGTTGCTTCGTTTATTCGGCGCGAAGGTAAACCGCTATCTGGTTATTAAGCCCAGGGTAAATATTCATTTTCCATGGAAACTGAGCATAGGTGAGGCCGTTTGGCTGGGAGAGGAAGTTTGTATCTTAAATTTTGAACCCATCAGTATCGGAAATAATGTTTGTATTTCCCAGCGAGCCTTTATTTGCGGAGGCAATCACAATTATAAGATCAGTACCATGGAATATAAAAACGGACCAGTCATTTTAAAAGATGGATGCTGGATTGGGGCGGGTTGTTTTATTGGACCCGGAATAACTATAGGTGTGGATACGGTAGTTTGTGCCGGGGCAGTGGTGTCACAGAGCCTGGATGATAATGGTATTTATAAGGGCAATCCGGTCGTATTTGTAAAGGAAAGGTGGAACCTATGAAGAAACGTGTGCTGGTTATTGGTATCAATTGTCTTCCCGAACTGACTGGAATCGGGCGTTATACCGGAGAAATGTTGGAATGGCTGGGAGAGCAGGGCTGCGAAACCACAATGATCACTGCTTTTCCCTATTATCCGGACTGGAAGGTAGAAAAACCCTACCGAAATTTCTTTTATCGCAAAGAATCCCGAAGCCCGCTGCTGAGCATTTATCGCTGCCCGTTGTATGTTCCGGCCAAACCTGGTGGTATGAAAAGGATGATTCATGAAGCCACATTTTTTCTAAGCGCTTTTTTGGTTGTTTGCCGCTTGCTTTTCAAAAAGAAATATGATCTGTGTATGATTGTTGCACCGCCATTTCATCTTGGTTTCTTAGGCTTGTTCTATCGCTTTTTTAAAGGTACACCTGTACATTATCATGTTCAGGATTTACAGATTGATGCTGCAAAGGAACTGAAAATGCTTAAACCAGATTGGATCTTTTCCATCTTATTTGCTTTGGAAAAGCGAATCTTAAAAAAATCAGATGTGGTTAGTACCATTTCAGAGGGAATGCGTAAAAAATTACTGGCGAAAGTTCAGCATCAGGTGATGCTGTTTCCAAACTGGGTAGATACAGAGTTCTATTTTCCGGTTGATCATTCAGGTTCATTAAAAAGCCGATGGGGATTTCAGCCGGAAGATCAGTTGGTCCTGTATTCTGGAAGCATCGGCGAAAAACAAGGCCTGGATGCTTTGATCCGGGTAGCCAGAGAATTGCAATCCTATCCAAAGATCCGGTTGCTCATTTGTGGCACTGGACCTTATAAAGATCATTTGGTACAGGCGGCAGATGACCTTGAAAATGTATGCTTCTTTCCTTTACAGAAGAAAGAGGTCTTCAATGACTTTTTAAATATTGCAACTGTGCACCTGGTATTGCAAAAGAAAGATGCAAGCGATTTAGTGATGCCATCTAAACTGACCACCATTTTAGCTGTTGGAGGCTTGGTGTTGGTTACTGCAAATGAAGATACATCTTTATATGATGTGATCACCCAGTATAATATTGGTGTAGTCATTCCGCCTGAAGACGAAACCGAATTAAAAAAGGCCATTTTAGACTGTTGCAGCAAGGACTACACACTGGAAAGAAAAAGAGCCAGAGAATTTGCTGCGACGAACTTGAATAAAGATCAGATTTTGCATCAAATATTCAGCAGGTAATATGTAAGGTATAATTATTCATTTTGTTCATTATCAGTCTTTAATGCTTGTGCGGATTAGTTTTTGCAGTCTTTAAGCCATAGTTCCAAGAGCACAAATTTATGCAGACGCGATATATCTACTTGTTAAGGTACGTATTAATGGTCACTGACCTGATTATGTTGAATCTGGTTTATCTGGTCGCTTTTAAAATTGCCGTAT
Source organism: Pedobacter sp. ASV19 (assembly GCF_016429005.1). Taxonomy (GTDB): domain Bacteria; phylum Bacteroidota; class Bacteroidia; order Sphingobacteriales; family Sphingobacteriaceae; genus Pedobacter. Next base: position 18,053 of record NZ_JAELTV010000060.1, read on the forward strand.
TGTTAGGCAAAACCGTATCTGCAGAATTGTCTCAGCATTATATCGTGGTCTGTAATCTAACCTGGCTGTTTAATACAGCAGTTTTTGGTTTGTACAATTTTAATGGAACCCGCAGGCTCGAAAGTATATATCGTGGAACATGGAGAAGTATAGCTTTACATATGCTATTGTTTACCGCGTATCTGATGCTGGCCAAGAACATGAACTTTTCCAAAACCTTTTTAGTTGTTTTCTATACCATTCTGGCATTTTCATTTATCCTGAACAGATTTTTGGGTACCATGATCCAGTATCGCTTTCTGGATAAGTTTAAGATGGCCAAGAAAGTAGCTGTAATGGGCTCAAATCTTACTGCGGAGCGCATCGCCGCCTATTTTAAAAAGCAGGAAAATATCCATTTTTACGGTACGGTATGCGATGACAATCTGATGTACAGTACACCTGGAACAGGTACCACGGCCATTTCCTCCAGACTGGCTGAAGTGGCCTGCTTGGGCGTAATGGATATTTATGTTGCAATAAAACTGGAAAGAATGCCAGAGGTTGTTCCTTTGATAGAGGAGGCTGAACGCCAATGTATACGTTTAAAATTTATACCAGATTTTGAGGCGGCCCTGGGTTCACCTTATACCGTGACTAATCTGGGCGGCGAGTTTCCAATGATTACTTTAAGGCATGAACCACTGGAGGAAATGGGCAGCAGGTTTAAAAAACGCTTATTTGATCTGATGTTCAGTACACTGGTTATTATTTTTATTCTGAGCTGGTTGTTCCCATTGCTGGCCATCCTGATTAAATTACAAAGTAAGGGTCCGGTATTATTTAAACAAAAAAGAACAGGCAGGAACGATGAAACTTTCTGGTGTTATAAATTCAGAAGTATGAAGGTAAATGATAGGTCTGATGTACACCAGGCTTCTAAAGAAGATGACCGGATTACTCCCTTAGGGAGGCTTTTGAGACGTACAAGTATGGATGAACTTCCACAGTTTTTTAATGTTTTCATAGGAAATATGAGTGTGGTTGGACCGCGTCCGCATATGTTGAAACATACACAAGAATATAAAGAGATTATTAGCCAGTACATGGTGCGCCAATTTTTAAAGCCAGGGATTACAGGACTGGCGCAGGTAAACGGATTCAGGGGAGAAACCAAAGATAGACAGGCTATGGAAAACCGGGTAAAGTTGGATATTTACTACCTGGAGAACTGGACGGCCATGTTTGATGTGAAAATTGTATTTATGACCATCATTAATTTGATGAAGGGTGAAGATAATGCCTATTAAACTCGCTTGTTCAGTTTGTTCAATGTAAAGAACTGAACCACTCAGATAACGTAATAAGATGTTCTGCCCACTATATTTGCTATGAATTGCTTTAAACGTTAAAAGCAAGACTATGAATCAACGCAAAAGACCAGATATAACGAAGCAAATGGAACGCTATCATGAACTGGATATACAGGGATTGGTGGCTTTATGTGCCGAGGTATGCGAAACTAAATTCGCTTGTTTGAGTTTACGTCGTGGTGAAGAGGACTATATCAAAGCACAAGTCGGCATCCCTGAAAATGAGGTTTGGCCAAAAGGCGTTAGCTTATTCGCAAGCGTACCGATTATATCAGGTGGAGATTTTATTGTTGGCACTTTAAGCGTCATGGATACCAGGCGGGGAAGGGTGGTTCCCAAACAAATCGAAACCATGGAACTCTTGAGCAGGCAGATTGTCAGGATTCTTGAAATGGAACGTATCAAAGAAGTAAAAACACAGCAACGGGCTTTCTTTGAAAGTTCATCGGGTATTCATTTGTTACTCGATACGGACATTAAGGTCCTTGATTACAATAAAACATGTGCTGCCTTTTTTAAAAGCGTTAGCGGTATTGAAATTTATCGTGGGGCTTATATGCTGGATCTGCTTAGACCACAAACCCGGGAGCTGTTTTATCTAAGCTGTAAGAAAGCGTTACTTGGAAATAGAGTGAGAATGGAGCAGGAAATCGAATATGATGAAGAGTCTATTTTTTTAGAAGTCTGTTATGACCCAGTAAGGGATTCGGACCAAAGAATTATAGGTCTGCTGATCAATGCCTCTAATATCTCTCAGCATAAGGCGCAAGAGCAGGTGATTATACAACAGAATGAGTCCTTAAGGGAGATAGCGCATATTCAATCTCATGAGCTTAGAGGACCTCTGGTGAGTATACTGGGCCTGGTCGAATTACTCAAAGCAGGCGATACTGACTTGCCTGAATGTTTAGGGATGCTGGAACAAGCTGCTGGTGACCTGGATGAAAAGATCAGGTACGCGATTAAGCTAGCCAAAATATAACCTCCTTCCTTGCCCGCATTTCTCCTTGGCCCGGCGTCATCTCGACGATAGGAGAGATCTGTAAAGAAATCAATATCTAAACAAATCTCTCCTGTAATAAACTTTAGTTATGTACAATCTGATGTACAGTGATTGTGCTGGTTGTTGAGCCGGTAATATACACCGTGTAAATCTTGCCGGCAGCAAATGCACTCAGATCAAAATTTCCAAGACTTGCACTTTGCCCGGTTGCAAAAACCTGCAAGGATAAGATGCCCGGATCAAGAGATACATAATTACTCGCATTGTCATGTGCCAGGTTGACGATCAGATTATCTCCGCTTGCCTTTCTGATGTCGATGTTTGCCGGAGCAGCATCACTTAAATGCACAAATCTCACTTTTGCTTTTCCTTCTACCGGAGATAAATCGTCAGGGAATAATTTTACCCTTGCAGACTGTCCGTCTCCCGCCAGAAACACGGTATAGCTGCTGCCATTGTTAAAATTGAATTTTCCCGTTGCAAAAGCTGTTGAAGAACCTTCATTACGAAATTGCGCTTCCAGATTATTGCCTGAATTGGCAGCGATGTAGCCCTTGGCATCTCCGAAATTTAGCCCGCCCTGTACCACCACGTTATTGGCCAGGTAAAAGGATTGTGCTGAAGACGATGGAGAGGCGTTTACAATTTTAAGATTAGCTGATCCGGATTCATCTACGTCGTTCTTTTTGCAAGAGGTAAACGATACAGCAATGGTCAAAACTGCGGCTCCCGCCAGCAAAGTTTTCATGAATGATAGTTTTTTCATAAGGTATTTTTTGATAGTTTTTGTGTATACCGTCTAATAGTATGTACGATATCTTAAACAAAAACCAATCCTTTAAAAGATGTTTAGCCAAATAACCGGCTGTGTTTTTGTATATAAGTTATTGTTTTTTAGGTGTTTGTAAAATTTAATAAAATTTTGAAACCTGAATTTTAATGTCAAAATTAAGTGTACCAAAATGGATACACAGGCCTTTAGCTGATAAGGGCATCTTTAAACCTCAGAGCAGTATAGTTGTTCAGTAAATTTGCGTTTCTTCATCCTTTATTCAATAGAAGCCCCCTCTTATGGAGCTTTCATTGAGCATTATCCGAACAAAGGTTGAGGTATATAGAGTGATGGTTCATGGAATGTAAAAACCGGATGGAAATCAGGACTCATATTTTTGATATTTTTGGCAAAACAAAGTTTTGGTTGTTTTCTGTATATGTTATATATTTACCAATAGGTTAAATGTTTAATTACCTCACATTGAATTATATTATTTAACATTGGAGGATAATTGAGTATCTTTAAATAACCGGCTAACCAAATGACTTCTTACAGCACACTTAGTGACAGCGAATTAACAGGACTTTTAAAGCAAGGGGACACCATGGCTTTTGCCCAGATCTTTGCCAAGTATAAAGGCTTATTATTTTCTCATGTTTATAAGAAGATCCGGGACAGGGAAGAAGCCAGGGATATCGTGCAGGATGTATTTGCCGGGCTCTGGACTAAACGGGAACAGATCAATCCAGAAACCAATCTTGGTGGCTACCTCATGATGGCTGTCCGACACAAGGTCCTGGACCTGGTCGGTCATAAAGACGTTCAGTCCAGGTATTTTGTTTCTTTGAGTCGTTTTGCCCAGGACTGGGAAGGTACCACAGACTATCCGATCAGGGAAAAGCAATTACAGTTTGTTATAGATAAGGAAATTGCAGGTCTGCCGGAGAAAATGAGGGAAGTGTTTCTAATGAGCCGGGTATCCAATCTGAGCCACAAAGAAATTGCGGCCCAGTTGGGGATATCGGAACAGACGGTAAGCACGCAGATCAAAAGAGCTTTGAAAATTTTAAGAAGCAGATTGGGACTGATGCTTTACCTGTTGATGTGGTTTAAATTATAATCAGACCAGCATATCTATATGCGTTTTCGCACCCTGGTGTTCTGCATCCAGTTGAAGTACCTTCGATAAAAAGGTTCTGGCTTCTGCTGTCTTTTCCAGACCTACGTAACCTAAACCCTGCATGAAATAACAATGCGCTTTATTTCTTAAGGATAAATCATCTTCAAATAGAAGCAGGTTAGGCAGAGATACTGCAAAGTAGTCTACCTTAACTTCGTCATTGCCATGTTCTTCTCCATAGGCAATTAATTTTTTAAAGATATTTCCAGCCTTGTCCCGGTCACCAAGCTTGATCCATGCCAGACCCTGGTAAAAAATCTGATCCGGCTGCTGGTCATTGTAAAATAGAGCTGCAGAGGGTTCCTCAAGGCCTGTCTCTTATACACATCT
>NZ_JAELTV010000610.1 GCF_016429005.1 Pedobacter sp. ASV19
TTTCCATTTTTTAAGGTTGCAACAAATGGTTTCTTTTTAAGAACCTTCTCCCCGTAGACCCGAACGAACAGTATTTCAGCAATTTGTACAGCTGTAGTGCTGTCGGGTACATACCCTTTACTAACATCCCACTCTTTTTGCTCTATACTGTGTTGGCAAGTTGTTAGGAGAAGCATGGTTATTGACATAATCGACAATAAAGCGGTTTTCTTAAAACATGAATTCATAATTTATTCTTCATTTCTTAGCGCCGTCGTAACTATAATCTTCTAATGTCCATTCTATCAAAACTTCTTTTATCCATTCTGTTAAGTTAGCATTGCATTCCTCAACATCGTTTAAATCTTCATAAATAAAATCATGCTGCCAGAAAACTATTGGACATACCCCTTTAGAGTTTTTTGACAGATTTAAGCAGTAGTGATTACCGAAACCATCCGGCGAAAATGGCAAAAAGAATAGAGGCATTTTATTTGGCCCGTTATCATGTTCAAATTCATATAGTTTATCAAGCGATTGACCTCCGTAAGATTCACCAATTCCACAGATCTCATTTCCAGACAACGAAATACCGTTATGTCGTTTTAAAATGTATTTAAAATCTACTGGGAGCTCAAAGTTTAGTTCATTTTCAAATATCTCTAATCTGTCGTCGGATATAGCTGGCCCCAGATTAATCATATCTTTACTGAATTTGTTCAATTCCGTTAAAATAAGATCACAATTTTTAATTACCTCTTCCATATTCATCTAATTTAACCGCATCATAGCACATTTACAATACGTGATAACTGGATCATTCAAATTATAAACTCCGGTATCACGCAATACTTCCATTTGTTACTATAATTTCAGCGAACCTTGTAAAACTTACAATTAGCAGCGTATAAACATTTTGATATTTAGAAACTAAAACTAACTTTATCCATATTATTATCGCCTTTATGAAGGATTTTTTACGTATTGAGCTTCCGGTTGTACAGCAATTCAGTGACCTGGAATTGCAGGTAGAGGGATTCGCCACGCATCATGATTTTTTATTAGTTCATTTCAAAAATAGTCCAGTTGTTGCCCGACTTGATCAAAGGCTCCAACTTCAACGGAAGATGGACATTGGCCTTCGTTCAACCAGTTACGTAATGCCGCGCTTAAGCATAGCACCAGATGGAAAGCTTTTCGCCGCTACACAGATCAATACGATATCCATTTTCAATTTCGAAGGACAGGTTCAATTCACTTATCGGCACGATGACTGGAATTCGTTTCTTGGTTCAAATTGTTTTTTCACGGGTGATGGGAAATATGTGTTGTTCATAACACCAGGAGTCAATAATGATATGCTTTTTGTATTGGATCTTGCAAATTATGAGCTAAAAACCAATATTCACTTAGATGGTAATCAGGAATACAATTATACCTTTACCGCAACACCACACCAGGAATCCGTATTCCTGGAAGCAGCTGCAGGACAGGATGATTGCAGGTTATATAACATCCAAATTTTGCATAACGAGGTCAGTGTTGAAGAAATACATGCCTGTACGGATAGGGTGATGGGCTATTTCGCTCCTAACCGGATGGAATTTGTAACAGCTCCCCATTATGATGAGGGTATTGAAATATATTCTTTTCCAACAATAGAGAAGGTTTGGGAAATTTCGCAGGAAAAAATTTTCGAAGGAAGAGAGGAATACATCTCAGAAGATCCCGATCTGCTGGACTACCAGGTTCTTTATTTAAACGATAAGGTATTGGTAGCGAAAACCAGATTTGGCAGGCTGCTTCTTATTAATCGCGATACCCAAGACCTGTCTCTTATACACATCTGACGCTGCCGACGAACGTTAGCCGGTGTAGATCTCGGTGGGGGGGGGGGCGTGGAAAAGGGGGGGGGGGGGGGGGGGGGGGGGGGGGGGGGGGGGGGGGGGGGGGGGGGGGGGGGGGGGGGGGGGGGGGGGGGGGGGGGGGGGGGGGGGGGGGGGGGGGGGGGGGGG
>NZ_JAELTV010000611.1 GCF_016429005.1 Pedobacter sp. ASV19
AGATGTGTATAAGAGACAGGAGTAAGGATCAATATCTAAAACTGGTGCGTTACCTTAAAGAGAGTTTTAGTTACAATGATGCTGGAGAACCAATACAGATCTATGTTCGAAAAGGCAAAAAAGGGTACGGGGAATATGATGCCTTTTATGAGGCTAAAGGAGCATATGATATCTTTAATACTTGTAATACATGGGCAAATAGTGCATTAAAAAGTTGTGATCAAAAAGCATGTTTGTGGACACCCATTGTGCAGGGTATTTTCTATCAGTACAAGTAACATAAGTATTTGAACAAGCAAAGGGAATACAGATCAGTTCTGTCCATTTGTAATTTGGCCCCTCGTTTTCCGCCATTCACCGCTTATATTTGCAGCCTCATCAGAAATCTGTTTAATACCCCTGTAACAAAATCTACCTTGTGCAGACTAATTGAAAAAAGACGCAAAAAATTAATATGAAACGAATTCTACTCTTACTATTTATAGGTTTAACTGTACTCTCTACTGCAAAAGCTCAATTTCCAATGGGAGGAATTGGAGCTGGTAAAAAAGTCACAGTGACTGGAAGGATAACAGCTTTGATCATTGACTCCGCAACTAAAAAGCCAGTAGACTATGCTACCATTGCACTGATGAAAGCCAAAGACAATAAATCTGTTAACGGTGGATTAACCGATGAGAAAGGAAAGGTTACCCTCCAGAATATCGCTCCTGATCAATATAAGTTGACTATTGGTTTTATGGGGTATAAGACCAAATCCATTTTGGTAAAAACCACCCCTGAAAAGCCTGATTTGAATGTGGGTACCATCTATTTGGAGCCTACTGCGGGAAACTTGAAAGAAGTGGAGATTAGCGGACAAAAAGCTTTGGTGGAAAGTAAAGTTGATAAATTGGTTTACAATGCTGAAGCAGATATTACCAATGCCGGAGGAGACGCAACAGATGTGATGCGCAAGGTTCCTATGCTTTCTGTGGATATCAATGGTAACCTGCAAATGCGGGGTGCAGCAGTGCGGGTGCTGATTAATGGAAAACCCTCTGGTACGATGGCAAACAGCGTGGCGGATGCCTTAAAAATGATCCCGGCCGAACAGATTAAAAGTGTTGAAGTGATTACCAGTCCGTCTGCTAAATATGATGCAGAAGGGTCGGGGGGAATTGTTAACATCATTACTAAGAAAAAGAATGCTGAAGGTGTAAGTGGAAGCTTGAATGGTTCGGTAGGAACACGGTCTAATAATGGTGCTTTTAACTTGAATGCGAAAACTGGTCGTTTGTCTCTTACAACAAGTCTGGGTGTAAATCAGGCTTATCCTCAGAATTCAAAGGTGGATATGTTAAATACTTATATTGATAAGAATGGTCAAACCAATATCCTTGCGCAAAATGGGTTCTCTAAATGGTCAAGAGTTGGTTATAATGGAAGCGCAGGACTGGATTATGATATCAATGCTTATAATAACATCAGTACCAATATTAAATTTAACCGATTTTCAAACGGAGGTCCAGGAAGTACAGATATCTATCTGAATAATAACTTTCTAAGTACAAATACTAGGGACATGGACATGAGTTTTAACAATATGGACTGGAATGTGGACTATAAGAAAACAACCAAAAAGGAAGGGGAGGAATTCACTTTATCCGGACAATTGTCAAGGGGCAGAAATATCAGTAACTATAGTAACATTTTTACGAAACCAAATACTCCAGATTATACAGTTTTAGGCGACAATACGGGTAAAAATAATGAATACACTTTGCAGGCCGACTATACCCTGTCTCTTATACACATCTAAAAGGGGGGGGGGGGGGGGGGGGGGGGGGGGGGGGGGGGGGGGGGGGGGGGG
>NZ_JAELTV010000612.1 GCF_016429005.1 Pedobacter sp. ASV19
AGATGTGTATAAGAGACAGCAACTGATTTTAAAGACTTTGATTTCAACAATGAAGAAATGTAATTCTTGAGTAATTGGACATATATTAGAATGTTTCTTTATGATGCTGAAAAATCATTGCTGTTATCTAAAGAACTAAATAAAAATTCATCATTTACTGAAATGGAACAAATTATCCAATCTCACGGAATGTTTAAAAATGGCATCTTATCTTATGCTAAATGTTTCAGTAACAGTCAAATGGTAAGGTTTCTTTAGATAGTAATACTATATTTCGAAACTATAATGAGTTAAAGGATATACATAATTGCATAATTAATATAAGGAACACCTTTGTAGCACGCAATGGAGCAAATGATATTGACATCGCAATAATAGCAGTCAAAGAAAGTGATAATGGCATTGAATTGGCGCAAACTTATACCTTAAGTACTACTTTAAATGATTTTGATGGATTTTTAAATGTTATAACTTTTGTGAGTAAATGGGTAATAGAAACTTTAACAAAAAAGTTAACAAAATTCAATCAAGGGTTGGCAAAGTAATAACGTTTAAATAAAAGAATTTCAAATTCCATTAATTAAAACAGAATAATGCCCGTTAAAAAATCTCTTATTTGGATTGTGTTGTCCAGAAAGGGATAGCATTTGCGAAATTGAAGCCAAAATATTTATATTAGTCTTCTGAAGCTCTCGTTTCTCCAATAATTGGCTTGGATATTTACAAGGAGCTATTACTAATAATGATCACTTTTGCGCTTTCGACAAATCCATTTGCAAAGGATTCATCCTTGGGTTTCCCACAGGTACACCTTGTGCCACAGTCGTGGGACGACTGGTTCAGTTTTTCCACTGTTTATTCCGTAACACTTTACGATGAAGAAGAGGTTCGGCATGCATTAGGGGCTGTAAAAATTGGTGAGCTTGACATGACTGGTCGGCGACCGAAGATTCCAAAAACCTTTACTGCTCTTAATAAGACATATTTTACTTTGGGGCAGGACGATACCTATTATCGGAACATCAGGGATCTAGGCGATGAACTTCGTGAAAATATCCATTCTTCCCTAAATGATATTGCCTTCGACGAAGATATGTACCAGATTGCGATAGAGGAGCGGGTCACAACTTCCTCACTAATGAGGTTCGTTTCGGCGCTGTCTGTTAAAGGCCAATTCAGACGGCTGGCGGAAGGCATGGCAACACTATCGCCTTATAATTTTTCCTATACATCGTTCCCCAATAGGTTAGGCAATACTTTTACCTTAGACTTTTCTGTTTTTCCGGGATCTACACCGCCGTCGAACATCCATGTATTAATTGGGCGTAATGGCGTAGGAAAAACATATCTGATCAATAACATGATCAATAGTCTGCTAGAGAGCAGTGCGTTAAAATATGGCAAATTCAACTGGAAAGATCGTTACAGGGAAGAAACCCTTTTTGCTAACCTTGTGTCTGTGACGTTTTCTGCTTTCGACACAACAGAGCCAGTGGCGGAACGTCGGAACAAGAAGGATGGAATATCATATTCGTATATTGGACTGAAGAGGCAAAAAGAGGATTCAAATGAGCAGCGCATACTTCCACCCAAAAGTACGACGATTCTGAAAAACGAATTTACCAGGAGCGCTTACCTCTGCAAGATTGGTGGAAAATTCAAACGTCTTAAGAAGGCTATTAAGGCACTAGAAACTGATCCTATGTTTGCAGATGCGGATATTCTTTTAGCACTTGAATCTGATGATAGGGAAGAATTAAACGAAGTTGCAGGCAAACTCTTCAATAGGCTTAGTTCTGGACATAAAATAGTACTTCTTACTATAACAAGACTAGTGGAGACCCTGGAGGAACGTACACTTGTCATACTTGATGAACCAGAGGCACATCTACAT
>NZ_JAELTV010000613.1 GCF_016429005.1 Pedobacter sp. ASV19
CCCCCCCCCCCCCCCCCCCCCCCCCCCCCCCCCCCCCCCCCCCCCCCCCCCCTTTTAGATGTGTATAAGAGACAGAATAGGACCTGCGGTTTGTACTGGCCATTAAACGGGCGCGTAATCCATCTAATAACAGTCCAGATAGATCTTGTTTGATTTCAATCTGGGCAAGCATTAAAGAACGGGAATAGTTTTTATAGCCCCTAACCATATCAGCATATGGATTTATCCGATAGGAGTTTAAGTCGTTTGGATTTCCCAGCGTATTTCCAAACAGAATATGCTTGGTGTAAACATTAGCATCATCTACAGGGTAGTAGGGCGCAAATAAAACAGGGTTTGCATTCATAATCTGGCTATAAACATTACTACCTCCGTTGATTGGACCTGTGTAATCATCAAAATTTCCATATAGTCTTACTGCCATTTGCGTGGTACTGGTGAGATTCACATCGACGTTGGAGCGGATAGAGGTAGATTTTAAATTGATATTGGAGTTGAAATTATTTCGTTTATCTACTTTTAAAATGCCGTTATCCTGATTTACCGTGCCAGTAACATAATATGTTGCAACTTTTCCTCCACCTTTTATACTCAGGTTTGCTTTTGAGTTATAGGTGTGCTTTTTCAAAAGCATGTCCATCCAGTTAGTTGCCGGATACATTATGGGGTCAAGTCCGGCAACAGTTCCGTCGATTTTGCTTTGTGAATACATTTGGTTACCCAAGGGATCCCGGGTTGTAATGGCTTCATTATGTAAACGCATATAGGTAATGGGGTCTGCAAGTTGCAGGTTCCTGGTGGGCTCTGATATAGAGCTGTCATATTGAAAATTAATTTCAGCTTTTCCTTCTGACCCTCTTTTGGTGGTTACTAATATGACTCCGTTTGCTCCTCTTGCTCCATAAACTGCTGCTGAGGTTGCATCTTTTAAAACAGAGAAACTGGCAATGTCATTTGGCTGAAGCCGGGCAAGGTCTGTTGGGGTAAGCTCTAATCCGTCGATCAGGATAAGCGGGTCTTTTTTATAACCAAAAGTAGCTGCGCCTCTGATAAAGAAGTCTGCGTTGTCTTTTCCAGGCTCACCACTTCGCTGGTAGGCAATCATACCCGCAATGCGGCCTTGCAATGCAGCAGTTAAATTACTGGAGGGGATTTTAAGTTCTGAAGGCTTAATTGTTGTTATTGCTCCAACCACACTTTCTTTTTTCTGAGTACCGAAAGCAACAATCTGTACTTCGTCAAGGTTGGAATTATCTTCATGCAGCAAGACATTGACAATGGGCTTGTCGGCCGGTTTTTCAACTGTAGTAAAGCCTACCATTTTGAAGACCAAAATGGAATTCTGCGGTACTTTTAAAGAGTACCTTCCATTTAAATCTGTACTGGTACCAATATTAGATTTTCCTTTAATGAAGACAGAAACACCAGGTAAGCCTCTTTTTAAAGAATCTGTAACCATACCCTGAACTAAAGTGTCGGTTTTAGTTTTTACAATGACAGGCTCTTTGTTGGTTTGGAGTAAAGAAACTGGCTGGGGCAAAACGGCAACCAATCCTCTGGAGAGACTAAATTTCAGTCCTGACTTTGAACTCAACTCTGTAAGCAACTGAATAATATTCCTGGTTTTTTTGGGTAAAGTAATTGCATTAACTTCTTTAATGTCGGCTGGACTATAAGAAAAATGCAAACCAGAAATGGTTTCTATTTTTGAGAAGACATTTAGAATGGGCTCATGGTTGAAACCGATAGTAAAGGTTTTCTCTGGGCCATGGGTAGCAGCCTGAGCCTGTCTCTTATACACATCT
>NZ_JAELTV010000614.1 GCF_016429005.1 Pedobacter sp. ASV19
ATCTACACCGGCTAACGTTCGTCGGCAGCGTCAGATGTGTATAAGAGACAGATAAGAAACGAATCAGTTGATATCTTGTATTTCGAACAAATAAATCTGGTACTTTATCTTGCAATTAATCAATCGGGATACAAAGATCAAGTATAAATTTACGTTCCGGATGTGTTCTGTAATCGTTGTGATAGATCTCAAAACAATTCCTTTCCGTTGTCTTATATCCATTCTTATTCAACCACATAAATAAACTGCTCCAGGTCTTTCCCAAATCTTCTCCTGCAACTTCAAAGTGCCCAACGATAAACTTTCCTTTTTCAATTTTTGCAGCAGCAATTTCTCCCTTGCTTTTTATAGGTTTTTCAACAGCAATACAAGCACTCATCCTTACTTTATCCGGAGCTGTAACTTTAAAGCTATCATGATAGATTGTCAATATTTTCACTTCAGGTTTATCCAGCAAGCCTTTCTCTCTGGCCCATTTCAAGAGCTTTTCATAAGTAGAGTCTAAATAAAGATGTCCAATGTGGGATATACAAGCTAGGTGCAAAGCAGGCATTTCTTTAATCTCGATATTTGCATTCATTTCATTCCAAATTTTATGGTTATTGATATTGCAAATATCTTTTTCAAATTCAACTGTTATTTGCCCATTCTTGCTTTCTGTTTTACGAATCTTGCTAAATTGATCAGGAGCTTTGTTTCTAAATGCAGTTGGACTCAGACCGTAATATTTTTTAAATGCCCGGGTAAAGGAGGAATTGCTGTTAAAACCATATTTTAAATACAAATCCTTTATGGGCACTTCCTTTCTTCTCATTAAAACAGAGGAAGCTTTCTCTATTCTTTTACGAATAATATAAGTATTCAGGGTTTCATGAATAACTTGTTTAAATAACCTGTGGAAGTGAAATGGGGAATAACTCGCGGTTTCTGCTATCTGTTCCAGGGAGAGCGGCCCATCAAGATGATTGTTGATAAAGTTAACAGCCTTATTAATTCTTTCCATGTGATCAGGATGGATATATTGGATTTCATCTACATTCATTGTCAATAAAATTACAAATAACCTAAAGAAAATTCATAACTAATCCTATTACTAACACCTTATCCACATTTAATCAAACACACAAACAACAAATAATAAACTGACAATCAAGGAAAATAAAGTACAACATATAAAAAACATAGCATTGTTATACTCTAGAATCCACATCTTTATAAACACACACCTGATTATACAATAACAGGACCTGGCTTGTAATTCAACCAGCAGTTATCCACAGTTTTCATGTTAATAACGAAATATTGGTTGAAAACTTCATAGCCAGGCCCCAAAAATAAATCCTCCTTTTAAGAAGATAAACTTTATTACTAAAAACAAAACTGGGGTTATTAACAGAGTTATCAACAGTCCGCCGTTTTAAAATTAATGTTCACAAATGATCTAATATTCTAACTCTAATTTCAATGTGCCCATTTTAGAACAAAAATGGTACAATGAGTAATCCAATAAGGCCCCATAATAAATATCCTCTACGTCGCGATGTTAACAACTGACAGCATAAGTGGATAACTATGTGGATAAGTTGATTTATTGTTAAAAAAAGGAACATCAGCGTAGTCAGACACTAATGTAACCTGCCACGTTCATCTTCATTGCCCGAATTCCTGTCTCCGGATTTCATGGCGTTGTTTCCAAAATGATAACTAAGCCCCAGCAATACGTACCTATACAATTGGAAATTGGTAAACTTCTGCTGAATGTTATTAACGGTTGTTGTTATGGAAGGTACACTACTTAAAAATACATCATTTACCGTAAGAGAGAGATCTACTTTCTTCTGAAAAACCGTTGCCTTTACACCAAGGTCTAATTTATAATAGCGGTCAGTTCTGCTGATGCTGTCTCTTATACACATCT
>NZ_JAELTV010000615.1 GCF_016429005.1 Pedobacter sp. ASV19
CCCCCCCCCCCCCCCCCCCCCCCCCCCCCCCCCCCCCCCCCCCCCCCCCCCCCCCCCCCCCCCCCCCCCCCCCCCCCCCCCCCCCCCCCCCCCCCCCCCCCCCCCCCCCCCCCCCCCCCCATTTTAGATGTGTATAAGAGACAGACTATACAGCTGGAAAAAACTGGCTTAGTTACTTCTACAGGTCTGGATGGTTCTTTTGAGCTAAAGCATGTTCCAACGGGAAATTTTAACCTACGGGTATCTTATCTGAGATACAAAACGGTATTGATGAAGCTTGAGATTCAAAAGGAAGACAATGACAAGCTTAAAATTTATCTGGAAGAACAGAATGGAAAAGACCTGAGTGAGGTGGTTATCCAGGCCAGACATGACGGCTCTGCTGAAAAAACAGCACGTAGGTTGGAACAGCAATCGGTGCCTCTGGTCAATATGGTTTCCGGACGGGCAATGGAAGTGTCTCCGGATTTGACTGTGGCGAATGTGATTCAGCGGGTTTCCGGTGTTTCTATTGAACGAAATAGTAATGGAGATGGTCAGTATGCTATTTTGAGAGGGATGGATAAACGATATAACTATACCTTAGTTAATGGCGTTAAAATCCCAAGTCCAGACAACAAATACCGATATGTGCCATTGGATATTTTTCCGTCGGAACTTCTGGAGCGCTTAGAGGTTTATAAAACTTTGACACCTAATATGGAAGGTGATGCGATTGGAGGGGCAGTGAATATGGTTATGAAAGATGCGCCAGCTAAATTACAGGTTAATGCAAACCTGGCCACTGGTTATAGCCAGTTGTTTATGGATAGAAAATTTATGAGTTTTGACGCATCAGATATTCAACATAAATCTCCTTATGAATTGAATGGAAAAGCTTACCAGGCTACACAGAATGATTTTGCAAAAGGAACTCTGGATTACAAATCGAAGAGCCCGGCACCTAATCTTGTAGGAGGTTTATCTATTGGACAACGGTTTTTAGATAATAAACTGGGGGTAATTGTAGCGGGAAGTTATCAGAATACTTACCGGGGCAGTAACAGTACCTTTTACAGTTCGGCCTTGGTGGGTATAGATAAGTTTGCTACAATAAACAGTGTTAGTGATAGACAATATTCTGAACAGCAAAAAAGATATGGCTTACATGCCAAAGTGGATTATGTTTTTGATGTAAACAACAAGCTAAGCTTATACAATGCCTATGTGAATTTAAGTAACTATCAAACCCGTGACGCTAAATCCGTAACTTTTTCCAACGACTATGATCCGGCTGCAGGAAAAGCACAGTTGAGTTATTCTACACGTACCCGTTTTACAGAACAGCAGATTTACAACAGTACATTACATGGTGATCATACACTTTTTGATGGTAAGTTTAACATTCAGTGGTCTGCAGTATACTCTGCTGCCAAAAATGAAGTACCAGATAATACAACTATTAGTTTCAGTGGAGCACGTGTGAATTTTATGGATAGTAAGACTGTGATCAACAATAGCACACGCAGGTGGGATAGAAATACAGATGAAGACAAAGCAGGATATCTGGACTTAACTTATAAAGCCGAACTGGCAGATTTTAAAATTGATTTTATTGCAGGTGGTTTGTATCGGGACAAACAAAGAAGTGGTTTTTTTAATAACTATAGTTTTCTACCTGTTGATGGTGCCGCTCTATATGGTTCAGCACCGTTAAATTATGCAGAGGTTCGATTCTCAATTCAAAACGCTGGCGGAGCAGTTAATAACCCTTTAACCTGTCTCTTATACACATCTAAAAGGGGGGGGGGGGGGGGGGGGGGGGGGGGGGGGGGGGGGGGGGGGGGGGGG
>NZ_JAELTV010000616.1 GCF_016429005.1 Pedobacter sp. ASV19
CCCCCCCCCCCCCCCCCCCCCCCCCCCCCCCCACCCGCCCACCCCCTTTTTTTACGTTCGTCGGGCAGCGTCAGATGTGTATAAGAGACAGAAAACCACCTTAAGCTTTTTATCAGACTGAACCTGCCAGTTCCCAGTTTGGTCTAAAAAGAATTTCCCAGAGAATCCTAAGAAATTAAAATCAAATTCATCTGGTTCTGCATCAATGTCATAAATCTGATTCCCCTGGTCCTGTCTTAAATAAACTTTAGCTTGATTCAGTCCTGCATTATTCGCCCAATTGGAGTTATTTAAATTCCCATAGTTAAAATAATAGCCTAATTTTCCTACTGCCGGTGTATTATGTTCATCAAACATCCCATTAGGTTTTCTTGTAATCACTCCTCCAGCGGAAAGGCTCCACCCATTACCAACCCAACTTGGATGAACTTCTGGCCTTAAGCCAGAAGCATAATAATTTAAGGTAATAGGCAGATTCAATTTGTTCCCCTTGATCTCATAGAGAGGAAGAGAAATACTTGGTATACCTGTGAAATAGGAAACTGGCATTTCTCCATAGACACCTAGACTTGCAGCTGTGGGGCTCGGAATTGAAGGACTAAGATCTTTTCTTTGCCCAAAGGATAGGCTCTGACAAAAAGAAAGGATTGCAATCAAAATAATACTTCTTATATAATTTTTCATAACTAATAATTTATTAAGCGGCTTTTCTTCTAATAAAATCAACGTTTGCTTCATTGACTGTAGATTTTATTGCCTTCATGATTTCGTTAATTATTTGGGACTAAGTAAAAGAAACTCAGTGCGACCACACTGCACTAAAGAAAATGTTGATAACTTTTTCTATCGGTCTAATTTTCTATAACTTAACAGTGCCTATCGCCTATTTTTTGTCTTGGATTTCTTAGTTATTGAACTCCTACGATCTTTCTGTAAATCCTCTATCTGCTTTTGTTGCTCAATTAAATGAAGTGTTAGCTCTTCTATCTTTTTTAGCAAGATTGCATTCATCTCACCCAAATCAACCCCATTAGATTTGACTTCGTTCGCGGAAGGAATACCAGGTAGATGGCCATTTTCATGAATATGTTTTTCTGTTTCTTTTAAGGAGGGAAGGACGTAATCTTTAGAAAATACATAATCAGGCCATGCTCCTCGAAGTTTTACCATAATAGATTCCGCTATCATGTTCCCGGCTACAGCGAGCTTATAACCTTTTGCGTCAGAAGTACCGATACTTACGTTTCCATTAGACGCAATTCTAAATCTTTCATAATTCGCACTGTTCACCTCTCCATTTTCGCCACCTGAAACCGTATGAATAGCAAAATAGCCTGCATAATTATTAAAAGCTGTGGTTTCTTTGCCTCCAGTTAAAAAAGAGAACGCATATTCAGGATTCGCATTTCCCGTCTTGCCTCCTAAAGCAATTGTACCTCCAATACCGATTCCAGGCGCGTCCGTAGTCATTGCATTGACAACTGATGTTACGAAGCCATAATTGTTCTTTACCATAGGCCCTCTTACATCTAGTTTCGATATAGGGTTTGGTGTTCCAATACCTACAAGCCCATCAATTATTCCGTTGTTACTGGAATGAAATCCAACAATTTCCAGATTTCCATCATTACTTAGTGACAATAATGGAGTATTGGACCTATCGGTCCAGTTGTAAATATGAAATCCTTGTTCTGTAGCGTAATTAGCCCCTGCACTCAATGCAAAGGTTTTGCCCATAGGGTTTCTTATGAATAATTTAGTGGTATTGGCATTGACCGATGAGCCTCCGATCTGGAGAGAGTTTGTTGTGGCATTACCTCTGTCTGTTACTGTTTGCAAGGTTTCCTGGGCATGCCCAACAACTGTCTCTTATACACATCTGACGCTG
>NZ_JAELTV010000617.1 GCF_016429005.1 Pedobacter sp. ASV19
CCCCCCCCCCCCCCCCCCCCCCCCCCCCCCCCCCCCCCCCCCCCCCCCCCCCCCCCCCCCTTTTCAAGCAGAAGACGGCATACGCGATAGAGCTGCCTGTCTCGTGGGCTCGGAGATGTGTATAAGACACAGCGTGCAGGGTCAAATGTAATCTCAATAGCCTCAGCATGTGTACCATGGTTTCGGTAAGTAGCATTGGGAACATCTCCTCCGGTGTATCCTACAACTGTCGAGATCACTCCGGGATAATGTCGAATTAGTTCTTCCACTCCCCAAAAACATCCACCAGCCAGAATCGCTTTTTCAGTATCCATATATTTTTTTTATTTTAATTGTATAAAGATACGCTGACCACAGGTATTTTTTGGTTTAATTTCAGTAAATTCATCATCTGAAGCTCACAGGGCTACCGTAATTTTTAATAACGAAACAAAAATACATGCTAATAATCAATAACTTCGAAGAATATCAATCGCATTTGGGTCAGGAATTAGGCGTTTCTAATTGGCATAAAATCGATCAGGATCAGATCAATAAATTCGCAGATGCAACATTTGATCATCAATGGATACATGTTGATAAAGAGAAAGCTGCAAATGAAGGACCGTTTAAAGCGACTATTGCGCATGGTTATTTAACTTTATCTTTAATACCCTATTTATGGAAGCAGATTGCAGATGTCCGCAACATCAAAATGGAAATCAACTACGGTATTGAGAGCTTTAAATTTGGCCAGCCGGTTTTAGTAGATAGTGATGTGCAGTTAAAAGCTAAACTGATATCGATAGCCAATTTACGTGGAACAACGAAGGTTATTATTGAAGCAACACTTGCCATTAAAGACCAACCAAAACCAGCTTATGTTGGTAATGTTGTATTTCTTTATCATTTTATATAATATACTGGATTAACCATGGTGTGGGCCCATACTTAGCCGTGGGCCTAACCATAAGGACCATTGGCAATCTTGCCAGTCTGTAAACATATGAAATAGCAATCCAACTGCAATTATCCTTGTTTTAGGAAAAAAGAGCAGAACAAAATAAACCGTAATAGCATAGTAAGAATGCAAAGGATGATAACCAATGCTGCATCTATCCGGATCAAAAATCGGGGTGGCCAGCAGATGATCCGCATCTACGATCATAGTTGCAATCATGATCAACCAGGCCTTCTTCCATTCCTTTCTGAAAAATATAAATGCTATTAATCCAGGTGCCAGGAAATGTAAGCTATAGTGGACTATAGGTTTTAATATAAAAAACAGATGCGGACTCATATTTGGATAAATATAAATTTTAATCGTAGTATAATTGTCAAAAGATGTATAATATTAAAGGTTGTCTGGGCTTTGAGCTTTAAAACAAAGTCAAACTGGACCTTTCAACAAAACGACCTATAGTTTTAATTCCCACCTTTGTGCAATTAAATCATAGAATGAAACGGTTCTTAAAAATCATTAAACGAATTATGACCATCTTGTTAAGTATACTATTGCTTTTGGCGATAACCACCTTTTTCTATATCAGACAACCAAAATTTGGAAAGGCTCCTTCAGCTGAGCGCTTAGATGTCCTTAAAAAATCGCCACGCTATAAAGACGGTAAATTTCAAAATACGCACTACACCCCCGATCTAACTGAAGGATATAGTATGTTTGGTATCATTTACGATCAATTATTCAAGGACCATCCAAGGAGAAAGCCTGTTGGTCAAATTCCTTCTACAAAGACAGATTTGATAAATCTGTCTGCAGATACTGATGTACTGGTGTGGTTTGGTCCTGTCTCTTATACACATCTGACGCTGCCGACGAACGTTAGCCGGTGTAGATCTCGGTGGTGGCCGGGGCATTGAGGAGGGGGGGGGGGGGGGGGGGGGGGGGGGGGGGGGGGG
>NZ_JAELTV010000618.1 GCF_016429005.1 Pedobacter sp. ASV19
CCCCCCCCCCCCCCCCCCCCCCCCCCCCCCCCCCCCCCCCCCCCCCCCCCCCCCCCCCCCCCCCCTTTCACTCACCCCGCCCCCACCGACATCTACACCGGCTAACGTTCGTCGGCAGCGTCAGATGTGTATAAGAGACAGAACTATATTAAAGAAAAAGGAATAATGGAGCTTTTAAAGGCAATTTCAATTCTAGATCGTGATAAAACAGTGACTCTGGATTGTTTTGGAAATAAGACAGATCCTTTGTTCTTTGGAGAGTTGGAGTCTTTAGCTATAAGCTTGCCCGCAATAAAGTTAAATGGGCCTATTTCTGGTATTGATAAATTTCAAAAATTAGCGCAATCTGATGTGATCATACTACCTTCTTATAATGAAGGGATGCCATTGGTTTTAATGGAGGCTATGAGTATTGGTTTGCCTATAATAACAACCGGTGTTGGTTTTATACCTGAATTACTTGGACCAGATTACCCTTTTTATTGTGAACCTAAGAATGTCGATTCACTGAAACAAACTTTACAGAAATTTTTTGACTATGAAAAAAGGACTGAATTGTCAGAATATCTACTTAATAGATTTCAAATGAATTTTTCCTACGCAGTTCATGAAAGGCGCATAAATGAGATCTTTTTTAATTAAATACAAATTTTTTATTTTACATATATGAAAAAAGCACTTATTACTGGCATAACTGGCCAAGACGGGGCATATCTTGCAGATCTTTTATTAAAGAAGGGATATGAAGTTCATGGTATTAAACGTCGAAGCTCATTGTTCAATACGGATCGTATTGATCATTTATATCAAGATCCTCATGAGAGCAATGTACATTTTAAACTACATTATGGAGACTTAAGTGATTCTACTAATCTTATTCGGATCATTCAAGAGGTTCAACCTGATGAGATTTACAATCTTGGAGCAATGAGCCATGTTAAAGTAAGTTTCGATACACCTGAATATACTGCCAATGCTGACGGTATAGGTACATTAAGGATTTTAGAGGCAGTTAGAATTTTGGGACTAAATAAAAAGACGAAGATTTATCAAGCTTCTACATCAGAGTTATATGGCTTAGTTCAAGCAGTGCCTCAATCTGAAACGACTCCATTTTATCCAAGATCTCCTTATGCAGTTGCGAAGATGTATGCATATTGGATTACTGTTAACTACAGGGAGGCTTATGGGATGTTCGCTTGTAATGGAATTCTTTTTAATCACGAAAGCCCACTACGTGGGGAGACATTTGTTACAAGAAAGATTACCCGCGGTGTTTCTAAGATAGGAATCGGCTTGCAAGATAAACTCTATCTTGGGAATTTAGATGCTAAAAGAGAGTGGGGGCATGCAAAGGATTATGTTGAGGCTATGTATCTGATCTTGCAGCAGGAAGCGCCGGAAGATTTTGTCATCGCTACTGGAATAACTACTCCGGTGCGTGAATTTGTAAGAATGGCATTTAAAGAAATTGGTGTTGAAATTGATTTTAAAGGTACCGGGGTTGATGAAAAGGGTTTTGTTAAGTCATGCGTGAATCCAGAATATCAGCTGGAGATCGGTAAAGAAGTTGTAGCTATTGATCCAAAATATTTTAGACCTACTGAAGTTGATTTGTTAATTGGAGATCCCACAAAATCAAATACTAAACTTGGTTGGAAACCTAAATATGATCTCCCAGCGTTAGTTAAGGAAATGGTAGAAGCGGATCTTGAGAATTTCAAAAGAGAAAAGATGCTGAAGGATGCGGGATGGGGGGGGGGGGGACATCTGACGCTGCCGACGAACGTTAGCCGGTGGAGATAGCGGTGGGCGGGGGGTAAGTAAAAAGGGGGGGGGGGGGGGGGGGGGGGGGGGGGGGGGGGGGGGGGGGGGGGGGGGGGGGG
>NZ_JAELTV010000619.1 GCF_016429005.1 Pedobacter sp. ASV19
CCCCCCCCCCCCCCCCCCCCCCCCCCCCCCCCCCCCCCCCCCCCCCCCCCTTTTTAATGATCCGGCGCCCACCGACATCTACACCGGCTAACGTTCGTCGGCAGCGTCAGATGTGTATAAGAGACAGTCTAAAAGGCGGTCTTTAATAAAAGAGCCCTTTTGGGTATTAAATGCAAGGCTTTTTACTAAAGTCTTCAACTTAAGGCTGGCATTCCAGCCAGAATCGGGGTATTCCATATTTCCATCCAGATCGTTCACCTCAAACTGAAACAATTTGCTCCCTTTTTGATTGTCAAGAACGAAACTTACCCTATCAAGTGTAAATTTCCGAATCTCTGTAGAAGACTCTTTATTGTCTTTTTTAGGCTCTTCTTTTTTCTTCTTTTTAAAGATTGATGTATTGCTGTAGCCTGTACTATCTGTATAAAGATAAACTGCGGCGTCATTTATACTCACCTTTTTAATCTCAATTGTACCTTTTAATAGGGCCATCACATTGACGGTCACATTGAATCTTTTTGCGTCCAGTAAAGTATGCTTATGAACATTCCACTGCTGATCCTTCATCACCACATTTTTCAGTGTAAGTGAAATTCCTGGAAAACCATTGAAAAAGGTGGGATCCATATCGCCCACGGTCAAAGTTCCATTTAGATTTTCATTCAATTTTTTAGTGATGGATGACAACAGTTCTTTTTTATGAGAATTCACATAAAATCCCAGAGCAGTGAAGATCACGACAATTAAAGCGACAATCACGCCTAATGTTTTAAGTAAAATTTTTGTCCAGCGTGGCATAGGATACGGATCAAACGTTAAATAATATAAGTCCAGCTAGCAATTCTGCGACCAAAATGCAGTATTGCTCTTATTTTTGTTTATAATTCGTGATATAAATTTTAAACAAGAACTCCTCTTTTTTTAAAGATAGCAAACTGAAGATAATAATTTAAACCTATGAATCTGATTTCTCCAGTGAATTCTTGTACTTAAAAAACAACTGCGAAATTGGAGCGAGCATTAAACCACAAAGACCGAAAACAATAAAGGATACTCTTAAATTAAAGGCATGGGCAAGATATCCAATCATTGGCGGGCCCAGTAGCATTCCTGTAATGGTATAGGTCGTGATGATAGAGATCGCCATGCCCGGAGAGTATTTCCTGGATGCGCCCGCAAGTGCATAAGACATGGGAACAACAGCTGCGGTACCGAATCCTACCAATGAAAAACCAGCCATTGCTGTCCAGAAATGAGGAAAAATAATAGCCATTGAAATCCCACACACAATACATACTGCACTCGTAATATAAGTTGCAGGCATACCGATACGTACAATGATCAGGTCAGATGCAAATCTCGACATGGCCATAAAAGTCATAAAGATCAGATAACCATAAGTGAAAATCTTCACTTTAATAACTTCCTGAAAATAAATGCCACTCCAGTCAAACATACCACCTTCACAAATGGCAGCAAAGAAAACCACCAGCCCAAGGTATAATATATAAGGATCTGGTTTACTGATAACCAGTTTATTCCCACTCTTTGCCCTGTCATTTTGCAATAGAAAACGATAAGAGTAACAGGTTACTGCTAATGCCATTGCAGCCACTATCAGGAAATGAAGTTGTAAGCTTACATTCAACGCAAGTAAAAAAGTAGAGAACGCTATTCCAGCCTGTCTCTTATACACATCTGACGCTGCCGACGAACGTTAGCCGGTGTAGATCTCGGTGGTGGGCGGGTCAGTAAAAAAGGGGGGGGGGGGGGGGGGGGGGGGGGGGGGGGGGGGGGGGGGGGGGGGGGGGGGGGGGGGGGGGGGGGGGGGGGGGGGGGGGGGGGGGGGGGGGGGGGGGGGGGGGGGGGGGGGG
>NZ_JAELTV010000061.1 GCF_016429005.1 Pedobacter sp. ASV19
CCCCCCCCCCCCCCCCCCCCCCCCCCCCCCCCCCCCCCCCCCCCCCCCCCCCTCTTTTCAAGCAGCAGACGGCATACGAGATAGAGCTGCCTGTCTCGTGGGCTCGGAGATGTGTATAAGAGACAGGCTGTACCCATTGGAAGGGTTTGGGTTGCTTTGTTTAAAAAAAAGAAGCTCAGACTGATGCTAATGGCAAAGGCAATCGTCCATTTTAAATTGCTGAAGTTGTTGGATAGTTTTAAGCAAGTGGTAAAGCCGACTTCGAAAAGCCCGGCTATGATGAGAATGATCCAGTTCATAGTTGTAAATTTTCGACAAAAATACAACAAGACGGAGCGGGAGTTTTTTACATATGTTAAAAAACACACAAGGCCTGTATACGATAGGAGTATAACAAGCCTTGTGTAAGTCTGCATAAAATGTTAGCCTGTGGATTTTACGGCTCTATTTTTCTGGATGATTATCCAGCCATTTCCGTTCAATCATATAGGATATAATAAGGCCTATACCTCCAAAAATGGCCAGGCAACCAAAATATACTGCGGTGGCTTGTTCATCCTCGATGCGGGCTTGCATAGAGATAAAAAGAGCGAGGAGCAAGCCTATACCAAGCCCAACCAGGAGCAGACCAAATTTAAGACTTAGAAAAGGCATGGGAGCTGATGGTCTTGATTTTGCGATACCGGGATCAATGCCGCGTTCTATCATGGCCATTTTTTCTCTGTTGGATAAGTACCGGATGCCGAATGCAAGGGCAAAGGCTCCAAGGAAAACTAAGATTGGGAGTAAGTCGTGCATCTTTTTATGTTTTAATCGTTTGCGATCTGTTAATTATATGTTCTGTATGTTAGGACAACATGTTTTAAAATTAGGTTACACCCTTTGTTAAAAAATCTGCGATGCTTATTTTATCTTTATCAAAAAACACATTTTGGAGCAGATTCTGAATCATATTAAAGAGATATATCCACTGAAAGAGGCTGACCTGAATCTCCTGACAAGGGAATTAAATAGGATAGAGCTGCCCAAAAACCATCTTATCATTCGTTCCGACAGAATTGAACGTTCACTTTATTTTATTGAAAGAGGAGTTGCAAGGGCTTATTGTGACGGGAAGGACAATCAAATTACTTTCTGGTTTGGAATGGAGGGAGATGTTATTTTTTCTTATCACAGCTATATTCATGGGGCTAAAGGTTACGAAAATATCGTGCTCCTGGAGAATAGTGTGTTGTACGAGATAAAAACCGAGACCCTGCAAGCTCTTTTCAGTAAGTATATAGAGCTGGCCAATTGGGGAAGGAAATTCGCTGAACGGGAGTTAATCAAAACGGAAGAACGCTTTATCGGCCGGCTTTTCACCCCTGCTGCGGAGCGTTACGCTGAACTGATCAAAAACGCGCCCTCTGTTGTCCAACGCGTTCAACTGGGCTATATCGCTTCTTATCTTGGCGTTACGCAGGTAACTTTAAGCCGGATCCGTGCAGAGCTGAGATCGGGAGGCTCATAAGGGCTTAGGCAGAATGGCTACCGTTAGCCTGCTCACACAGCTCATTTTGTTTTTATCGGTGTAAATCTTAATTTCCCAGACATGTGTCTTGGCTCCAATATGCAATGGTGTACAAATGCCCGTGACCAATCCATTTTTAACCGGTCTTAAATGGTTTGCATTAACCTCCAGGCCAACTGCAATATATTTCTCCGGATTTACACACATATACGAAGCAATACTTCCCAGGGTTTCTGCAAGGACTACAGAGGCCCCCCCATGAAGGATGCCTGCAGGCTGGTGTGTTCTTTCATCGACAGGCATGGTTGCCTTTATGAAATTACTGCCTACTTCGGTAAACTTAATGTCCAGCAGGGCTCCAATATGGTTTTTGGGCCGGTCATTTAATGATTCTGGAGTAAATTCTGAAAACCACATTACAGGTATCGTTCTTTAATGATTTGAGTATGATGAATAAGATGTCCGGCAATGGTGAACAGCAGTGCATTTACGGTAAGCTGTCTTCCTGCAGCGGTTCCTTTACGTTCCAGTTCCTGCGCATTGAGGGAATTGTAAAGGTAAAGATTGGATCTTCTTACCAGGGAAAACTCTTCGGACAGACTCAATAGGCTCCTGTCTGCAAAATGTGCCTGTTTTACATAATCATTTTCTTCAAAACCAGGTAGAGGGCTTTGTTCTCCGCGGGCTATACAAAGCAACCGATAGGTCAGAATTCTTTCTGTGTCTATGATGTGTCCTGCCATTTCTTTAATGGTCCATTTTCCAGGGGCATAGGCGTAATCTGCTTTCTCAATCAGATTGTTCAGGAAATCCGGAAAGTCTGTGCTCTGTTGTTTAAGGACTTCCAGTGCGTTGTTCCCTTCTACCAGGCTGATATAGCCGCTAACCATTTCATGATAGTCGTTCGGTTGTGGTCGGTTCATAAGTAATGCTGCTTTTAAGTATAATTCTAAAGGTAGTTCCTTTTCCAAGCTCGGAATCTTTGACAAATATCTGCCCGCTGTGGTAGTTTTCTACGATGCGCCGGGTAAGAGAGAGTCCAAGTCCCCAGCCCCTTTTCCTGGTGGTAAAGCCAGGCTGGAATACAGCATCAAATTTTGACCTTGGAATACCTTTGCCAGTATCGGTTACATCAATAAAGACTTCTTCTTTTGCCAGGTTTTCGATGATGTTCACAGTGATGCTTCCTTCATTGGCGATGGCATTGGCTGCATTTTTCAACAGGTTTTCAATCACCCAGTCAAACAGGGGAACATTTAACATGGCCCGGACCTGTTCATCTCCGGTAATGTTAAAGATGATTTTATCTGAGGTCCGTAATTTAAAATAATTAATGAAATTATGGATCACAACGAAAACGACATGGTCTTCCAGAATGGGTTTTGAGCCGATCTTTGAAAAACGATCTGTAATCACTTCGAGACGTTTAATGTCATTTTCCATTTCGGCAATCAAAGGATCGTCTTCTGCATCAAAACGGGATTTGATGAGTTCTACCCAGGCCATAAGCGAAGAAATCGGTGTGCCCAGTTGATGGGCGGTTTCTTTGGCCATGCCGACCCATACCTGGTCTTGTTCGGCCTTTCTGGCAGAACTGAAGGCAACATAGGCAGTGAGGAGAAACAGGGCGATGACCCCGAGTTGTATATATGGGAAATAACGAAGCTGCGTGAGGATAAAAGAGTCTTTATAGTAGACAAGCATCTTTCTACCCATGTAGTTAATGGGCAGAGGGGCGTGCTGCTTTTTCATTCTGCTGAGTTCGCGTTGGAAATAGCCTGGATCATAACTAGCCTTGGATGTAGCGTCTACGTAATTGGTTTTGGTACTGTCCAGGCGCAGGTAGGTTTCTATTTTTGTTCCGGTGGTATCGGTTAGGATGACAGGTACTGTACTGCTGGAAGTAATCATGTTGAGTACTTCTGCATACAGGGCATCTTCAAAGATCTGGGAGGACTTTTCGGTTCCTTTGACCCAAAGCTCAAATTGTATTCTTTCTTCCCGTTCCATTTTTTTAACGAAAAAATCGCTGTAAAAAACGGATGCTGCACCGATTACTGCTGCAAAGGCAAGTAAGAATAATTTCCAGCGACGTTTTTTTTCGTAAGGGTTCATAAAATGTGGAGGCAAATTACAAAATAGCATTCAATAACGCATCAATAGAACGGTAACAGTGTAAAAAATATATATTTGCAGGTAAGATTATGGAAAAGAAAGTTAGAGTAAGATTTGCTCCAAGTCCAACAGGAGGACTGCATTTAGGTGGTGTAAGGACCGCATTGTTTAACTATTTATTTGCCAAACAGCATGGCGGAACCTTTGTTTTGCGTGTAGAAGATACAGACCAGACCCGTTTTGTGGCGGGGGCTGAAGAATATATTGTTTCCTGCCTGGAATGGTGCGGCATGTCTCCTGATGAGAGCCCTCAAAAAGGAGGTGCATTTGGACCATACCGTCAAAGTGAACGGAAAGCGAGTTATAAACAATACGCAGATCAGCTCATTGCGGATGGCTATGCTTATTATGCTTTTGATACCCCGGAAGAACTGGATGCAAAACGTAAAGAATTTCCTAACTTTTTATACGGACAGTCTACCCGTATGCAGATGCGGAATTCATTGACTTTATCAGCAGAGGAGGTTGAGGCATTACTGGAGAAGCAGACGCCTTTCGTTGTCAGAATTAAAATGCCGGAAAACGAACAGGTTTCCTTTATTGATCTGATCCGGGGCCATGTGAGTTTTGATACCAATCTGGTGGATGATAAAGTGCTTTTAAAAGCAGATGGAATGCCTACTTATCACCTTGCTGTTGTTGCAGATGACAAGGCCATGGAGATTAGCCATATTTTTAGAGGTGAGGAATGGCTGCCATCTGCGCCGATTCATATTCTGCTCTGGAGATATCTGGGTTGGGAAGACGAAATGCCACATTGGGTGCACCTTCCCCTCATCTTAAAGCCAGATGGAAATGGAAAACTAAGTAAGCGTGATGGTGACAGACTGGGATTCCCTGTGTATGCACAAAACTGGACGGATCCTAAAACCGGAGACCTGACCGCGGGATTTAAAGAACTCGGTTTTATGCCTGAGGCCTTTGTAAATCTGCTGGCGATGCTGGGATGGAATGATGGAACAGACCAGGAGATTTTTACGATGGAAGAACTGATCGAAAAGTTCTCTGTAGAAAGGATCAGCAAGGCTGGGGCGAAATTTGATTTCGAAAAGGCTAAATGGTATAATCATGAATGGATTAAGCATGCCGAAGCGGAAAAAATCGCTCCTGTTATAAAAAATGAGTTATTGAAAAGTGGCTTGGCATCTGTTGAAGATCTTTATCTGGATAAAGTAATTGATCTGGTCAAAGACCGTTGTCATCTTTTGACAGATTTTATCACACAAAGCCGTTATTTTTTTGTTTCTCCTGAAACCTATGATCTGGCTGCGGTAAAACCGAAGTGGACAGTAGAGAAGGCTGCCTTTTTTGAGGTTTTTATGGCTGTTTTAAAAGATGGGTTAAGTGCGGTGGAGCTGGAAGAAGAGTTTAAGGCTCTAACGGTAACACAGAACCTTAAGCCAGGTGAACTGATGCTCCCATTCCGGATTATGCTGGTTGGAGGAAAATTTGGGCCGGGTGTATTTGATATAGCGGTATTACTTGGTGCTTCAGAAACGGCAGACAGAATTAGAAAGGCTTTATTGGCGTTTAACTAAATTAAATTGATATGCAATGGTTCGGTAAAGGTAGTGGTAATATCGAAGACAGGAGGGGTGGAAAGGGAGGCCCTGTTCTGGGCGGAGGAATTGGTCTTCTTGTGATCATTGTTGGCCTCTTTTTTGGAAAAGATCTTACGGGTCTGGTGAGTCAGATTCCTGCCGGAACTACCCAGCAAGAGGCTAAAAAGGGTGATCCTACAGATGCAGAGGGTAAATTTGTTGACGGTGTGCTGGAATCCACCAATCAGGTGTGGGAGCAGCAGTTTGCTGCAATGAACAAAACCTACGAAAAGCCCGCACTGGTTTTGTTTGATAATATGGTGCAGTCTGCCTGCGGGAATGCCAGTTCAGCGGTAGGACCTTTTTATTGTCCTGGAGATCATAAGGTCTATATCGACCTGAGCTTTTATCAGGAACTGAAAGATCGCTTTGGAGCTGCAGGTGATTTTGCCCAGGCCTATGTGATTGCTCACGAGGTTGGACATCATGTACAGAATCTTTTAGGGATCTCTGCGAAAATGGAGCGCTACCGTAGTCAGCTCAGCGAAAAAGAGTACAACAGGATGTCTGTTAAACTGGAGCTTCAAGCCGATTTTCTCGCCGGGATGTGGGCAAGGCATGCACAGGATCTGAAGGATTTTCGCCTGGATCCTGGAGATATTGAGGAAGCGATGAATGCAGCTAATGCAATTGGGGATGATAAACTTCAGCAGCAAGGGCAGGGACAGGTTGTTCCCGATGCCTTTACACACGGAACATCTGCTCAAAGGGTATATTGGTTTAAAAAAGGATTTGACACTGGTGACATTAATCAGGGGGATACTTTTAATGCCAGGCAACTTTAACCGATAGATAAGCCTGCTAAACCCAAATTCAACAATATAGGCTGAAATCATACATTATTCTTTAAAGTTGTATATATTAGAAATATTTTAAACGGCTGATTCCAGAAAAAGCGAAGCTGGTAAGTCCTATTTACCTTAAATAATGATCCTAATTGTAGACGATACACCAGAAAATCTTATTTCTTTAAAAAAAGTTCTCGAAGCACATAATTTTGAGGTAGATACAGCATCATCCGGGGAAGAAGCTTTAAAAAAGGTTCTCCGGAATGAATATGTTTTGATTATTCTGGATGTTCAGATGCCGGGAATGGATGGCTTTGAAGTTGCGGAAGCGATTTCAGGTTATAGTAAGGCCAGAGAAACAGCGATTATTTTTCTCTCTGCAGCCAATACGGAACTTCGTTTTATTACCAAAGGGTATTCTTCAGGAGGTCTGGACTATATTACGAAACCGGTGGATATGGATGTGTTGTTGCTGAAGGTGAAAACATTTTATCGAATTTACGAACAAAGCCGGAAATTGATCGAGATTCAGAAAGCGTTGCTGGATGAAATTGAATTTAGAAAGAAGGCCGAAAATAAGAAAGATGAATTTATCAGTATTGCCAGTCATGAACTCAAAACCCCATTAACCAGTGTAAAGGGATATATGCAACTGCTGGACAGAAGTATTGACAAGGGCGACGTGACGACAGTTAAGAGGCATTTGCAAAAAGCGCAGACTCAACTGGAAAAATTAAATGAATTGATTGCTGATTTGCTGGACATCTCTAAAATAGAGAGCGGGAAGCTTGAATTCAACAAGAAGGATTTTATGATGGATGAATTACTGGACGGAGTGATCGAGATTATTCAGCAATCTAATCCTGAGTTTAAGATCATAAAGAATGGATCTGCATCTGTACCGGTATATGGTGATGAGATGAGAATAGAGCAGGTGATCATTAACTTTATGACCAATGCGATAAAATATTCTCCCGGCACCAGCGAAATCCAGATTAATTTACGAAATGAAAATGGGCGGTTGTATCTTGGTGTACGGGATTTTGGTATTGGCATAGATGAAAAGCAGCAGCAAAGTGTCTTCGATAAATTTTTTCGGGTAGAAGAGACAGCAATTCAATTTCAGGGATTAGGGATCGGCCTTTACATTTCTGCAGAGATCATTAGGAGGCATGGTGGTGAGGTGGGTGTAAAAAGTACTCCGGGTGAAGGTTCTGAATTCTATTTTTATATTCCATTAACATCCGAGACAGAATAATTTTATGAAGAAAACGATAAAAAATAACCTCAGAATCGGTCTAGGGCTATCTTTACTGGTGCTTTTCGTTAGTTCCTCTGCGTCCTATTTCAGCATCAGGAACCTGATCAGAAATTCTGAACTTGTTGCACATAGCAACGATGTCATTTCTAATCTCGATAACATAATATCTACACTCAAGGATGCAGAAACAGGGCAAAGAGGATATTTGTTGACGGGGGAGAAAGTTTTTCTTGAACCTTATACAGGCGCGAAAACTGCTGCACTGGATCTGGTTAATGAGGTGATGAGCCAAACAAGGGACAATGATTTTCAGCAAAAAAACATTAAAAGGCTACAGGATAACATTGAGCACAGGATGGACATCCTGGATAAGACCATATCGATAAAAAACCGTGGCGGAAGTGTAAGCATGATAGAACTTTTGAATGGGAAGCTCTATATGGACAATGCAAGGGCTCTAATCAAAACCATGCAGGTTGAGGAGAAAAGATTGCTGGAAGAACGTACGGCCAATCTGAATAAAATGGCTCGATATACGCCGGTATTAATTGTTATTGCAGCCTGTCTGGCCTTACTGATCACTTTTTTCTTTTATAGACGGGTTTCTTCGGATTTTAATACGAGAACCAGGCTTCAGCAGGCCTTACAAGATAAAAAAGATGAAATGGATACCCGTATCCGGGTGATACAGGAATTGTCTAGTCAGATTTCCAAAGGAAATTACCACATCAGACTCGAACAGGAGGGCGAAGATGGTTTGGGAAGTCTTGCCGCGCATTTGAATGCCATGGCAGAATCTTTGGAGTATTCTTTCGGTTTGCTGGCCGATAAAGAATGGCTTCAGGCGAGTATAGCGGGACTGAACGATAAAATGGTGGGAGAAAAAGGAGTGGCTGAGCTGGCCCATGAGATCCTGGATTTTACTGTAGAAAGGACGGGTAGTCAAATAGGTGCCTTTTATCTGCTGGAGAATAAGAGTCTTGTACTTAGTGCAGGTTATGCCCTTAATCATCAGGAAGAAACTCAACTTATTCCTTTAGGGGAAGGGACCTTGGGGCAGGCGGCACTTTCTGGGAAACAGATTTTGCTAAATGATATTCCAGAGGGAGAACTGACCATTAGCTATGCCTCAGGAAACACTCGGCCAAGGAATATTGTGGCTGTCCCTGTCATCAGGGATGCTACTGTTGTGGGTGTTCTGGAATTTGGCTCGCTGTCAAGTTATAGCCCTCTTCAATTGGATTACCTGAACAGTATTGGGTCGAATATAGGAATCGCCATTCACGTTGCTCAGAACCGGAAGCGGTTGCAGGAATTCCTGGAAGAAACTCAGGCTCAGGCCGAAGAGCTTCAGGCCCAGCATAGTGAACTGGAGGGTTTGAATGCAGAATTGGAAGCGCAAACGCAGAAAATCCAAACCTCTGAAGAGGAGCTGAGGGTACAACAGGAAGAGTTGCTCCAGAGCAATCAGGAACTGGAAGAGCGGACCAGTTTGCTCGAAGAGCGGAATCAGCTGATACAGGAAAGAAACCTGGAGATTCAGCAAAAAGCGCAACAGCTGGAACTCAGTACTAAATATAAATCGGAGTTTCTGGCCAATATGTCGCATGAGTTGAGAACGCCACTGAATTCTATTCTGTTGCTGTCTAAACTGATGTCAGAGAATAAGGAGTTGGATAAGGAGTATATTGAATATGCTGAAGTGATCCAAAGTTCCGGACAAGGCTTACTTGGGCTGATTGATGAAATCCTGGATCTCTCTAAAATAGAGGCGGGTAAAATGAAACTGGAATTTGCAACGGTAAGTGTGAATGAAGTTGCGACAGATATGCGTTCTTTATTTAATCCGATTGCGAAAAATAAAGGATTAGACCTCATTATTGAAGTAGAAAAGGATATCGATCCAGTTTATACAGATAAAATGAGACTGGAGCAGATTTTAAAGAACCTGCTGTCGAATGCGATTAAATTCACAGGCCAGGGAAAAGTAAGCCTGACAATTACCTCAGATAAAGAAAATCGTGCGTTGCTGTTTAAAGTTTCTGATACAGGAATAGGGGTGCCGGTAGAAAAACAACAATTAATCTTTGAAGCCTTCCAACAGGCAGATGGTTCTACCAGGAGAAAATTTGGAGGCACGGGATTGGGATTATCTATTAGCCGGGAACTGGCGAAGCTGCTTGGAGGTGAGATTGAGCTGACCAGTAAAGAAAATGTGGGCAGTGAATTTACACTATCCTTGTTCTTGAATGGGGCAGAAAAAGGGGAAGCCCTTGCGAAAAAAGAACCGGTTTTCGCTGCGCCAAACTACGTGGATACGATCCCTGAGGCGCTCCCGGAAAGGTTTACTGTAACGCAGATCCCTCAGGAGGTAGAAGATGACAGAGATGATATTTTGCCAGACGATAAGGTGATCCTGATTGTAGAGGATGATACGGCTTTTGCAAAAACGCTGTTGTCATTTACCAGGAAAAGGAATTATAAAGGGATTGTTGCAGTTAGGGGGGATGTTGGCATAGAAATGGCCAATCATTATCATCCGTTGGCCATTCTTCTGGATATTCAGCTTCCGGTTAAGGACGGGTGGCAAGTCATGGAAGAGCTTAAGGCAAATCCAAAAACCCGGCATATACCAGTACACATTATGTCGTCGCTGGAGGTTAAAAAGGAAAGCCTTTTGAAAGGAGCTGTTGATTTTATCAATAAACCAGTGGCCCTGGAGCACATGAAGCAGATCTTTCAAAAGTTGGAACATGCACTAAGCAGGCACCCTAAAAAAGTGCTGATTGTAGAAGAGAATAAACAACATGCCGAAGCTTTGAGTTATTTTCTCAGCAATTATAGCATTCAAACGGAAGTAGCAACGAATGTAACACAGAGTATTGATGCGCTGAAAAAGCAAGAGGTGGATTGTGTGATCCTGGATATGGGTATCCCAGATAAAAACGCCTATGAAACGCTGGAAACGATTAAGAAAAGTGAGGGATTGGAGAACTTGCCGATTATTATTTTCACAGGAAAGAATTTGTCAAAGGGAGAAGAAAACCGGATCAAACAGTATGCGGACTCCATTGTGGTGAAAACAGCCCACTCTTATCAACGGATATTGGATGAGGCAGGCCTTTTTCTGCATTTAGTGGAAGCCAAAGAAGAAGATAAGAAGAAACCGGTATCGGAAAAACTTGGCGGGCTTTATGAGGTACTGAGCAATAAAACAGTGCTGATTGCGGATGACGACGTAAGGAACATCTTTTCACTCACCAAAGCCCTGGAGCAACATAAGATGAAAGTGCTTGCTGCTACTGACGGTAAGGAAGCGTTGCAGATCTTAAAGGAAAATCCATTTGTGGATATTGTACTGATGGATATGATGATGCCGGAAATGGATGGTTATGAAAGCACCAAACAAATCCGGAAAATTCCTGCGTATAAGAACCTGCCTGTGCTTGCCGTTACTGCTAAGGCAATGATGGGAGACAGGGAAAAATGTATTGCAGCGGGGGCATCTGATTATATTTCAAAACCTGTGGATATAGACCAGCTGGTTTCTTTGCTAAGGGTTTGGTTGTATAATAAAGTTTAAAAGACATAACCGTAGAGTTTATGGGGAACACTAAAAAAGTATTAATAGTAGATGATGATAACCGCAATATATTTGCCCTTAAAGCGGTTTTGAAGGCAAAGGGCTATACTTGCCTGTCGGCTACAGGTGCGGAGGAAGGACTTCAGCTTTTAGCTGAAGATGAAGAAATTGGAGTAGTATTGATGGATATGATGATGCCAGGAATGGATGGTTATCAGGCGATGGCAAAAATGCAGCAGATACCGGATCTTAAGGATATTCCTGTAATCGCTGTAACCGCACAGGCTATGGTTGGCGATCGGGAGAGGTGTCTGGAGGCTGGAGCCAAAGGTTATGTCTCTAAACCAATTAATGTGGACAGTTTAACACTGTTGCTCTCACAACACCTAAAATAAAAAATTTGGAACTGCCGTTAATTAGCGATGAACAGGTTGAGATCTTGTTGTCAGACCTTTTGGAACATTATGGATATGACTTTACGGGCTATTCTAGAGCTTCCTTAAAAAGAAGGGTGATCCGGTTGTATTCCCTGGACAAAATTCCGGGTTTTGCCGAGTTCAGGTATAAAATTATTAATGACAACGTATATTTTAAGCGATTTGTAGAACAGATTACAGTAAATGTTACAGAAATGTTCCGGGATCCCGCATTCTTTAAAACGCTGCGTGATGTTGTGCTGCCCAGGTTGGGAACTTATCCTTTTATCCGGATCTGGTTGGCCGGCTGTTCTACCGGAGAAGAGGCTTACTCTATTGCTATTCTGTTAAAGGAGTTAAATTTGCTGCACAAGTCGTTGATTTATGCAACAGATCTTAATCCATCTGTGTTGGAAAAAGCTGGGCAGGGGATGTTTCAGCTGAGTTATATGAAGCAATACTCAGAGAACTATATACTTTCAGGAGGTAAAAATGATTTTTCAAGCTACTATACTGCTAAGTATTCACTAGCAAAATTTAATGACGATCTACGGGGTAAAATGATTTTTTCGACACATAACCTGGTTTCAGATCATTCTTTTAATGAATTTCAGTTAATTTTATGTAGAAATGTGCTGATCTATTTTGACCGTGATTTACAACATAAGGTCCTGGAGCTTTTTGATGACAGTCTGGAAGACCTCGGCTATCTGGCCTTGGGAACAAAGGAAACAATAGACTTTTCCAGAATTTCCAGAAAATACAAAAGACTGCAGAGCGAGAAAATTTGGCGAAAAACGAATTAAAATGGAAAACTGTGAAGCTTTAATTATTGGAGGATCTGCCGGAAGTCTGGATGTTTTACTTCGGGTATTGCCAGCGATCCGGCCCGATATAAAATTTCCGGTCATTATCGTGATACACAGAAAGCATGGTGCGGATTCTTTACTGCCGGAGTTGCTTTCCGGACGAACGAGAATGGAGGTAAAGGAGGCGGAAGAGAAGGAGGAGATTGTTCCCGGAACAGTGTATGTTGCTCCTTCAGACTATCATTTATTGGTAGAGCTGAACAGGACATTTTCTTTGGATTACTCGGAAAAGGTAAACTATTCCAGGCCGGCGATTGATGTTACGTTTCAAACCGCAGCTGAAGTATATAAAAAGAAACTGGTTTGTCTGCTGCTTTCAGGTTCAAATTCAGATGGTGTTAACGGCTTGAAAACAGTTAAAGAATGGGGAGGAATGGCTATTATCCAGAATCCGGAGACAGCTCAGGTAGCTTTTATGCCGCAGCAGGCGAAACAGCATGTGAAAATAGATCAAATATTAAATATTGAAGATATGGCAGAATTCATAAATTTGTTGTCCTAATAACCCCTATAAATGGCTACACCAAAAAAAGTCTTCATTTTTGATGACAATGCGGAAATACTGGAATTATGTACAATTATCCTGGAGGATGCAGGTTATGAAATAAAGACCTCTTCAACTTCCAATGACATCATTGACCAGGTCACGGCATATACACCAGACCTGATCTTTATGGACAACTGGTTGCCGGATGTAGGCGGCATAGATGCAACCAGAGAACTTAAAAGGCACGAAAACCTAAAGCATATTCCTGTCATCTATTTCTCTGCCAATAACGATGTGAAATCACTGGCAGAGCAAGCGGGAGCTGATGGATACCTCTCTAAACCTTTTGATATTGAAGATTTAGAGAAGATCGTAAGCAAGCATCTATAAGTTTAGTTTTTCATTCGTCCTGTTTCTTCCTCTACACCTGTAGCACGCTTTCGGGCAGGTTTGATTTCATTTTTTCCAAAGCGATAGGTTAGGGTTATCCTGCCAACCTGGCTTTCATTCTTTTGGTTCAGATTGTATTTAAGCCCCGGATAGGCACTGCTGAGCTTGGTGACCTGGGTATTGAAAACATCGCTAAGGGCAAGCTTTACATTCATTTTCTTGTCCATAAATGATTTGCTGAAGCCCATGTCGATACCATAACGGGCTTTTAAACTCAAGGTTCCGTAAACCAATGGAGACTCATAAGAACCACTTAACTCTGCACTCAGATCTTTTCTGATGATAAAGGAGTGCTGAGATTTGAACTGAAAGGAGGTTTTTCCTGTATTAAGGTCCTGCCCACTCAGGTCTGCCTGCTGGAAATTCAAATGAAATACATTTAGGTTATTGTTGGTTTGCCACCATTTGGTGATGGCAACGGGAACATTTAAATTCGCACTGTAAGAGGTATTCTTGTCTACGTTTACGCTGGTTTGATACAAGGCCTTCTTTACATTATCTGGCAGCAAAACTTCAATAATTGCATCATGTACATAGCTGTAGTTTAGGGTAAGGGTGTACTTTTGAAGGAAAGTGTAATTGATTTCGAAATTATCCGTGTACTGGGGTTTCAGGAATTCATTACCCTGATTATAGGTATACTGATCCAGGTAGAAAATAAAGGGATTAAGTGCATCATAGCTAGGGCGGTCTATGCGACGGCCGTAGGAAAAACCAACGCTGTGCTGCTCAGATAGTTTCTGGTTGACAAATATCGTCGGAAAGAGGTTCAGGTAATTCCTTTTATTGATTTTGTCTTTATTAACAGAGTTTCCCAGAGAGCTGGTTTGCTCTGCTCTTAAACCAATCTGAATATTTGTATTCTTATATTCTTTGCTGAGGTTGAAATATCCGGCATAGATGTCTTCTTTATAAATGAAACGATTGCTCCCTGCTCCGTTGAATTCATCCTGAAAGATAAAATTGTTATCTGTTTTTACCCAACTGCCTTTAATACCGGTCTCCAGTTTCATGGATTTATTTAAGGGTAAGGAGTAATCTGCCTTTAGCGCTCTGATGTCTATATGGGAAGGCGACTGGTTGTTCATGTAACTGATTGGCCGCAGCGGAGAGCCATCTGGGTACAGGTGCTTATTGACATAACTGGCATCCTGATTTCCATAATATTTTGAATAGTCCAGATCGGCCGTCAGTTCCTGACCTGCAGTATCCAATGCCGCTTTATAGTTCAGATTGTAGGAAAGATTCTGATACTTATTTTTAAAATCATTATTTGAAAAAAGCGCTGAATCCACTTTTCCGGCCGCGGATCCAATAAAGGTTTGATTCTCAAAGGCCTGCTTCTCATTGTTCAAATACCCGTTAAACATAAAGCCCAGGGTGTTATTTTTGTTTAGGAAAACATCAATCCCGGCTTTAAGATTATTGTTATAATTCCTGGTAATGGAATTTCCGGTCTGGTTAAAATAAGTATTGGTTGAACCCAGGGCAGAGATGCGGTCTATGGAAGTTTCCTGAAAGCGCTTTACGGCCCCGTAGTTGTAATTTCCATAGACATTAAAGTGTTCCGTCCGGTGGTTAAGGTTAATGCCTGTATTTCCTCTGAAATAACGTCCTTGCGCAGCACCCAGAACGATACTTCCATTGGTGCCTGCGTTTCGTTGCTTCTTGGTCTTGATGTTAATGATACCAGAGTTGCCTGCAGCTTCATATTTAGAGGATGGATTGGTGATCAGCTCAATAGACTCGATCTGCGAACTTTGCATGTTTCTCAGCATGCTGGTCACATCAGCGGAACTCATATAGGTTTGTTTTCCGTCTATTTGTATCATTACGCCTTGTTTTCCCTGCATAGAAATCTGATCGTTCTGATCTACGGAAACGCCAGGTGCTTTTTGAAGCACTTCAAGAGCTGAAGAGCCGGTCATTACACTGCTGCCTTCTACATTCATAACCAGTTTATCCAGTTTTCTTTCCAGCAGGGGTTTGGTAGCAACCACACTAACCTCTTTCAGTACCTTGCTTGTTGAGGTAATCTGAAGGTCGTTTAAATTGATGTTCTGATTTTTACTGTCGAGTACAAACGCTTTTGAAGTTAAGACCGAATACCCCATCATGTTTGCTTTAAGGTAGTAGGCCCCAGCTTTGATCTGATTGAATTGAAATCTTCCCTGAGGATCTGTCAAAGCTGTTTTTATCAGGGTAGAATCAGGGAGATGAAACAAGGCAACGGTTACATAGTCCAGGTTCTTTTTATTTTCATCGGTGATGGTCCCGGAAATATTTCCTGTAGCTAAAGGGAATTGGGCCCGTAATATAGTCGTTGTTGCAAACAGCATCAGGAAAAATGCGTAGAGTGTCTTCATGAATTTAGGTTTAATAATGCGCATACCAAGCCCTTAGCATAATGAACTATGTTTCCTTTTGTATCCGGGAAAAATTAAGAGTGGTATCTGCGGTTTTTTTATAGACGATGAAAAAAAGAAAAGGTTACAGAAAAGTTGAAATTTCTCATCTGAGGCCATAAAAAAGCCGGAAACTGTATATTTCCGGCTTTTAAAACTAAAAAAATGAAGGTTACTTAACGCCTAAAACGTCGACACCTTGTTCAAAAATAATATCTACAGGAATGCCTTTTTTACTAAGTCTATCCAGATCAGATTGTAACTCTGCAGGAATGACTGCTTTTTCTTTTTGTACTTTAGCAACATCGTTGTAATCTCCATTTCCCTGAAGGGTGATAATGACGTTGCTCAGCTCGTTCATTGCAGTAGCGAATTTGTCAAAATCAACTTTATAGGTTCCTGTCTCAGTTCTTAAAAAAGCGCCTTTTTCTTTGAAAAAGTTGAAGCACTGCATATTGGCTTTTCCATGTGCACTGGCGGCACCAAATCTTACAGAACGCAGGATACCTGCCATAAAGGTGGTATAATAGTCTTTAATATCGCCGGAAAGTTCTCCTTTTTTATGTAAACCAGTTACCATATAAAGGCCCAGGATATCAGCTTTGCCTTCTTCCAGCCAGGAGTATTGCTCTTTTAACGCTTCTTTAACAAATCCCTTACCTGTGATGGTTTTTTTGATTCCCAGACCATGGGCAACTTCGTGGAACATCACATTGGCGAAGAAAGCATCAAATTTAATATATTGCTGCTGCTCCTTATCGATCAGTTCCTTCGCAATAGGAATAAGGATTTTATCGAATTTTGCCTTCATGGCATTTTTTAACTGAGAGCGGCGTGTGCCCTTCTTTTGCTGAATAATCTCATCATTCGGAAGATTTACTGCGATGGTTTTTGATCCCGCATTACAATCTCCTGCATAATAGACCACATCATAGGCATTCAGTTCACTGTCGGTACCCGGAGTTTCTGTTTTGTATTTTTCTGCAACCGGCAGTCCTTTTTGCAATTCCGGCAACATACTTACGTATTTTGCAAGACGTTTACTCCATACCCTGTCTTTTACCAGTACGTAAGATTCATAGGAAGTCCGGGCATTAAACATTTTGTCTTCGTAATTCTCAATTGGTCCGATAATGATATCCAGGCCATTGTTCTTCATGTCCAGCCAGGCATAGTCGCTGGCGGTGTAATTATCGGTAACCAGGGCCTCTGACCTTAAATTAAGATATTTCTTTAATCCTGGATCTTCTGCGAGCAGGGCTGCCTGTTTGAGCAGGCTTGAGGCTTGCTGAAGTTCGGTTGCAAAGAGTACATGATAAGGAACGACACTTAATTTGCCCGCATTATCTTTTCTGATTACAGAATAAGGATTGAACTTGTCCTTGAGGTTGGCTTTCTCAATCTCTTCTTTGGTCATCCCTTCCGGATAAAAAGTAGCTCCATCTGGTTTAGGGCCAATTCCCGTAATAAAAGGTTTATCTCCGTTGAGCCTGTCCCAGGGACCATAATTAATTTTTATAAATGATCTTGAATTTTCGTCTTTAACGGTATTGAGAAGGCTGTCCGCCTTAGGGTAGGTTTGTTTCCAGAACAAGTCATCCATGATCTGTGCAGCTTGAATCAGTAAGGGAAGTATCTTTCTTTCGTTAATACTGAGCTCATTCAGGTTAGTGGTCAATTTCACGGTTTCGTAGATACCGATGCGGTGATTTACATAGTCCTGCAAACTGTCTTGTGCGGAAGTCGATTTCCCTGTTTTAGCCGTTTTTTTGTCCGGATTGCCCGTACAAGATGCCATGCCCGCGACTACAGCACAGCCGATGAGGAGATGAGTTGCCTTTTTTATGTTCTTCATCTTGGATGTTTTTGTTTTATTGTGTTTGTCAGCCACCTGTTACTTGCCTGGTCCACAATTGTTTTTCATGAATATTCTTTAATTACCCTGGAACGCAAAATTTAAATTTTTCCGCATTTAAGAGTGCAACTAAATTAGTAAAAAAATACAGGCCGCAAACAAAGTTTAAGG
Source organism: Pedobacter sp. ASV19 (assembly GCF_016429005.1). GTDB lineage: Bacteria > Bacteroidota > Bacteroidia > Sphingobacteriales > Sphingobacteriaceae > Pedobacter. The sequence continues at coordinate 17,572 of NZ_JAELTV010000061.1, forward strand.
TATTCCAAACCATTTAGATAAATATTGGTTAATTTCACAGGGTGATTAAAAAACTGAAAATGTCAAACCAAAGCTTCCCGGCAAACATTTTGCTGATTTGCAGTATTGTTCTTTTTTTGGGTGCGTGTTCCTCTGGCAGGTATGCTGCAACGAACAAAGTTTACAAACAGCAAGCAAGATCTTTCGCTGAAACGATACAGGCTTTTCCTCCGGAAAATCAGCATATAGATTCTTTAGGTGAAGGATTACAGTCATTTATAGGGACCGTGAATTTCGGTATCAGAAAACCTAATTTCGTAATCATTCATCATACAGCACAAAATTCCCTGGACGAGACAATAAAAACATTTACACTGACCAAAACACAGGTTAGTGCACATTATGTAGTCAGCAGGGATGGTAAAGTGGTGCAAATGGTTAATGATTATTTGAGAGCGAATCACGCTGGTGTAGGACGCTGGGGAAATGATACCGATCTGAATTCTTCATCTATTGGAATTGAGCTGGATAATAATGGGAATGAGCCATTTTCCGATGCGCAGATCAACAGTTTATGTTATCTGTTGGCCACTCTGAAAAAAAAGTATAATATTCCAACAGCAAATTTTATTGGCCATGCGGATATTGCGCCGAAACGAAAACCTGATCCGAATAAATTTCCCTGGAAGAAACTGGCGGAAAGGGGTTTTGGCTACTGGTATGATCCTGTACTGAAACTGCCGCCGACTGATTTTAATACAGATGTGGCGCTGCGTTTGATTGGTTATGATATCAGTAATATCGGAGCTGCTATAACCGCTTTTAAGCGGCACTTTGTCCAAAATGATATTACTCCAAAACTAACGCCCGCCGATAAACTGATCCTGTATAATTTATACACAAAGTATTTGTAAGAAGCTGATCTATGGTCTTATGATAAGAAAAGGGACTGACTCAAAGAATCAGCCCCTTTTCTTATCGCGGGTTTTTATTTATTCCCTTTTGCCCAGGCATCTTTAAGACCAACTGTCCGGTTAAAGATCAGTTGGTCTGAGGTGGATTCTTTATCAAAACAATAATATCCTTTACGGATGAACTGGTATTTTGAATCTACATCTGCATTGGCCAGATAGGGTTCTATATAGGCATTTTTGATCACGTCTATACTGTTTGGATTCAGGTAATCTTTAAAGTCGCCCTCTTCGCTGTCTGGAGATTCTACACTGAACAAACGATCATAAACGCGTATTTCGGCCGTTTTAGCGTGTGCTTTACTCACCCAGTGGATTGTTCCCTTAACATGGATACCACTGGTATCTTCGCCGCTTTTGGATTCCGGAATATAACTGCAATGGATCTCGGTTACATTTCCATCTGCATCCTTCACAAAATCCTCGCACTTCACAATGTAAGCATGCTTAAGCCTTACCATCGCTCCGGGAGCGAGTCTGAACCATTTTTTTGCCGGTTCCTCCATGAAGTCCTCACGTTCTATCCAAAGTTCATTGCTGAAAGGGATTTCTCTGTGTCCGCCCTTGTCTTCTGCCTCTGGATTGTTTTCTCCAATAAGGATTTCTTCCTGGCCGGCCGGATAATTGGTGATGACCATTTTGATCGGGTCTGTAACAACCATAACCCGATTGGCAGTTTTATTCAGGTGTTCCCGGATGCAAAACTCTAAAAGGCTTAGCTCAATCAGATTTTCTCTTTTAGCGATTCCGATCCTTTCACAAAATTCGCGAATGCTTTCTGGAGTGTATCCTCTGCGTCTCAATCCACTGATGGTTGGCATACGGGGATCGTCCCAGCCGCTAACCACACCTTCGTTAACCAGTTGCAGTAGTTTACGCTTACTCATGACGGTATAGGTCAGGTTTAAACGGGCGAATTCATACTGGTGCGAAGGAAAGATGCCCAGCTTTTCTATGAACCAGTCGTAGAGTTCGCGATGTGACACATATTCCAATGTACAGATGGAATGGGTAATTTCCTCAATGCTGTCACTTTGGCCATGGGCAAAGTCGTACATCGGATAAATACACCATTTGTTGCCGGTTCTGTGATGTTCTGCATGTTTTATACGATATACTATAGGATCCCGCATCAGCATATTAGGACTGGACATGTCTATTTTTGCCCTCAGTGTGCATGCCCCGTCTTCAAATTCTCCGTTTTTCATCCGGGCAAAAAGACCGAGGTTCTCTTCAATGCTGCGGTTTCTGTATTGGCTGTCTACGCCTGGTTCAGTGGGCGTTCCTTTTTGTGCCGCAATTTCTTCAGCAGTACTGTGGTCAACATAGGCCAGGTTATTTTGAACCAGTTTGACTGCAAAATCATACAGTGTGTCAAAATAGTCGGAGGTGTAGAGTTCATTTTTCCATTGAAATCCGAGCCATTTGATATCTTCCTGCTGGCTGTTTACATATTCGGTTTTCTCTGTAACCGGGTTTGTATCGTCAAACCTTAAATTGGTATAGCCGCCATATTTTTGGGTCAGGCCAAAATTCAGGCAAATCGCCTTGGCATGACCAATGTGCAGGTAGCCATTCGGCTCCGGGGGAAAACGAGTTACCAAGGTCTCGTATTTTCCGCTGTTTAAATCGTTTTCAATGATCTCTTCGATAAAGTTCAATGATCTTTCCTCACTCATAAAAACTGTAAATTTAGACTCCAAAGTTAACATAAAACCGCTAAAATAATTACTTTTACCATTCACAATTCGCATAATTTATGAGCAATACATTAAACAGGCCAGTACGTGTTTTAGTCGCTAAAGTGGGGCTGGACGGACATGACAGAGGAGCAAAAGTGATTGCAACCTCATTGCGTGATGCAGGAATGGAAGTGATCTATACCGGCCTTCGCCAAACGCCTGAAATGGTTGTGAATACGGCTCTGCAGGAAGATGTGGATGCGATTGGGATTTCTATCTTATCTGGTGCGCATATGACGGTCTTCCCGAAGATTATCGCGGTGATGAAAGAGAAAGGATTGTCTGATGTATTGTTAACGGGCGGTGGGATTATTCCTGAAGGAGATATGCTGAAGCTGAAAGCGCTCGGAGTGGGTGAATTATTTGCACCGGGAACAACTATGGTGACAATTGTTGATTATATTAAAAACTGGGTAACTGAAAACAGAAACTTCTAAACTATGGATTATCAAAACATTATCTCAGAAATAAAAGAGCAGGTCCTGCATCTGACGATTAATCGGGAATCTAAATTAAATGCTTTGAATAAGGATACACTGGCTGAGCTTGCAGATGCGGTATCTTTTGCAGAACGTCAGGATGATATTAGAGCAGTATTGCTTACAGGAGCGGGAGAAAAGGCTTTTGTGGCAGGGGCTGATATTTCTGAATTCGCTCATTACAATACCCGGGAAGGGGCAGAGCTGGCTGCTCATGGTCAGGCTACGGTATTTAACGCCATTGAAAACTGCTCTAAAGTTGTTTTGGCAGCCATTAATGGTTTTGCTCTTGGTGGCGGTCTTGAACTTGCCATGGCCTGTCATATCCGTATTGCTTCGGAAAATGCCAAGCTAGGCCTGCCGGAGGTAACACTGGGATTAATTCCTGGTTATGGAGGAACCCAAAGATTGACCCGCCTGGTGGGAAAAGGTCGAGCGATCGAGATGATTGCTACCGCAGATATGATTACTGCTGCAAGGGCCGCAGAAATTGGTCTTGTAAACCACGTTGTTGCAGCATCAGATTTAAAAGCGAGGTCCTTAGAGATCTTGGATAAAGTTAAACTACGGGCACCATTGGCCGTCGCCAGTGCCATAAAGGCCATTAATGCATCCTCAAATGCAAAGTTAGATGGGTTTGAAATTGAAATCGGTGAATTTGGCAAGTGCTTTGGTACTGCTGATTTTAAAGAGGGTGTTGGAGCCTTCCTGGAAAAGAGAAAGCCATCTTTCAGTGGGAAATAGATTTCATGGCACTAGAATTGAGTGGGAAAAGTGTAGAAAATATTACACGATAAATTTATTTTTCTATATTTAAATATTAATAATATAGATCTTTTAGTACATATGAGAAGAATTCTTATTGTAGATGATGAGGTGAATATAGGCTTGCTTCTTTCTAAGTTCCTAACCAGGAACGGTTTCGAGGTTAATACTGCGACCACGGGAAACACGGCGATGGACTGTCTTTCAAGAGAAGCATTTGATCTGGTACTCTGTGATTACAGGCTGGATGATACGGATGGAAGAGAAATGCTGATCAAAATTAAGGAAAACTATCCAAAAACAGGTGTGATCATCATCACTGGATACTCTGACATCAAGCTTGCGGTAGAACTGATCAAGCTTGGGGCTCATGACTATATCACTAAGCCGCTTTATCCGGATGAAATTCTGACGACGATCAATAAGGCGATAGAAACCCAATATGCACTGAATGAAATTGGTGAAAAGGGGAACTCCGGAGCGCCGGTTAAAGAAAAACCTTCCAAGTCTATACAGAGCACAGGCAATTTTATTACCGGACAGAGTGCGGCTTCGAAAGAGCTGGTTAAACAAATATTGTTGGTTGCACCAACTTCATATAGTGTTATTTTAACGGGTGAAAGTGGAACAGGTAAAGAATCTGTGGCTCATGCAATTCACTTAAACAGTCCAAGAAAAGACCAGCCCTTTGTGGCCATGGATTGTGGCTCTTTAACCAAAGAATTGGCAGGAAGTGAATTCTTTGGACATGAAAAAGGATCATTTACAGGGGCATTGTATACCAAGATCGGTCACTTTGAAATGGCGAATGGAGGTACGTTGTTCCTTGATGAAGTTGGAAATCTGTCCTACGATATCCAGGCTGCACTATTAAGAACCGTACAGGAACGTAAAATTAAAAGGATAGGAAGTACAAAGGAGATCGATTTAGATGTTCGGATCATTGTAGCGACCAACGAAAATCTTGCAGTGGCCATACAGAATGGGAAATTCAGGGAAGATCTGTATCACAGGTTTAACGAATTCTCTATCGCATTACCGCCGATCAGCAAAAGGGAAAAAGATATTCTGGTTTTTGCCAAATATTTTTTGGAGATGGCCAATGGGGAGCCTGTCTCTTATACACATCTAAAAGGGGGGGGGGGGGGGGGGGGGGGGGGGGGGGGGGGGGGGGGGGGGGGGGGG
>NZ_JAELTV010000620.1 GCF_016429005.1 Pedobacter sp. ASV19
CCCCCCCCCCCCCCCCCCCCCCCCCCCCCCCCCCCCCCCCCCCCCCCCCCCCTTTTAGATGTGTATAAGAGACAGGATGTACTCGTCTTTTCATTTATAGGTTACATTAGTCAAAAAATAGTAATTGGAGAGAAGAAAACACTCGATGTTAAACTCCTCCCAGATCCTAAAAATGCACTCGATGAAGTATCGGTCGTAGCCTTTGGCGTACAAAAAAAGGAAAGCGTTATTGGTTCTATTACAACCGTTAAACCCGGTGACCTGAAAATACCATCCAGTAACCTCACAGCCTCTTTAGCGGGAAGAGTAGCCGGGATGATTGCCTATCAGAGGAGTGGGGAGCCTGGTCGGGATAATGCGGACTTCTTTATAAGGGGGATCACTACATTTGGTAATAATACCAGACCCCTTATCTTGATCGATGGTATAGAACTTAGTACGACAGATCTTGCCAGGTTGCAGCCAGATGACATTGCAACATTCTCCATCATGAAGGATGCAACAGCTACTGCTTTATATGGAGCGAGGGGTGCAAATGGAGTTATCCTGGTTACCACAAAACAAGGTCAGGCAGGTAAGGCAAAGATTTCATTTCGGGCCGAAAATTCTGCATCTACCCCAACCAGTAATGTAGAATTTGCTGATCCGGTTACCTATATGAAATTGTCCAATGAAGCCGTAGCGACAAGAGATCCACTAATGCCTTTGCCATATTCGGAAGAAAAAATTGTAAATACAGCCGCAGGTAAAAATCCATTAGTCTACCCGGCCAATGACTGGAGAAAAATGCTTTTTAAAGATTATGCACTCAATCAACGCTATAATTTAAGTGCCAGCGGTGGTGGAACTGTAGCGAGATACTTCGTTTCAGGTGCGTTTAACAAAGATAATGGTATTTTAAAGGTTGATAATAAAAATAATTTCAACAACAACATTGATCTTAAAAGCTACACTTTAAGGTCGAATGTTAATATTGATCTGACTAAGTCTACCGAACTGATTGTACGGTTAAGCGGCAACTTTGATGATTATAATGGTCCGCTAGAGGGTGGAGAGGAAATGTACAGAAGAGTTGTCCGTTCCAACCCTGTACTCTTTCCCGCTTATTATCCTGTCGATGCACAACATCAGTTTGTTAAGCACATTATGTTTGGAAACTATGGCAAGGATGCTGGTTATTTAAATCCTTATGCCGATCTGGTTCGGGGGTATAAATCTGAATCGAGATCTCAAATGCTTGCTGCAATTGAAATTAAACAAGGACTGGATGGTATTTTAAAAGGACTGTCCATTCGTTCAATGATCAATTTAACCAGAACATCATCCTTCAGCTACAGAAGAGGTTACGATCCTTTTTATTATCAACTCGCAGGCTACGACAGCCAAACGGATCAGTATCAGATTTCGCAAATTAATGATAATGGAAAAGAATATCTGGGGTTTGAACAAGGGCAAAATAATCTGATGGCCACATTCGACACACAGTCTATGCTAAATTATAACAGGACCTTTGGTAAAAAGAATGCGGTGAGCGGATTATTGGTTTATCTCACCCGCGGAAGTTTAAGCGCTAACGCCGGTGACTTGCAGAAATCTCTGCCATTTAGAAATATGGGCATATCGGGCAGGGCTACTTATTCTTATGACAGGAAATATTTTGCCGAATTCAATTTTGGTTATAACGGATCGGAAAGATTTGCAGAGGCTCATAGGTTTGGCTTTTTCCCTTCTGCTGGCGTAGCCTGGAGTGTGTCTAATGAGAAGTTTTTTGAGCCATTAAAGAAGGTCGTGTCTAACCTGCGTTTCCGTTATACTTATGG
>NZ_JAELTV010000621.1 GCF_016429005.1 Pedobacter sp. ASV19
CCCCCCCCCCCCCCCCCCCCCCCCCCCCCCCCCCCCCCCCCCCCCCCCCCCCCCCCCCCCCCCCCCCCCCCCCCCCCCCCCCCCCCCCCCCCCCCCCCCCCCCCCCCCCCCCCCCCCCCCCTGTTTTAGATGTGTATAAGAGACAGTACTTCAACAGCGAAATGGTTAACAGTTTGTACGGTACTTAAAGAAGTCTTAAAAACAGAAGAGGAAATTTTAGCTAGTAGAATTCATCTCATTTCTCAGCAGCTTTCGACTTTAGAGACTGATCGGAACAAGGCCAGACACCAGCTGAACCAACTGGAGGATTCAGAATATTGTGTGCAGCAAAAAATAGCTGTTGGTTCGATGATTGAAAAACTTGAAGAAATTTTTAAGCTGCAGAAGGCGCAGTCCCAATTCAGTGCGCAAAAAACAAAACTATCAAAAGATAAAGGACGTGTTGAAGAGGAATTAATCCGGAAGAACTATTTGTTGTCTTTTAATAAACATCTCGCTGATTTTGGATTCAAAAGAAAGGAGAAGATCAGCAGGCCATTTTCTACACCAGCCGGAACCAGTAAGATTGACGGTAGGATTGAAGGGGCTATAGGCAGTTTTGAGGTAAATGCAATATTGAGTGAAGGGGAGGCTAAAGTGTATTCATTATGTGACTGGCTCACAGAACTGGAGTTTGATGATAGTGAAATTCTGATTTTTGATGATCCGATTACTAGTCTTGATCAGGTTAATATCGATAAAGTGGTCGATAAAATTGTATCACTTAGTAGCCGTTACCAGACAGTAGTATTTACACATAACCTTGAGTTTTATCACCGTCTGGTACAGCAGTCACTAGGGGGTGGGCAATTGCATAAGGCCAAGTGTGAGATTTGCGATGCTGAAAATGAAAAAAATCAGTGTGGCGGTTTTGTAGCTGCCACAGGAAATACCCATAAATGTTGTACCTATTATCAGATTGAATACATCCTGCAGCCTGGTAAAGTTATAAGGGATGTCATGTTCCTTTCCTTAAATTGGGAACAAAGAATCGCATTGCTGAGAAAAAATCTTTTAGCGGGAGATATAAAAGAAGCTGATAAACATCTGAGGACTTCAATCAATAATTTTTTTGAACGTTTTGTATTGGCGGATATTAAACGCAGTGTCTATAAAAACAATGATTTAATCAAAGAATATCGTGGCTTTAGGGAAATTGATCTCCAGGATTACGACGCTTTGATGGAAGTACATAATAAGGTTTCAGCAGAAGGGACTTTGCATGAACCATCAGCTGAAGTCCGTACGCCTTTAGATGTACAAGGATATATTACTGAATTTAATAAGGCAGCAGTAGCAATCAACAATATGTATAACAAGGACAGCAGCAGCAAGCCTAAAAATGTCATTGAACTTATTGAAATTCTTTAGTAAACAAAGTATGAAGAAATGGTATGTATATGCAGATGAGGCTTCTTTTTTAAGTGGAACCGAAGAAATCCTGGGAACAGGAATTTTTATCAGTGAGACAAAAATTGAAGGCAAAGTCATAACTCAGGCCATGCAGCTATTGATCTCTGACCCTGATTTTGATAAAAAAATGGATCAGAGAACTTCTGATCATGGTTACTTTCATGCATCAGAGGATAGCAAGAATGCCCATTCGCATCTTTGCAGATGTATTGTAGAAAATGTGTCTGGTAATTTTGTTTATTCTTATTTATCTAAAAATGGTCATCCAGACAGGGCGGATGAAAGCTTATATCGGCTTACGCTGAAATTGGTATTTAGTAAATTTTTGAATGAACCATGTGAGGTAGATGTTATAATGGAGGAG
>NZ_JAELTV010000622.1 GCF_016429005.1 Pedobacter sp. ASV19
CCCCCCCCCCCCCCCCCCCCCCCCCCCCCCCCCCCCCCCCCCCCCCCCCTTTTTTACGTTCGTCGGCAGCGTCAGATGTGTATAAGAGACAGAAACAGGAAAGGTAATTCGGCAGCAGCCATTCCCTATTTTCTTCAGGCATTAAAGATAAGTGAGCAACATAAGGATAAGAGTGGAATTATGGAGTCATATATTACTCTTGGTGAAGTGTATGCTTTCCGCCGTAATTATCAACGTGCGATCGCTTATTACAAGCAAGCTGAGGCAATCGGTACCAGCCTTCCCTTCTCAAGTCTGAAGTTAAATACCTGTCTGAACTTTGGAACCGCCTACAGGGAAACTGGTGAACTGTCCAAAGCCATTTACTACTTTGAAAAGGGCATCAGCCAAAGCAATTATCCTGAGATGATGGGGTTAAATATTTCTCTTACCAATGGATTGGCCCAGGTATATGCAAAATCTGGAGCAATAGCAAAAGCCATTGAACTTCAGAAGGGAGCCTTAATGAAATCGAGAAAGATCAGCAACAGCCTCCGGGAATTCCAAAGCCTGATGGCACTTGCAGAAAGCTATAGCCCTTCCCACCCGGCTATTGCCCTAAATTATTTTCAGCAAGCACTGATCGTGGGACAGACTAAAAAAGCCAATAAACAGATTCTTGAAGCCTTATCACATATTGCCGCTCTGCATGAAAAATCAGGAGACTATAAAGCGGCCTATCTGGCAAGAACCAAGCAATATAGTATCGCCGACAGTTTTTACTTCAAGGATATTTCTATTAAAATATCCAATTTACAGGCACAATATGAGCTGACCAAGTCTCAGGCTAAGGTTGAACAGCTGAAGTTTGTAAACAGCAAGCAATTGCTCGAACAAAAAATCATGTTCTGGATTATATCAGGTAGTATAGCTTTACTGCTGATCCTGGGTGCTTACTTTTTTAAGATCAGGAATTTGAACCGACGCATGAACAAAGCCAATGCTGATCTTATTCAATCGAATAACGTGAAAGATAAACTGTTTTCAATTCTTGGGCATGATCTGAAAAGCCCCCTGGGTTCAATTCTCAGTTTTCTCGAACTGGTCAACAGAGGCTGGTTATCTGAAGAGGAAAAATCGCTTATGCTCATTAAACTGGAATCACAGTGCAGCACGACACTGGATACGCTAAATCTCATTTTGCGCTGGGGGCAAATGCAACTAAAAGGGGTTATGATCCAACAGAGTGATGTCAGCCCGGAAAAGGCAATCAGCCGCAATGTTTTGCTGCTCAAGGAAATGGCTGCGCAGAAATCAATCTCTATTGAGCAGAATATTGAACCAGGATTGCAGGTTTTTTGCGACGCAGATCATCTGGATTTTCTGGTTCGCAATATTTTATCTAATGCCATAAAATTTACCCCTGTTGGAGGCATTATCCATATATCGGTACAGGCTTATCAAAACAATCAGGTCATTTTCCAGTTCAGGGATAGCGGAATCGGGATAGAGCCCTCACGTTTAGAGTCTATATTTAGCCTAAACAATGTAAGCACAGTGGGTACAAATAATGAAAAAGGAACCAGTCTTGGCCTGGTTGTCTGTAAAGAATTTATTAGTGCTAATGCTGGAAATATCTGGGTAGAGAGTATAATTGGTGAGGGGTCAAAATTCTTCTTTACCCTCCTAAGATCTATCTGAAATTCCTTTCCCTATAAAATACGTCTTTTGGTACAATAACGTGAACCACCAATCCTTCTCGTTGTAAGCATCCCTCAACCATAAGAAGTTTAGAATGAAGGATCTCTTGCGGTACTTTTCAAATAGTTGTTCAAATACGAC
>NZ_JAELTV010000623.1 GCF_016429005.1 Pedobacter sp. ASV19
GGCTAACGTTCGTCGGCAGCGTCAGATGTGTATAAGAGACAGCTATTGCTATGATCCTGCTGGCCAGTTTCTTGTTTTTCAATTATGTACTAAAAGACAATCTGGGTGGCGCAGAAAATATCCTGACCAAAAATGAACATAACGATGCATCAAATGATCGGTCTGGCCTTGCTATGGAAAATCTGAGGATCTACACAGAATATCCTTTCGGGCTCATTTTTTATGGTAAGAATTGGGGAGATGTGATCTACCGTGACTATGTATTTTCATCTGGCATTACCTCGCATAATGCCTACCTGATGTTCTTTACTTACCTGGGGCCGTTTGCCGGTATTGGCTTATTGCTGGCCATTTATTATAAACCTATTCAGTTGTTTCTTGGTGCAGTCAGGTTCATCAGAAAGAAAGAAAATGCCTTAATGATCTGTTTATGCTTCTCTTTTATAGGTATTTGTCTGAATGCATTATCGCATAATCCATGGCTGCTTAGTGCAGACGGGCCTACCGTTTTTTTGTATTTCAGCATCCTGCAACTACACCATATCCAAACCAGAGCGGTTGCGGAGGATGCCGTATTAAACCCCTATATCTATGCCTAAAATTCGAATTGTACAGATTATCGGCAGTCTGAGCCGGGGAGGCGCAGAGCGGTTTGTGGTAGACCTTTGTAATGAAATGGCCCGGAATACCAGATGCGAAATTTATTTGGTTTCCCTGATGGACAATGGTGAAGAGGGTTTTGTAAAAGACCTGGATCACCGGGTAAAGTATGTAAGTTTCAGGAAGAAGGTGGGTTTTAGTCTGAAGGTATTCCTGAAATTGACCTTTTGGCTCAGAAACCTGCACCCTGCAGTGGTACACAGCCATTTAAATAGTTCAGAGTACCTGTTTCTTTATCGGTTATACAGCAGCAGAACCTTGTTCTTTCACACCATCCATAATGTTGCCCGGGAAGAATGCCCTGGTTTTTGGTTAAAAAACCTAAGAGGGATATTTTACCGTTTCCATAAGGTGAAACCAGTTACCATCTCTGAAAACGGGAGGGAAACCTACCGGACATATTATGGACTGGATAACGATATTCTCATTGAGAATGGCCGGCCGTCATTAAAAACTACGGAACATGTAGAAGCGCTTTCAGACCGGTATAAAAAATACGGATCAAATTTTCTGCTCCTTCATATTGGCCGGATCTCGGCCGAAAAGAACCAGGAAATGCTGATCAAGGTTGTTCAAAAGTTTAACGAAACCGAGGAAGTTAAATGTAAGCTGCTCCTGATTGGTGAAATACAGGACAGACCCTTGTATATGAGATTAATAAAGCTGGCAGCAGGTGATCCGAATATCGAATTTAAAGGTGCACAGCAACATATTGCTGATTATTTAAGTATTGCGGACGCCTTCTGCCTTTCCAGCTTTTTTGAAGGGATGCCCATTTCATTGATTGAAGCTATGGCTGTTGGCTGTATCCCGGTTTGTACCCCTGTTGGCGGAATGAAAGAAATGATCAGCGATGGGCTTACCGGATTTTTAAGTGAAGACACCCGTATGGAATCTTATGAACTGGCGCTAAAAAAGGCATTATACAGCGATCAGAAACAAGCACTTAAAGAAAGGATCATTCGTCATTTTGAAACCCATTTTCATATTGAAATCTCCGCTAAAAAGCATTTAAAGACTTACCAGCAATTATTAGATCAACAGGAAGGGCCACGGTCAGCATTTGCGCTACAGTACGAATCAAAATTTAAATAAGATGATAAAATTTACAAACGATGAACTTAAGATTGTAAAGAAACTGGAAATTTTGAAAAATGAGGCAGGTTCTCATTCGCCCCTGTCTCTT
>NZ_JAELTV010000624.1 GCF_016429005.1 Pedobacter sp. ASV19
CATTGATTTGGTGATGTTCCAGAAATTGCCGAAGGTGTTGTCTTGAGTATTGATGATAAAACTAGACTGGTCTGTTCCAACAAAAATGCTTTTAGCGGTGACCAATGTAAAAGGATCTCTTCTTTGACAAAAATAAAGCAGCTTTGGTTTCCCCGTTAAAGTTAGTGTACTATTGGAGGCCAGGATATTATTAAAATACACGAAATCCTCGTTTACACGGTTCAGGAAATCCAAACGGGCATTGCCATTGATGTCGTTTAAAATAAGCCAGCCATCGGATATGATGCTGGTTACCATCAGGTTTGTCGACGATCTGAAGGTTAATCCTGTACTTTTTTCCGTCACCTCGTAAAGCAGGGTATAAGCCGCATCGCTCGCCGGATTGGAAACCGTCCAATTCAGGTTTTTTGTTCGTGCAATCACTTTTTTACTAACGGGGATTGCTTTATTGTCTATACTGGTCCATGTATAGGTATATTTAGTGGTGTCATTGCTGTTGTCCTGAGTGTAGGTAATCTTTGGATTAATGTGCAATGTGCTGCCTTGAAAAGCAGTATAGGATGGTGCTATTTCAGAAATGGTCCATTCATTGATGTCGTGGTAATTGTAGTTACCTATATCTTTTTTGCAAGCTGACAGGGCGAATACCATCAGGCAAAAGCTTAAAAATTTTACAATCTTTTTCATGTTTGTGGGGTAAATGATTAATCTAACTGGCATATTTTCCCATGGTCATCCTGGTGGTTCCATCGGCCTCATAAACAGGGGTTCCTGCTGCGGCCATTTGGTTTAAATAAGCTTTTAAACCGCTTGCCCAACCCGAAATCCTGGTACTGTTGCCATCTTGTTTAATCCAGTTTGGTTGTGTGATTTTATTTACGTCCAAATTGTACTGGTTGATGAGCAACTGGAATTTTTTGGTACTGAAGACCCCCAATAGATATGAAGTGGTCTTAAAGGAAGGGTTACCTGGCGTCCAAAATTCCGGTGGACCAGCTATATCGTCTACCCTGATCTTAAGTCTGGTGAAGTAGATCAATTGGGTAACATTATTAATCGTTACGGGTTTGGAGAGGTAGCTGTTGGTAAAGTTCTCGTTAGGTTTCAGATCCAGGTATAGAAAGGCGCTGTCTTTAGCCAGGGCAGCCGTTCTATGAAATTTAATTTTCAATACATCGGTTACATTGCCGGCTTTGACACGTAAAGGTTGATTTAAAATTTCATAATCAACGCCTGGTTTCAACGTGCTGCTATCTGCAATACTCAGATTATAAGGCCTGTCTACTGTAAAAGGCGAGCCGATTGTTCTGATCAAAAGATTTAGTGTGGAGTCCTGGACATTGGCTTTTGCATAGCCAAAACTAAAGATGACGTTATTTGTGGTATCGGTTTTTGCAAAATAGATGCTGTTCTTGCTTTCACTGTCATTGTAAACCTTAAGCCCTTGTTTTTTGCATGCGTTTAGCAAAATGACCGCTAAAACACATAAATAAATAAAGATTTTTTTCATGATTTATATTTTTAACGTGGTGTAGTTTCAGATAATGGAATAGGGAAGGTGTAATTCGCAGCCGACATACCCATGCTTAAATTAGTTCCGCCTGAAATAATAGAATTCTGCATGGTCCGTTTGTAATCTGTCTCTTATACACATCTGACGCTGCCGACGAACGTAAAAAAAATTTTTTGTGGGGGGGGGGGGGGGGGGGGGGGGGGGGGGGGGGGGGGGGGGGGGGGGGGGGGTGGGGGGGTGGGGGGGGGGGGGGGGGGGGGGGGGGGGGTGTGGGGGGGGGGGGGGGGGGGGGGGGGG
>NZ_JAELTV010000625.1 GCF_016429005.1 Pedobacter sp. ASV19
ATATTTTAAAGGTTAAAAGCCTAGGTATAACCCAGAATCTTCAATACCTGTTTACTGTTTTGCTCTTCGCCGAATACCTCGAAGTTGAAAGTTTCATCTCTGTTTCTGCGAATGATCACATGTTTAGGACTTGGCAGCAAGCAGTGGTGAATACCGCCATAACCGCTCAGTACTTCCTGATAAGCGCCAGTATGGAAGAAACCAAGGTATTGTACTTTACGTGTTTTTGGCATAAACACACTGTTCATATGTGCTTCCTGGTTGTAATAGTCCTGACCGTCGCAGGTAATTCCACCAAGGTTTACTTTTTCATATTCCGCATCCCAGTTGTTGATAGGCAACAATACATATTTTTGGTTCAGTGCCCAAACATCTGGAAGGTTGGTAATGAAAGAACCATCCAGCATTAACCATCTTTCACGGTCATTCTGCTGTTTACGGCCCAATACCTTATACAATATACCTGAAGCTTCTGCTACAGTATATTTACCGAATTCTGTGATGATATCCGGTTCAATAACATCATGTTCAGCGCAGATCTCTTTAATTCGTTTAACGATCTCATTGACCATATATTCGTAATCGAAATCAAACACCAGGGAGTCTTTGAAAGGCATACCACCACCGATATCTAAAGTATCCAGCTCCGGGTTGATCTTTTTGAATTTGCAATATAAGGTTACATATTTCTCCAGTTCATTCCAGTAGTAAGGTGTATCCGAAATGCCGGAATTGATGAAGAAATGCAGCAATTTAACCCGGAAATTAGGATTAGATGCAATCTTACTATTGTAAAAATCAATCACATCCTCCAATCTTACACCTAAACGGGAAGTGTAGAACTGAGAATCCGGCTGCTCTTCAGCGGCAATACGAATTCCCAAATTACAAGGGGTATCCATCTCAATTTCATCATCATAGAGGTTAAATTCCTCTTTGTTGTCTAAAACAGGGATGATGTTTTTATACCCATCGTGCAGCATATCTATGATATACTGTTTGTATTGATAAGTTTTAAAACCGTTACAGATCAGCGTAATGTCTTTGGTCAGCGCGCCTTTTTTCTCAAGGGCGTCTATCATTGGCATATCAAATGCAGATGAAGTTTCCAGGTGGATGCCATTTTTAAGGGCTTCTTCCACGATGTGCCGGAAGTGGGAGCTCTTGGTACAATAGCAATACTTGTAATCACCTCTGTAATTGTTCTTTAAGATGGCGGTCTGGAACAAGATCTTCGCCTGCTGAATTTTTTTGCTGATCAGCGGAAGATAAGTGAAACGTAAGGGCGTACCATAGGTTTCAATCATCTCCATTAAGTTTAGGTCCTGGAAGTATAATTCATCGTCTATAATGTCATAGCCTTCCTGTGGGAAACCAACACTTAGATCAAGAAATTCGGAGTAACTCTGCATTTTTTATATTTTTGAACAATTATTAAAGGTGTGGCAAATAAAATAAGTTAATTTTGGCCCAAAGATAAACCTTTTATAAAATACACTCGTAATTTTTTTTATGACTAAGTCTTTAAAGATAATTGAAGTAAAATCTGAGATTGGAGCGGGTACCCGCGGAGCCAGTCTTGGGGTAGATGCGATAAAAATTGCGGCATTAGATTTTGGAAGCAGGTTCTTTAAAAAACACAAATCTATTGAAGTACCAAATGAGAACCATTTGTTGCTGGAAAGTACCGGGAGTCCTTATGCCAAAAGGATTTCGGGTATACTGACCATGGTCTGTCTCTTATACACATCTGACGCTGCCGACGAACGTTAGCCGGTGTAGGTGTGGGTGGGGGGGGGGGGGTGTTAAGGGGGGGGGGGGGGGGGGGGGGGG
>NZ_JAELTV010000626.1 GCF_016429005.1 Pedobacter sp. ASV19
ACCCCATATTTCTCAATGGCATGCCTTTAGTCATTCAAAATGCCCACGCTGCAGAGTTGGAAAAGTATTTGTTGGTCCAACCTATGGTTTTAAAGTTCAAAAGATGAATGAAAACTGTCCTCATTGCGGGCTGAGATTTGAGCGTGAACCTGGTTATTTCTACGTTTCCATGTTCGTGAGTTATGCTATGAATGTTGCGGAGATGGTTTCCATAAGCGTAGCTGCCTATATACTCGGCCTCGAGCTGGTTTATGAAAACCTTTGGTATTTTGCGGGTATATTGCTGATTGCTGTATTTCTGTTCTCTCCCTTCAATTACAGATATTCGAGAATGATCCTGTTATATTGGCTATCTCCAGGACTTCATTACGAACCTGAACGGGGAATAGAGAAAAATACCCAGCGCTGAAGATTGTAACTTTTTGTTATAAAATTAGTTACATCATCGTATATTAGTTTTATGAACAAAAAAATATTGGTTTTTGACGATGACCAGGAAACCCTCAATGCACTCAGTGACGTTCTGGACTATGCAGACTGGGACCTGGTTACCATTGCCAGTGGTAACCAGGCCTTACAGGTGATCAGAAAGGAAAAGCCGGATTTAATTTTAATGGATATTTTGCTGGGTGATACCGATGGCAGGGAAATATGCAGACAAATTAAATGTGATGAGGAATTGATGCATATTCCAATCATTCTCATCTCCGGTATAAATGAACTAGGAGATACTTTAAATCAACAATTTGGTCCTAACGACATTATTGCCAAGCCTTTTAATATTGGCGACGTCCTGGATAAGGTATATTTTCAGTTAAGCTCATAAAAGGACTCTGCTGCTGAGAAAATCAAAATATACCTTCTCATCATCAAATAATTCTTTTCCTTCCAGCATGTAAGCACCCAGCAAGCATTCTTTTGCCTGCTCTTCTTTACTCAAATGAAAATAACACTGACCTAGTCTTAACAGTACAAAAGGATTACTCCCCTCTGCTCCATAAATCAATTTAGATTTTTCAAAATACCGGATTGCCTTCTCGTAGTTCCCTAAATTAAAATAAGCGTCACCTACGGCAGCACTCAGCCAACCCGTGGCCTCCCAGTTCTCCTGCGGAACAGGGATAATATCCAATGCTTTATTAAACCACCCAATGGCGTGCACATAGTTTTCATTATCCATTTCATCGTTTCCCATACCAGCATATTCATCAATCTGAACTTGCTGCGCAGAGGTCAATTCGTCTTGTAAAACATCTTTTGGCTTATTCATCATTACATTTGCCATAACAATTAGTTTTAAGTACAAAGGCAGGTCTAAAGACCTAAACGTGAAAGCATATTAATTATTTTACACACAACAAGTTACGCGCTGTAATGTTTTAATGACAACAGAATATAATCAACACTAAAGATCTTTACTGCTGATTATCCATTTGCTTAATGATTTTCGTTACCTCTTCCTCCGTAGAACGCAGCTTACCCTGGCAAAATGAGATCAGATCCGAAGCCCTTTTTACCTTTTGGGCAAGTACATCCACAGAAACAGATTCTGTCTCAATCTCCTGTGCAATCTCCGCCAGCTCCTGATAGGCAGCTTCATAAGTAAGGTTTTCTTCCATTATATTTCTTCTTTTGATTTAACCATAGTATGAATTTCTGTGCTGGCCAACTGAACTGTAAGTTCCTGTCCTGGCAGCACATCATCTGCTTTGCTGATGATCTGATTGTTCAACTGTCTCTTATACACATCT
>NZ_JAELTV010000627.1 GCF_016429005.1 Pedobacter sp. ASV19
TGTATATCGAATCTTTTTCTTTGCAGGAAGAGGGACAGCTGAGGGCCTTTGTCAGTTTAGCCGATGAGCGAAAAGAGTTGACAGCTCATTATTTTAAAGTAGAGGATAGTTATATGTTAGGTTATGTGCTTTTTTAAAACTCAACCTCACCACAAAAGAAATTTCAGCCATCACCAACACCAGTCCTAAGTCCATAGAAATCGCCCGGACCCGTTTGCGTAAAAAATTAAATTTAACCGGAACGGATACCAATTTGGTAATTTTCTTATCTAAACTGGAGCAGACTCCAACCGGAAAATAAACCATTTATAAAAACAGGATAAATCTACCTGTTTCAGCTTTGAGATCATCTTGCAGTGTCAAAAACAGCAAAAAAAGCACCAAAAAGCCGTTTTGTAGTGGTTTTGTTAGGGTCAATTCTTCTTCGTATCTGCGACTAAAGCCCGAATTTAGGCCTGTTCATTTCAACCAACCAACAACCTAAATAAAGAACCATGGAGAATCCCAGGCACAAAGATGATTTCTTTGGAAACAACCAAATCATTATTCCAAAAGAAGTAATCCACCACTATGTTAAGGATAAGTTTTTCAGAAATGCGCTCTATGTAACGGAGGTAGGCTATTCCTCTAAACACCACTACAAATTCAACCAGAGCAATAGCTCTGATTGCATGCTAATTTATTGTCTGTATGGGAAAGGCTATTGTGAAACACAACATGATGCCTTTACGATCCAGGCAAATGAGTTTATGCTGTTGTCTGCTGATCAGCACAAGCATTTTCATGCGGCCCCGCAAAACCCGGGGAGTATTTATTGGGTTCACTTTAATGGCTCAATGATTAATGAATTAAAATCGGAGCTGGGCTTTCAAAAATATGAAAGGCCAACGCTTTTACCCTTTGGAGTTGAGGTTCTTGAAGCCTGGAATAAAGTCTATTCTAGCCTCTCCAATGGCTTTGAACCTGAAAATCTTGGCTATGCCAATCTTAGTCTGTATCATTTAATCTCCTTATTTGTATTTCCCAACAAACAAAATGAGAACATACAGAAAGACGAAGACCAATTAGAAAAGTCAATCGCGTTTATGAAAGAGAATCTACAGAAACACCTGACTGTAGATGGTATAGCCAAGGAATTTAATTATTCATCATCGCATTATTCCACACTTTTCAAACAAAAAACAGGTCTTTCGCCCATTGATTATTTTATCAGGCTCAAGATCCAATATGCTTGTCAGTTACTCACTCAAAGTAATTTAATTATAAAAGAAGTAGCACAAAAAGTAGGCTATGAAGATCCTTTTTATTTTTCCAGGATTTTCAAGAAAGTGACCGGAAAATCGCCGGTTGAATATAAGGGACAAGCGAAAATTAAAAGCAATAAAGCTTCTATTGCGCAGCGCCAGTTCGAACTAACTCTCTAATAAAAGAAAAGAGGGTACCTATTTGGACACCCTCTTTTCTTCTTTGTTGGGCAAATGGATTATGCCCCTTTCTTTAGCTCACGGTCAATATAAGCTTTTAACCTTGCACTATCTTCTGGTAAAGGGCAGCGCACTTCTACCCAATTGCCTTTCTTATTCACCAGTAAGAAACGTGGGATGGCAGTAAGCTTGTATTTTTTTGCAAAAGCTTTTCCGGAGTTATCAATCAATTGCACCCCCTCCAGTCCCTTTTCTTTGATCATATCCAGCCATTTCTGCTTATTGTAAAACCCAGAAACCAGGTAATTGACATCGGAAGAGGAACCAGCTACAGAAAGGTTATAATTTTGCTCCTTCGCATTTCTATACAGCACATCTACCCAATTGGTATTCGCCAGTGTA
>NZ_JAELTV010000628.1 GCF_016429005.1 Pedobacter sp. ASV19
ACGTTCGTCGGCAGCGTCAGATGTGTATAAGAGACAGATTTTAACCTAACCTAAAAAACTATCTCAATTCAGGTTTCATTTGTGTGTTAAAAGTGGTAAAGCCAAAATCTTTACCACTTTTTTTTTGAATACATACCTCATTATCCAGTGATTGATCTCTAATATTTTTTTTAAAAAAAGTTCTTTAGAAAAAATCTTTTTATAGTAATTTTGATGTACCGAAAAAGATGAGAAATATAACCAGGTTATACTTCCTTTTTCGTAATTTTAATTTATCAAACAACACTTTTTGCATTTTATTTTTTTTGTAATGACAACTCCAAAAAAATCCATTAAAAAAGGTCCTTTAGATGAGTCTGAAGACAGGGATATGATCAATGACGATTCAAGAAATAAGAAATCGTTTGATGATGATGATGACGACTTTGATATGCCATTAGATGATCTTGATGCATTTGATGACTTTGGTGATGACGAAGACGATTATTAATCAAAATATATTATAACTTATTTCTAAGCATCCTTAAGGGATGCTTTTTATTTTAAAACATTTCATACATGCAGATCCTCCTGGTTCAAGATTCCAAAACGGTTAAAGAATTTTTAAATGTTGCCAGAACAATTTATAAAAACGACAGTAATTGGATTTGTCCGCTGGATAATGATGTAGAGGCTGTATTTGACAAGGAAAAGAATCCATTCTTTAAACATGGCACTTGTATCAGATGGATCTTAAAGAATACAGATGGCGTAACTATCGGTCGAGTTGCAGCTTTTGTAAACGAGAAGAAGGCATATCAATATGAACAGCCCACAGGAGGGCTCGGTTTTTTTGAATGCATCAATGATCAGGCCGCTGCTTTTAAGTTATTTGACACCGCTAAAAAGTGGCTTCAGGAACAAGGCATGAGCGCCATGGATGGTCCGATAAATTTTGGAGAGAACGATTCTTTCTGGGGATTGCTCGTAGAAGGTTTTACCCCTCCTTCCTACGGAATGAATTATAACCTACCCTATTATAAAGATTTGTTTAGTAGCTATGGTTTCATAAAAGCTTATGAGCAAATAACGAATCATTTGGAGGTGCGTAAACCTTTCCCTGAACGCTTTACTAAAATTGCGAACTGGGTAGCCGGCAAACCAGGCTATACCTTTGAGCACTTTTCAAAGAAAAAAGCTGAAAAATATGTAAACGATCTCATGGAAATCTATAATGATGCCTGGAAGGACTTCGAAAATTTCGTTCCAATCAAAAAAGAGACCCTTCTGGAAAGTTTCAAAAAGATGGAAATGATTATGGATGAGAAACTGATTTGGTTCGCTTACATCAATGGAGAACCAGCTTCGTTTGTTGTCATTATTCCTGATGCGAACCAAATGATTAAAGGATTCAATGGCAAACTAGGACTGGTAGAAAAACTGAAATTTGTTTACAGGCGCTGGAAAGGCGTTAACAGAATGCGTGCTATAGTTATGGGTACAAAATCTGCCTTTCAAAAACATGGACTGGAATCAGCCCTTTTCATTAAATTAAAAGAATATGTGCTTCCTATGGAGCAATACGATGAACTGGAGCTGTCCTGGGTTGGGGATTTTAATGATAAGATGCTATCTATACATCCTGTCTCTTATACACATCTGACGCTGCCGACGAACGTGCGGATCAGTAAAAAGGGGGGGGGGGGGGGGGGGGGGGGGGGGGGGGGGGGGGGGGGGGGGGGGGGGGGGGGGGGGGGGGGGGGGGGGGGGGGGGGGGGGGGGGGGGGGGGGGGGGGGGGGGGGGGGGGGGG
>NZ_JAELTV010000629.1 GCF_016429005.1 Pedobacter sp. ASV19
CCCCCCCCCCCCCCCCCCCCCCCCCCCCCCCCCCCCCCCCCCCCCCCCCCTTTTAGATGTGTATAAGAGACAGGGATACTGGACAGATTTTTATACTTCTAGTAGTAATGGAAGTGGTGTTATGGGATTATTCCGTACAATGGAAGTAGCCTATAATGGGATGTCAGCCTCAGATCAAGCTGGTCAAAAGATTTATCTGGAAGCAGCAAGGGTTGTTTTATATGATCAGGCATCTCAAATGATTGATTTGTGGGGAGATATACCTTATACTGAGGCTGGAAGTTTGCAAACAACTAGTGGAATAAAAAATCCAAAATTTGATGAGCAAAAAGCGCTGTATGATTTGATTATTGCAGGTTTGGATGCTTCAAATACTTATTTTTCTACAATAGCAACAACACCTGGATTTAGTAAGGCAGACATTCTGTTGAAAGGAAATATAGATTTGTGGAGAAGGTATACGAATTCAATTCGTTTACGTATGCTAATGCGTATTTCTAAAGTAAATGAATCCACTGCACAAACGTCTATTTTGGCAATGCTGAATAATCCTACAAAATATCCCTTAATTGATGGTGGTAATTTGGCTAATTATTCTCCAGCAGCTTCTGATGTCTTGTTACAGCAGCTAACTGATAACAATTCGAATCTGAATTCCGCATTTACAGAGGGGTCTTTGTATGCGCCTGATTACATGTTGAATACAGCGATGGTTCCTGCAAATGATCCAAGGATTCCAATCATGTTTGATAAATATGGTAAAACAGTAGACGGTAAATTTGTTCCAAATCCAACCTATAAAGCGATGCCAATAACCTACACTGACGCTGAGCAGCAGGCACATGCAGGTGAATTTGCAATTATGGACTCTGTAACTTTTGCCCAAAATCCAAAACTTCCTGGTGCGGTTATGACTGCTTCTGAAGTGAACTTTTTGAAAGCAGAAGCTTATGAGCGTTGGGGAAGCAGCGCGACTGCACAAGCATCTTATGAATTGGCCGTAAAACAATCTGTTTCTTTTTACTATTACCTGAATGGAACTAACGCTACAGGTTTGAAAACAACACCAAAACCAGATGATGCAACCATCAATACTTTTGCAACTGCTTCGACTATTGCTTACACAGGTTCTTCGACCCAAAAACTGGCATTGATCTATGTTCAAAAATGGTTACACTTTGGTTTCCTGCAATCTGTACAGGCCTGGTCTGAATATCGCCGGACTGGATATCCTCAACTTAATTTTCCTGTAGGAACAGCGGCAGGTTTCACCACACCTCCAACCAGGTTAACCTATCCTTCGGTAGAAACATCTTATAATGCAGCCAACTATCAGGCCGTAAAATCTAAAGACACCAGGACTACCAAAATATTCTGGCAGCCTTAATGGTAACTTTAATGACGGAAAGATAAATTCATATACTGTCCCGGTTACCTTTGTAGCCGGGACATTTTTATAAATAAAAAGGATGAAAAAAGAAATTATACTAATCACCTTGCTGGTTTTTGGATTAGGCAAATTAAAGGCACAGGAAAACGGTGTCCATCACCAATCTACCATTTATGAATGGCCGACAGACCCACAGGTTAAACAAAAACTGGATAGCTGGCAGGATAAAAAATTCGGAATGATTGTTCATTGGGGGCTATATGCAGTTCCAGGAATCATAGAATCCTGGTCCATTTGTTCTGAAGATTGGATAGACAGGGATCTGTCTCTTATACACATCT
>NZ_JAELTV010000062.1 GCF_016429005.1 Pedobacter sp. ASV19
CCCCCCCCCCCCCCCCCCCCCCCCCCCCCCCCCCCCCCCCCCCCCCCCCCCCCCCCCCCCCCCCCCCCCCCCCCCCCCCCCCCCCCCCCCCCCCCCCCCCCCCCCCCCCCCCCCCCCCCCCTCTTTTTAATCACGTTCGTCGGCAGCGTCAGATGTGTATAAGAGACAGGACATACCTTCGCGCACTTGATGATGAATAACGGTGTCCCGATAGAACACATTTCAAAAATGCTTGGACATAAAAGTATTCGTACAACCCAACGATATTGCCGGGTAAATAAGGCCCCAATAAGTGAAAGCATGAACAAGGTAAGGAATACGCTTTTTGATCAGTTTGGCAAATTCAGAAGAGCTTCCTAATAGCAAAATCCCCAAAACAAATAGTGTTTTGGGGATTTTTTTTGTTAAGATTCAATTTCAAAAATATAGTACTTAGTATTGTTTCCGGAAGGTGTATCTACTTCTATAACATCAAAGTTTCCATCATCTGCAAAATGGTACGGAAAGCCTTCAATTAAAATATCCAGACATTCCATATAGAACTTTTCTTCATCTTTAAATTGCGAACGAATGGTCAGCGCGAGAATAGGCACAAAATCCATGTCTGAAATCTCTATTGCAGCCTGTAACGTTTCTTCGGGATTAGACGTGACTTTCGCTATTAGTTCTTCAAATTTAGTCCAGGAAAGGTTCCTCAATTTCAAGTAATGAGTTTCATTAGTATATTGATTCCGGTTACTATCCCAATATAATTTCCACGCCTTATAAATATCAATGACTAAGTTTTCTGTTGTCATTTCTTCATGTTCCTTCAACAAAATACCCCAGAGATCGAAAGGTGTTTCTGTATAAATGAGATCAAAGTCATTATCAAAATAGGTCTTGAACTCCCACAATAGATCCTCATACCGGCAAACCCGAAATTCCCGTTCTTCAAATTGAACAAATGCCCCGTCCTTGCCTTTTTTCTCTAAAGTAAAGTCGTTATCCGTTGCCTGGGTAAAAAATTTAAATGCCTCTATATAGCCTTTGGTATCTTCCATTGTATTACAATTAATGCTGCAAGATTAATTGTTTTTGGGAAACAAAAAAAGCCATCCTTGTTCAGGACGGCTTAAATTGCTGATTAAAGGGATTATTCCAGATCCAATTCCAGGCAAGTGTTTTCCAGTTTTTGATAGGCTCGCCAGTACTGTTTCGCCAATTTTTCAAAGAATAGTAATTATAAAATGCTAAACTCTCTTGTTCCTGCCTGCCCTTCTGAATAAAATAAGCAATAACATGCGCTTTTTGAGGAGGCATAATTTTGCCAAAACCGAAATTCATTATCTGTTTACTTTTCATTTTGACCTCACTTTATTTTTTTCAAACATTCTGTGAATATCCTCTTCATCATAGTAGAGTGCCCCACCAATCCTGGTGAAACTTATTATTCCAGCATTACGCATTGTCTGAATTTTACTATGGGATATACCTAAAAGTTTTTTTACGTCAGCCGACTTCATCCACTTTTTAGGTTTTTGGCCCACTATTTCTTTTGCAATTTCCCTGAAGGCCACCAGCAGATCTTTTTTAAATTCCTCCAGGTCACCCTTTAATACTAGTTGCCGGGCTAAAACTAGTCGGTTTTCCTCCTTGTTTACGCTGTCCATTTGTTCCCTCCTCCTTTCTTTGATTGTTTAAACCTAAAATCCTGATTTCGCTACGATGAAATTTGCTTAACGAAGGCCGGTACTTAACGTATCCGAGCTGTGCCAAATCCGCAATGATCCGCAGATAAGTGATCTGGCTGGATATTTTGGCTACGGCCATCACCTCCCAGGAGGTCGCCCTGACTGTCCCTTTTTCCCCATTGATCAAGGCCATAAAAAACAAGGCGGAAAATACGGCCAGGTGACCCGTCCTTACAATGGGGTCGCCTTCGATCTTCTTAAAAAAGTCCTCATAACATACATGCCACTTGTCCACGTTAATACATTTAGAGGTCGCCATTATTTAATCCTGGCCTTCCTGCCGGGATTATCTACCTTTTGCTTTGGTTGGAAGGCAACCACTCTGGCGTTCCTGCCTTGATTCGGTTCCTGATCCGGGTTCTTTTCCCCAAGGGATTTTCTATGCGCGTTGGCTTCCAACGTTACTTCCTTTGGCTTACCCACTTCGGTAGCTTTTACCGGATCACCGTTTTTTAAAGCATCAACGATTTTTTGCTTTTCCCAGGGGTCTTTCAATTCCTTCAGTTTCCTTTCGGATAATAATTGTTCAATGTCAAAGCCAAATCCTGGAGGAAATACTTTTGTCCTGAAATTGCCGAGCGCATCCTTATCGTTGAAATCCAACTGCAACCAGGTATCCTTTACCTCGACCGACCTACCGGCAAGCAGGTTATACGCCTGGTGGACCGTTATGTTCTCCAGGTTATTTTTAAGCAAAGAAATTTCTCCTTTATGCGGCCCTGGTTTTTCAGTAGTCAGGCGTGCCTTTATATCTTCCAGGTCATAACCGCCACCCGCATTCCTTCTCAACTGTACCTGATAATCCATCCGCTCCCCCTCGTTGACATAATAGGTAACAGGAATAGCAATATCCCTGTTACCTTGTCTGATCTGCTGGTCCACCTGGGAAAGGATTTGGCCCAAACCCTTTGCTTCCAATTGTTTCTTTAGCTCATTGCCCTGCGCTTCGGTTGCCTTATGCTGCTGTACTGCCCTGGGGCTGTCCAGTAATGATCGTGCTGCCCGGTACAGCATCCGGGTAAACAGGTTGGGATACAATAACTGTTCCTGCTCCCTCCGTTTCTCCCTGGCTATCCGCAAAGCGCCCTGTTCCAATGGCGAAGCAATGCCCTTATACTTCAGTTCCATGACCTCAAAATGGGCAAGCTTCATTTTTTTGAACTCTTTGCTATGGACAACATCATCGCCAAACATCTTTTTATAATGCCGTTCGGTATTAGTCCAGTCTGCCAGATCATTTTCTATACGACTACTTATTGCTTCCATCCTCATTTCGGTTTATGATGTACACTATAATTTATTTATGCGAGACAGGAAGGTTAACCCACCTTCCTGACCCTTTTAGGCATCTCCTTTTGTTTCGGCTGCTGCTCGTCGGTACGGTGTTCTTTTTGGGTAATTGTCCTGGTATTACCAGAGGTGGGATCGTTATCGGAAACCTTCTGATCCGCATTTAAATCATTGGCCTCTCCAGGCGATTTGCTTTTTATGGAAAGGCCGATCTTATTCATATTGGCATCATAAAATTTCAAAGCATTATGTTGCGGATTGGCTTCCACATACATCTTTGCCTCGTCCGTTCCTTTCAGATAGGTCACCATCTGGCGGTTTCCGCGATGCAGGGAATCTATCAGATCGGCTTTATATTGGGGATTATTCAATTCTTTTATCGGGTATTCGGCCAGGGCTTGCTCCAGGTTTAATTTGGAACTCTTGACAACCTTGCAATTACCTTTCTCATCAATATTTTTAAAATCCATTGTTGCCCAGGCACTATACTTTTTATTGTTCTCCTTATTATTCTGGTCCACTTTAATAAAATCCTTGTTGACTGATCGGCCTTGCATTAAGTTATAGGCTTCTTTAAGCGTAAAGGTGTTGCCGTAATTAATCCTGAAGGTTTGTTTAAAAGCAAGCTCTTCGCCTTCCTTTTTTACGGCCAGATCATAAGCGTTAAAAAAGTAATTTCCTTTATCCGATTTATTCAGGTAAAGAATGGCACTAGCCTGGTCCTCACCATATTTTTTATCCAGATGTAATTCAAAACTACCTTTACCCTCAATGATCTTACTGATCAATTCTGCTCTGGGAATGTCACCAAAACCGGTTTTCAATAATTGATTTTCCAGGTAGGCTATATTCTTATCATTCTGCACTGTTTCCATTGTTTTAAATTTTAGCTTGAAATCATGTTGTTGTACTATTTCCGATATATCAAAGCGGAAGGATACATTAGGCTCTTTCTCTCCGAGGTCTTTAAGTGCCACTCTGAAATGAGTTACCGCTTCCTGTACAGGGCTGAGCCGGGTAATATCATAGGTATCCCTGTCCGTGGAATTTTCATAACAATACTCCACGGCATCGTAGTGGCTATTGAATGCCTGCAAATCCTCTTTTTTAAAATAGTCAGCCTCCGACCAGTAGCATAAAAAGTGGTTGCCTTGTGTTTGAGCCTCTTGAAAGAAAGCAGCTAAATCTCCAATATCCCTGGAATTGATTTTCATTACCGGACCGCTTTTGCACCTACAATAATTTTATTCTTGATCTTCAGTTCCAGGTTCCTGCCGCCGTTCTGTTCCATAAGCTGGATAAAGAGCAGCTTTTTATCGGGGATGGTGAATTTGGGCAGGACCACTACAACGCTTTGCTCCGAATTGCCCCGGATGATCTGCACATTACCGGCCAGTTGCAGGGGCTGTAGTTCGTATTCCTGGGAAGAAGTGCGTTTTGATTTTTTCTGATCGCGGATATAAAAGCGGAAGGCGTCAATGTTATAATCCACATTGGAGTTGTTGCCCAAAGCAAATTGGAAATAAAGCCGGTCCTCTTTAATGTAAACGGCAGACAGGCCCAGGCTGACCTCATAGTTGCTGCAGCGGATATTACGGATCAAGGGCTTCTTGAGCGCGATCTGCTCCGTGATGTCATAGACCTTTGCCTCGTTATCGGATTTGTAGGAAAACAAAGCATCCGTTTTCGGATAATTCAAGCTGCTGCCCAGTTTGATGTTCAGGGTAACAGGGTTGGCCGTATAATTCAGGACATAAGAATATAACTTGCCGTCTGCCGTCACTACGGTGAGGTTCGTTTCTTCAAAGCCTTGTTTGGCCGCCTTTACCTGGAGGATATTTTCTACGCCCTTGGCAATCTGCACCAATACCTCGCGGCTGCCCTTGTCCACGCTCTTGATCATATAAGGGAAGATCAGGTTCGTGGTCTTGCCGTAAGTAATGGACAGCGGTAGCGGCTGTATACTGGTTTGTTGGGTACCGGAAGCCAGGCCCTGGGCCATCACCGGTAAATGGAAAAGGAGCATCCATAACGATATTCCTGCTGCACAAATCATTCTCATCATCGTTGTTTTAAGCTGTAAAAAATTTAATTGTCTTGTTTCTGTTTTTCATCGCGGAGCAACACCTTGTAACCTGCTTTTACGGTGACCTTGATCAGCTTTACCTTTTTGCTGAAAAAGCTTTTGGCCGCTTCCAGGCCGGTACCGGCCGCCTGTATGCCGATGGAATTGGACATGCTCGAACCGAAGCTCAGATCCTGGATGGCCCGGTCGGTGGATTCTTTGGCTACGTCCCTGGCAATAGCGCCGGGGATATAAATCCCCTCCAGGCCGTCGATGTCCATTACCGAAAGGCTGACCGGGTATACCGACTTTTTAAAGCGGATGGAAGGGATTTTGATCACCAGGCGTTCCCCGCTGAGGGCAGCGGTACCATACAGGAACTGATCTTTGGGGATCAAAATGCCGTTGACAAAAATATCATCGAGCAGGCGCATCTTTACCGTTGAGCCGCTGACCAGGGTTTGGGTTTCTGCGATCACGGCATCTACTGCGTTCTGTTCCTCCTGCTCATTTACCGGATCATCGGTGGAATAAAAGCCATTGGATGCTGTCTTTGCGTTAATGGCGGTACCGGTATCCTTAACCTTGCTCTTCTCTTCTATCAGGGAAATCCGGTCTGGCCTTTTTGCTGCGGTAATCGCAAAGACACGCCCCTTTCTTTCTTCTGATAGCTGCCTGAGTTTTTCCTGTTGCCTGCCGGGATTCTGAATATCCATGATCTTTTCCAGCATCCCGTTAAGCTGGCTCATTTCCGGGTCTTCGCTGCTGCCGCCTTTGTTCATGGCTTCCATCATCTTTTCCAGGCGGGCAATATCTTCGGCGCTGCCTTTAATGTTGCCATAACTACCGTAACCCTCGGTACCAAAAGGCGGTTTCTGCTGTTCCGGCTGCGCCAGCGTAGCATTGAGCTGGCCGAGCTTCTGGTATATCCTGGCCTCGTTGGGATCGGCATACCCGCTGCCGGTATAAGGGGAAGCGTTCAGGCCAGCCGGGGTTCCGGCATAATAAGGACTGCCGAAAGGAGCCGGAGCAGGCAAACCCTGCTGTTGCTGTTTGTAATAAGGATCGTTCTTCAGCAATTCGTTACGGGCCGAAGAATCCTTTGCCGCCTGGTCATAATAGGCCATCTTATCCAAGCCTTTGTCTTCTTTAAGGTTGGCACCGGGCAGCATGCTGTTGAATCCCTTTTTCGTTGTTGTTGCTGCTTCGGTGCTGTGCACCTTGCCCCCGCCCATTGCCCAGAACATGAGCGTGAGAAAAGGAATGGTGATCACCGGTAACATAAGCAGGAACTTGCGTTGCCGTTCCTTTTTGTTTTCCTGTTGTTGCTTTTCCATAATTATTGATTTGTTTTTGGTAACTCATATACTTTTTCTAAACTTCGGATGCTGTCCAGCAAACCGGGCCTGGCTCTGAGCAGGCTATCCCTGGTCTTTTGCCCGGTGGCCGTCGTCCCTAAACTATCCAGGTAGGCTTTATACCGCTTGATCCTGCCCATCACTGCCACTGGAAGGCCGGTACCGGGCTGTTGTTGATGGTCTTCCAGGTGGGGCAAGTGCAACTTTGTATCTATGCTTATTTTCCGTTTACCCGTAACCGCAGTAAGGGCCACCAATACGCTGATGCTGATCATGAGCAGACTGAAAGCCAGGAGCAGCGCCATCTTTGCTTTGCCTGACAGCCGGTTGACCCGGGCATCCATCCAGGCCGCCCAGCGGCATTGCAGCCGGTACAGTACCCGGAATATTTTTACCGATACCTTTTCCTCCCAGGCTTTGGCCGGTCTGTCCTTTCTTCTCCCAAACATGTTAGCGGTTTTTAGTGCTGAGGTCCGCGTTTTCAAGGGTCTGCCAGCGTTCGATCAAAAAGCCATGCGGGTTATTGTCGCTGCGCGGAACATTGCGCAGATAGCCTTCCGTGACCAGGCTCCTGATAGCAATCGTAGTGGGCCGGGTAATTTCCTGCTTACCATAAAAGCGGAAAGCCATCGGGTAGACATTGGTATTGACCGTAATGCTGTCTACCAAAATGCTCTGGCTGACATTACCGGAGATAATATTGCTGTAGTAATTGCCTTCCTTTAGGTTATCGTAGGCGCCTTTGGCCGATTCGTCGGCCAGGTACAGGGCTTTGGTGATATTGTTAAGGATCAGTTTCTCATCCGGGGCCAGGGTGAAGAAAAACTGGTGAAAAGACCGGATATGATCCTTTGCCTCCACCGGTATGTTATCCTTTCTCTCGGAGGCATAAGCTTCCAGTGCTTTACCATTCGCCAGTACATAGATTTTGTTTTGTATGGTCATGACCATATCAAAGCTGGTATACATCACCATACCGCCAACGATGGTATATACTGCGACAAATACAATGGAAAACCATTTGATATGCCGGAATGCGGTATCTATATTTTTTGTTTTCTGGAACATCCTTCCCTCCTTTTTCTTTTTCACGTTCTTTAAAACTGCAATGCAGTAGGTTCATTAACTCCTTCCGGACAATTTGCTATGCTGGTAATCGCCTCCTTCGTTCTTATTCTTACTCCCTCCCATCATTCTGCCCAGGGCGCCGGAGTAGCCGGTACCGGCATCATATTTCTTTCCATCGTCAAAGCTTTTCTTGGCATCGATGACCGAGCGCATACCCGCTACCGGGGAAGCGGCGCTGTTCATCATAGTGGTAACCTTTTGGGTCATGACCCCGCCGCCTCCGGAATTGACAATAAAGCCCGCCACAGAGGGAACGGTAAAGTACCCTACGATCCCGATCAGCAGGAAGATCAGATACCCGGCATCTGCGGAGCTGAAAAAAGTATCCCCGTGCTGGTGGATTTGGCCCAGGTCCAGTTTGAGCATGTTCTCCTGGATTTTGCCGATGATGGAACCTAAAATATTGGCTACCGGCAGCCACAGGTAAACATTTAAGTATTTGGCAATCCAGGCCGTGAGCGTATGCTGGAAGCCGTCAAATACCGCGATACCGAAAACCAGCGGCCCCAGGATCGCCAGCACGATCAGTTGAAAAGTGCGCAGGGTATTGATACATAAAGCAGCCGCCTGGAAGAGTACTTCCAGTATCTCCGACATCCATAACTTTACGGTATTTCGGAAATTGTAAGAAACCTTTTCCATCGCGAATTTGACATCGTTACCGATTGAATTGAACCAGGACTCATCTTTGGGTTCTTCGTTGGGATGGGTATAACGGTACCATTTCTCCCGGTCCCCGTTTTTATCCGCCCCCACGTACATTTCCCAAACGTCGCTGTGCTTTACCGCCTCTTCCTTCTGCTTCAGCAATTCTTCCACTGCTTTATTGCTTTTGTCCATCATGGCGGCGGTCCCGGTAACGGTAGGCTTCATGATGCCGTTGATCATCGCCAGCACCATCGGGAAGCACATCACGCAAAATCCCAATACGAAAGGGCGAAACAAGGGATAAAAATCTATGGGTTCCGCGTTGGCAATATGCCGCCATACCCTGGAGGCGATATAGAAGGTCGCGGCAAAACCCGCTATCCCGCGCCCTACGCCGATGAGCTGGCTGCACATCGGGATCATTTCGTCATAAAGCTGTTCCAGGACGCTTTGCAGGCTTTTTATTTCCCCGGCTACGCCCTGCGCCTGGCTGTATAATGGCAATACCATGCCCACGATTGCCCAAAGGACAACCTTTCCCCATCTTCTCATTGTTGTTTGTTGTTAGTTGTTCAATTGTTGCAACCGTTTTATTTCCCTCATTTGCCTGTCCCGTTGCAGGGCAAGCATGGATGTGCTGTTGTTAAAACTTCTGAGGAAGAGGACCTTTTCCTCCATATCGGTATAAATCTGGTCAATGGCTTTGAGCCGCTCATCATCCGACATGCGTAATTTGCCGGAAGTCACCACCCCTGCCAACTCGTCGAGGTTACGCAGGCTATGGTTCAAAAGATTGCTGTACACATCGCCCAGGTAATTAAGCTCCTGCGGATTGAACAGATTGCTTTGCCGGAACCGGCCAAAGGCGGCTTTGTACTCTTTAACAAGGGCTACCTGATAAGATATGATCCTGGGGACCTTATAATATTGCCGTACCGTAGGACTGGCTTCCAACAGGGCATCCAGGAAAAATTTATGCAGGCTGAAATTACCTTCTGAAATATCTTTGATCGTCGAATACCCGCCATGCAATACATCATAGCCTTTTTTCATATCGCTGAGGATCTGTTTAAACTGCGCCAGCTTCTCTACATTAAGGACCAGTTGGGCAATTTCATCGGTCTGCGCCCTGGCCTGGAACCCCAGGCATAAGGGCAAGACGAATAGTAGGGTTAGGATTAATTTTTTCATCGTTTTTAGCTTATAGTCCGTTCAACTTTTTCATTCGATTGATTTCCTGCTGTTGCTTTTCCCTGGCAAGGATCAGTTGTATGGCCTCCTCGCTGAAGGAGCGGCAGAAGCTGTATTTATCCTGCGCCTGGTCATACAATACATCTATTCTTTGTATGCGCTCATCATCTTTCATCACCAGTTGCCCGTTACCGGTTAAGCGGATCAGGTCTTCCATATCGTGGTTGCAATCTTCCAGCAGCCGGGCATATACGGCTTTGCAATACTGCCTTTCTTCGTTCTGAACCAGGTCGCTCCCGTTCAATTGCCGCAGGGTATTTTCTTGCAGGCGAAGGATACGTTCTTGCAGGTCCATGATACCCGATACCCTGGGATAGCGTTTGATTTCGGGATTGACGATACTCATCGCGCCGAAGAAGTCCCGGTGCAGGTTAAAGTCCCCGTCCTTGATCCTGCCAATCGTGTTTAAACCCTTTTTACCGATATCGTAGCCTTTCTTTGCATAACCGGCATAGATTTTCAATGCGGCGATCTGTTCGATCAGGTATTTCTTCTGCGTCTTTTTCTGCCGGAACCATTCTGCAAAAGTTTGCGCCGAACTGATTTTGCAGCAGCACAGAAGCAGTAATACCGTGATGATCTTTTTCATTGTCCCTCCTTTTTTTATTGTATGCCGTACAGGGCTTTTATCCTTGCCGATTCCGCCAGGGAGCGGGAACGCTGCACACTGAGCAAGCCGTTTTCCCTGTTAAATTCCTCCAAATCGCTGTTGTTCTTTTCTATCCGGTCGGCGGCTTTATCCATAATCTCGATCCGTTTGGCATCGGTCATCGTGGTTTTAAAAGAGTTGATCACCAGGGCCACTTCTTCCAGGTTCTTGACGCTTTCTTCCAGCAGGCCGGAATATACTTTTCCCATATAGTCCACTTCTTCGGGGCTAAAATGTTTGTCGTTGCGGATCAGGCCCCAGGCATGCCGGTAGGAAGCCACCATCTGTTCCTGTTTGCGGATGATGTCGCGGATACGCTGGTAGTACGCAATCAGGGATTTTACTTTACCGAGTTCTTCAAAGTACTTGCCGTATTGCTCTTTTTGCCGGGCCGTCCAATCGCTGATCTGGTTCAGCTTCAGTTTGGACATTTCATTTTCCAAGACCTTTTGGGCGTTCTGCAACC
Source organism: Pedobacter sp. ASV19 (assembly GCF_016429005.1). Classification (GTDB taxonomy): domain Bacteria; phylum Bacteroidota; class Bacteroidia; order Sphingobacteriales; family Sphingobacteriaceae; genus Pedobacter. Next base: position 10,589 of record NZ_JAELTV010000062.1, read on the forward strand.
AGATCACTTTGTTCTGCTGCCGCTGTATCTGCAAATCCACCGCCTTGATCACTTTTTTGATGCCCGCCTTGATGATCTCCAGGATCGCGATCTGTGCCTCGGCGCGTTTTACTGGCACTAATGTTCCGAACAGTACTACCAGGATGAAGCCTATTTTTTTCATGGTTTCCAGGAGCGTGAGGGGAAAATTTCAACTTCATAAGGAATTGCATCAAGCGTTTCCTTGTAGAGCGTATCGTTTTCCGTGTCGAAATACAGTGTCCTTTTCTTTCCTCCTATTTCAATCAATTGTCTGCCGGACCAATTGTAATAGGCTTTCCAGGATTCCATTGTAGTCGGGGCATCCCTGTGATCGGTAAATTCTGAAATCATGTAAAGATCATTCTGCTCACTAAGGCTCTTGATAGAGATTCTTTTAAACAGATCAAAGCCGGTATCAAACAGCCTCCTTCCATAAGTTTTTGTGAAGGCAAGTCTTGTGGCTTGCTGCTGATTAAAAAACAACAGAAAAAGTCCTTCCCCCTCAGCCGCCACTTTAATTGTATTTTCCATGTGCTTATATTTTATAAATTTTGAACAGCTATTAATTCGTTTCATTGACCATTGCCGTGATCCCCGCCTCCATGCTTCCATGTACTGCCGCCAATTCCAATACCCGCACCCGTTCTTTTCCTTCGGTGGTATAAGCGTAGTATTCTTCAGGACATAATTCGTTTCTGAATACCTTCATGACCGAACCGCCCAGTTCGATATAAATTTCCCGGTCGTCTTTGTTGACGGAAAGCAGTTGTGTTTTTCCCTTGTCGGACATGCCCAGGGCATCCTGAAGTTTGTCAAACTTGTTCATGAACTTTTTCATGTCCATGAGGATTTTAATGTCCGCATTATTGATAATAGCGTCTTTGATGATCGGGGAACTAATGAGGTCGTCCAGTTCCTGGGTAATGACCATAGGCACGCCGTTAAACTTCCTTATCGTTTTAAAGGCGTATTTCAGGAACTCCGCCATACCGCTTTTAGCAATGGCGCTCCAGGCTTCGTCTATTGCCAGTACTTTTCTTACCCCTGCCAGCTTTCTCATTTTGGAAATGAACATTTCCATAATCAGGAGTGTTACGACGCTAAATAAAATGGGATGCCCGCGTAAATTATCCAATTCTATAACGATGAAGGGCTGTTCGAGTATGTCCAGGTTTTCGGTAGCATTGAGTAAGTAGTCAAACTCGTTTCCCTTATAATAGGGCCGCAGGACATACAGGAAATTATCTACATCGAAATGGCTGTCCTTTACCTTATGTTCCCTAAGTACTTCCTTATAGTCGGTTTGCAGGTATTCATAAAAACTATTGAAGCAGGGAAAAACGGAAGCGTCTTCCTGCAAGAGTTTATAATATCCCGCCAGCGCATTAGACAATGCCACATACTCACTCCGGTTAAAACTCTCATCTTCCTGTTTCCATAAAGAAACCAGTAAAGCTTTCAGGCTTTCTTTTTTTTCGGTATCGAAAACATGGCCCTGGGGTAAGTAAAAGGGATTAAAGCGGATGGGATCACTTTCGGTATAGGTAAAATAATACCCGCTTACCAATGCGCACAGCCCTTTATAACTTCCGCCGATATCAACGATAACACAGTGCGCCCCTTGTATATACAGCGTATTTAATATGTGATTTATGGTCATACTTTTGCCCCCGCCGCTGCTGCCCACACAGAGCACCCCCATGTTGGAAGTAATCCCCTTTTCACGCGGGGTGTCGTATAAATCCAGGTATACCGGTTTTGCGGAGAGCCGGTCGCAGAATCGTATTCCCTTTTCCGGCGGATCGCTGCGGTAATTGGTTTCCAGGTTGATAAAGCAAGCCGCTTGTTCCGCGAACGTGTCGAAAGTTTCGTTGTAGGGAAGATCGGCGGCATTACCGGGAATACCGGACCAGAAGATTTGCGGCGCACCGGCCACCTCCAGTTTGGCTACGGCATCAATGCGCGACATGGCCGTAGTCACCCTATTGCGCATGCCCTTCAACTGCTCTTTATCTTCGCTCCAGGTGATCAGGTTAAAATGGGCCTTGACCGGCAGCCTTTGCTGGCTGATGGTTTCATTCAGAAAGTCATTGGTGGCATCCCTGGCAATGGCGTTCTCCCTGGAATAAGCGGAAAGAGATTGCAGGCGCAGCCGTTTCTTCTCAAATTTCTGGATGGTCTTCTGCGCATCATCGACAATAATATACTGGTTGTAGATATGATTGCAGGGCAACAGCAGCCCCATTGATCCGGCAAAGCCGATACTGAATTTTGTTTTATCAGTGGAATACTTATCGTAATTGATCCTGCTGCCGCAGAGGTCCGGCAGGTCTGCCACATCTGAAAGGGTATACAACTGGCAATGCTGGCCGCCAACCTTGATCCCCTCCTTTTCAAACTGCATATCCTTGATCACAAAGGAATCCGTTTCTTCGGCCAGGTAACAATACCGCTCTACGACCCCCATTTTTTTGGCCTGGCTGTACAGGTCTTCGTCTTTGAGCCGGGTCATTGTGACAAAGCCGGAATCTTCCAGGATTTGCCGGAACTGGCTGCTGGTATCTTCAAACTCTTGCAGCAGGTGCTTATGGATCGTCTGCTCCGGTACAATACTGCTGCGGATCAGGTTGGAAAAAAGCGAACTGCTCAGTTTGCGGCCACCTGGCTTTTTGGTCAGAAAGATATAACAGGTATGATCCAGGTATGGCCTTCCCTTGAAATGCCGGTCTGCCGATAGTTCCAGAAACCCTTTTTGCCGTTCCGGATTACCGGCTGCGCTGTACCTCCTTTCGATAAACCAATCCTGCTTGTGAAAGATGCTGTGTTTGGGCAGCACCTTTATGGCTTTGATCCAAGCCTGGTGAAAACCTTCATACTCCTGATCGGATAAGGTAAAGATTTCGGGCAGCTCCGTTTTAAAGCCGATCGTTATATCCCCCTGTTTGCTCAGGATACAATCGTGTTCACAGCCCATTAAGGGCAAAATATCATCCATCCACTTTTCCATACTTCACTATTCTTTTAAGATGATCTCTATTAAATTCTCCTGCCGCGCCTGCGCTGCTGAGCCCTTTCAGGTTCAGATACCTGATTCTGCATTTTTATATTTTTTGAGTTCCTGTCTATTAAGTTTTTGCTCCCATTTTCAGAATCTTGGCTTATTTTGATTTTATGCTCTTTAGTCAATTGTCTTAGTACATTTCGACTCTCCAGCCAAGGTTCGATAATAGCATCATGCCTGATCGGATTTTGCGGTATATCAGGTACTCTGTCATAGTGCAACCTGGTAAACCCCTCCGGGTCTAACTGCGGGGGATCTGGTAGCCGGATCATATGAATATAATCGGGAAGAAAATGCAGCGCCTCTGGGATTTTCACTATTTCTTTTTTTTGGCTGTCATAAAATCCCCTGAGTACCCAGTTTTCTCCTTCTTTTACGCTCATGAAATCATCAAGGCTTATGCTGTCATACAGCTCCGGGTCCGGGGTAACCAATGCATTGAATTTCAGATTAACCTGATAGTCATTATAGAAAATGAATAGTTCCGGTAACTCACTTTCTCTTTGATCAAACAGTGCTGTGTTCATTTTTAATTGTCTTTAAATTCTTATCCTTTTTTTCAAGTGAACAGTAATCAGAAATACTCTTATTTATCCATCCTCTTTTCCATCTCACTGTTTCTTTTTCACTGTGGCACAATTGCTGGTACTATCTTATTTTGCGTCCCTTACGCGGGAGTTCCGCTTGCTGCAATTTTTTCCTGTTATTTTCGATTATTTTGGGTAAAGCGGTCTGGGAAAGCAGCGTGACCCTGGCCTTCAATTCCTTTTGTATCGGGAACCTTCTTAAGAAAGTAGTATCCTTTAACCCGTGTTCCCTGGCAACACCTACCGGGTCCAGCTTAAGCTCATACGGGATTTCCAGGAAAACAACATCTTTGGGCAGTTTTGTGGCGGCTACATCCAACTGGTATTCGCTCTTTGTCGGAATATGATAGAGGCAGATATAGGCGGTACCATCACTGTTCATTTCCATTGCCTTTAAATTCAGGGGAACGGCTGCAAAATCATCCTTTGCCCGAAGTTCTTTAAGGCGCCAATCCACATAGAAGGTATCGCCGTAAAGATCAATTTGGGGCAAAGCGCCGAGCAACCGGTTGTGTAAGGCTTGCTGATCCACCATGATTTCAAAATCCGTTTTGTCTTTCATTTCGTCAATGGAACACCCATATTTAGCAGACATCCCTTCCGGATCAAGCACCTTTAATGGAGGAATATCTACATTGAAGGCATCATTAATATTATAGTCGATCCTATAGTGTGTACCGTGATCTTCCATTGCTAAAAAGGAAATGGTGTACTCTTCGTTATCTTTCTGTCTGAGTTCAAGCATTTCCACATCCACCAGGAACTTTTTTCCATATAATTCATACTCAGGAAGCGTTCTTTCCATAATCCTTAGTTTTAGATTTTATAAAAATTCTTCTGCTATTGCTTTTGACCAGTTTGGGGATGCTTCTTTGCGCAATGGCCTTCATCATGCCATGCTCCCCGTATTTGTTGCTCATCCCATAGAGTTTGTACACCAGTCCGGTTCCGGCCAGCAGGGTAATGCCGACACAGAGAAATGAAGGAATACCGATAAGGTACATAAGCCCGAAGAGGATCAGCAAGATCATTATGCCTGCCCCGAAATACCAGATGTATTGCGCCTTCAGCCCTTTGAACTCAATTGCCTTGTTAATACCCCTGTTGATGGTGTATACACTGTTTGCCATTGGTAGGATTAGTTTAAGTAATCGTGTATGCGGGCAATGATCGCATGGCGGAGCAAAGGATACCCGGCAGTTTCTGCCTTGAAACCAAAAGTTTCAAATACTTCCTGGCAATGCTCCAGGATACGGATACCTTCATAAGTCAACACCCCCATTTTCTTGAACCGCTGGTACTCCTCGCTGAACTCCGTTGCCAATACCTCTTTGATGTAGTTGAACCTGGAAGGACGAAGGTTTGCCGTCATTTGTTCCAGGGCCAGCTCAGCGATCACCGGACCGGGCTTTTCTTCTGCCAGCAGTTCCAGGACATAGGGCATTACCGCCCTGACCTTATGCTCCAGGTACTCCGTTACGGAGAGTTCCCCCTGCAAGCGTTCCAGCAGTTCCGGATTGTTTTCCGTGATATAAGCCTGTAGTTTTTCTTTTAAAATACTATGCATGATTTTTTCGATTTAAACACCAAAAAATGCTTTGATGATCGTGGCTACCACAACTAGAAAAATGCAGCTTCCAAACCAGGCCGATGCCGTTTTGGCCGTATCCGGGTCACCGCTATTCCATTTCTGATAAACTTTTACCGCGCCAATTAACCCGATCAAACCGCCTACGGCATACATTAATTTTTCGCCGTTGATGAAGTAGCTGCGAACCTTCGTATTCGCGCTTTCAATGCCTGCATTGCCATCCTGTGCGGAGACATAAATAGCCAGCATCATTAGGAGCAACAGAGCTGCGCCCTTCTTTACTCGTGGGGATATCTTCATCCTTCTCTTCTTCACTTTTTCCATATCACCTTGATTTTAGATTTCTTCCCATTTTTTAAAATACCAGGACCGATCCCTATCATCACCAAATCCAACCTCAACCTGTACCGGCCCCGGTATTCTATTTTTCCTTTCCCAGGCTGCCCGTCTGTCACGACAGGCAGCGGGGAAAGGGCCACCGGCGATCTACCTCACCAAAACCTGCGCCTACTGCCGCCGGTGGCTACTCTTAGCGGGGCGAGCTATCCCACACCTCATTCAACTCCTCTTCACTGAAGCTCACCCCGCATAATTCATTTGCCCCCATAATGAGGTTATTGTTTAAAGCATGTCGGAAGCCGGGCTTGCGTAACCCGCTATAGTTAACCAACCTGGCGGTGAGCTGCTGAAGCAGCTCCTGCTTTGTGGTTTCTGTGCCCGACTTTTCCAAGATGCTGTGACGTATTTCTGCTACCAGTTCCTCCAATTCGTAAATCGAAGAATGATCGTTCCGTGAACCAAACAGGAGTTGTTTGATTTTCTGCCGGTAATAAACCAGCCCGATAATGGTGTAGTAAACCAATGCGGCAATGGCTACGCCGCCCAGGTATTGTTTCCATGTAATTGCTTCCAACATTGCTTTAGCTTTTAGTTTTAAATTTTCCGGGAAACCTTTCCCCGTTGTTGATGAAGCAAAAGTGCAACGGATTGGAAGCCTGTTTTGACAACACGTATAACAGGTTCCTTATTTTTTTTTGGAGAAAATGAGCGGAGTATTTTGCCAGTAGAAGATCAGATTGTACAAGACTAAGAAAGCAATTGTGAGGCTAAGCGTTCTATTGTGCCCTTTTTATACCGATAATGCAGGAAGGTTGCCGAACGCTGTTTTTGTAAAAAATTTTAGTGTTATTTTTTGCTGCTGCATTTTTCTTTCCGGTGCAAAAGAAAAAAGCCCGGTCGACCGGGCTTTAAAGCAAGTATTATAATCCTATAAGTCCTTTTCGTCGAAAGAACGTTCTGTCACCTCAACCAAATCTCTTAAAAAAGGCGTTCGCCCTTTCTTACGATAGCTCATACCCAGTACGATCCGATAAGGATTGCCTGCTTTTACGTTGAAAAAGGCGCACAGCTCAATCATAAATTGCCGGAACCCACCCGGTCCATGTGTCACAGCGCCGCTTTTCCAGATACCCAGGCCGACTTCATATAAATTGACATCGGGTACCTTCCATACCCAGGGGGATTTCTTAAAGGGTTGCCCTTCTGCTGGTTTGGGCTGAGGGCTTTCTTTAATGGCCTGGTTCAGGAAATTACTTAATTCTTCAAAAGCCAGGATTTTGCCCAAGGTGTTGCTATGCGGGGTGCAAAACTGGGCATCGAGATCAAGCGTGTATATCGGCTGCTGCGGGCTGATCACGATCCTGCGCAGGAAATAAATGTTATCCATGTCGGATTTACCCGCCCGGTAATAATTATACAAGAGCCTGTTTTTGTCAAAGAAGGCTGCGAAGGATTCCAGCACTTTTGCATAATACTGTTTGACAGCATCTATACTGCCCACCGGTTTATTGGATTCTATATGGTATAGCTCCGTATAATAGACCAGCTCTTTGAGAAACATAGGTTTGATTTCCTTAAAAAACCTGATCTCTTCTTCATCGGTTTTAAATTCATTTGTAGTGACAAATTCTTTCAAGCCCTTGATCGCAGCTTCCACTACATAAAATGATTGTTCCGACTGTTGCAGGTGGTTGTCCGTTTGGGAAGCGACAGTTTGTAGTTCCGACTGCATTTGTCCCAGGAGTTGACGTGTGAGTTGTTCCATATGTGATGCACTGTTTGGTTGCTGTTGGTTCATAGCTTTTGTTCCGTTTAATGGTTGAACGAAACTAGGGCGGCAAATCCCTTTTTGGATAAGGGAAAGGGCCATTTTTGGCCTGAAGCAGGTAAATTAAACCCTGAAATACTTCACACGCCCCTAAAGTATAGGGATACATTTAGGCTGAGGATTCCATACGAAGTGCGGGCCAAAAAGTACTATTGTTTATATACGCCGGAAGTTTGCAAATAAACGTAGCGGAAATGACCGAAAATGTAAGGATAAAGATCATTGCTGCAATCAATTGAACAAAGCACTAAGGGACAAGCGCATTTTTTCTGACTAAAGGGTAAAAGATAACCATGCGTAATGCCATAACCTTAACCCTTAATCCCCGACTGCTCTTTCGCGTACCCCAGTTCCCCATTGATGCCAGGCTCATTGATCATTGGCCGGCTTTGCAAGCCTCCATTAAACTATCCTCCCCAGAGTTTTACAAGGTGATTGAAAAGATTGCCGCTGAAGATATAGAAGCCTTGCCACAGCGCATTCAGGACACGATCCATAAATACTTTAACCGGGCCAGGTTCCGTGCTACGCCTTATGGCAGTTTTGCGGCAGTTGGCCTGGGATACCTGCATCACCAGGCCGGGCAAAAAGGGATCACGATCCATAAGGAGCAGCAGTTGTACGGATTTGTCGATTGGAAGAATATAGATGAAATAAGTGTCTCCCCGGAAGACATTATCAACGAGGATTTATGCCTGATCAGCAATAACAGCTATTATCCTGTCAAAAAATCCCTTCGATATATCAGCCATTTTGAAGGGTGTTTCCAGTTGTCGGATATTTTGACCGACACCGCTACAGTTGCCATACTTCAGTTATGCCTTGCCCCGATCCGGTACAGCGATCTGCTGAAGTCCGTTCAAAAAGCCAATATAGGTGTTGAAAACCTTAAGGGGCTGGTCGCGCAGCTTATAGATTTGCAATTGCTTTTTACGAGCAAACACCCCAATATCATCGGTGCCGACTATTTTAACCGGATCGGGTTCCAGCAACAGCCCGGAAAGCCATCTTATGTTATTGCCAAGCGGAAAGTTAGCTCCGGCGCATTGGATACCGGTATGTTCCGGCAATTGCCGGAAATGGTCCATCACCTGCATCAATTGCTGCCACCACAGGAAGATACTTCCCTGCAACGGTTTATAGAACGGTTTAACCAAAAATTCGGGATGTCGGAAATCCCACTATTGCAATGCCTGGACCCGGAAACCGGCATCGGCTATGATGATCTGGAGCACCTGGCAGGATCAGAGGAGTTGATCAACCGTTTTGCAGGGAACCGGGACTTACAGGCAACAGACAGGAAAACGTTCCTGGAAAAAAGCATCGGATCACAATTACATCAATGGGAACCGGTAAAACAGCCAGTGATCCACCTGGAGCATATCCAAACGGAGGAACAGGAAAATACCCTACCATTGCCTAATTCATTAAGTATATTGCTGTCCATAACGCAGGAAGGTATGGTTATGGAATCATTGGGTGGCTGTACCGCCAATGCCTTATTAGGCAGGTTCTCTTTGGGCAATCAGGATATTACACGCTATTGCAGCGAAATTGCAGCAGCAGAACAGAATGCCAATTTTGAGATTTTGTTTTTTGATATTGCTTATATGGCGGAAAACGGGGTTGATAATGTCAACAGAAGAGCCGCAATTTACCCTTACCAACTGAGCCTTTTAAATTATGATACTTCTGCCGATCCCCTTTGCCTCAATGACATTTATGTTTCTATAAGAGGTCATGAAGTCGTTCTTCGATCGAGGAAGCTCAATAAAAGACTGGTACCCCGGATCGCAAGCGCCTATAATTACAACCGGTCGGATTTGGCGGTTTTCCGGTTGCTTTGCGACCTGCAACACCAGGGCATCCAAAGCAATTTGCAATTTAACCTGCAAGACCTGTTCCCTCATGCCCGCTACTATCCCAGGGTACAGTACAAACAATACATTTTATCTCCCGCCAAATGGAAAATAGAAGCCAAAGAAATTCAGGCGGGAAACAATGCCGCTGAGTTGGCGGCCTGTTTGAAAAACATGGGTATAGGCCGGTACGCTAAAACCGGGGTTTCCGACCAGACCCTTTTCCTGGACACCCAAAACGAATCTGATCTTAATCTACTGCTCCGCTTGATGCAAAACAAGGATACCTTTTACCTGGAAGAAGCCTTTTTGCCTTCAATAGACATCATCAAAGATGAAGACGGCCACTCCTACCAAAATCAAATCCTGTTATGCCTCGGTCACGATCGCGAAATTTATAAAGGCTATTCGATCAAGGAACAGATAAATCCCGGTTCCGTAAGCAAGATCATTCCGCCCGGTGAAGACTGGTTGTATTTTGAGCTTTATTGCCATGCGTACCGCAGCGATGAAATTCTTGCGGAACAGATCACGGATTACCTGGGACAGTACCGCCCTTTGATTAAAAAATGGTTCTTTATCCGGTACAGTGAAAACGGCAATCATATACGGCTGCGCCTTTTACTTCATGATCCGGCTGAAGCTATGCAGCTCATCGCTGCATTGTCTAATCTTTTGAAAGGGAATCTGGAAAGCGGGATCATTTCTGATGTACAATTGAAAACATACCATAGAGAAACCGAACGTTACAGCCTTGCAGGTATGGAAGCGGTAGAATCCCACTTTTACAGCGATAGCGAATACGTATTGAACCTGGTGCAGGCCATGTTTTCGGATCAGGACAAATACCATTTATGCGCGAGGCTCATCGAGGAGATACGGCAGTCCGGAATATTCCCAACAGATCAATTTACAGGTCTTATCCGGCACAATAGCATGGGATATAACCGGGAACACCAGATTAAAACGGAAGATTTTAAGGAACTGAACGCGGCTTACAAAGTATACCGGCAGCATAGCGCGCCGGAACTTACGGCTGCTGTTGCCAACACCTTTTCCCATTTCAGCGCATCCTTTATCAGGACGCTGGAACAATGTCCAATTGAGAGAAAGGAACAGCTTTTTTCCGACCTGCTGCACATGCATGTGAACCGGTTATTTTCCAGTAACCAGCGTACACATGAAATGATCCTGTATTACTTCCTGGATAAGGAATGTCAATACAAAAAGCATTTCGGTAAAGCCAATAGTAACTGCAAGTAAGAGCTAATCTTAGAATCCATCGCTACCGTCATTAGCCATTGCCTCTTTTACTCTTAAAAACAATGGCCTTGGTCCTTTCTATGAAATCAGGTTTGTATTTACGGCCAATCAGAATTTCAATACCGTTACTCATGGTAACGGTATTGCCCACGATACGAGCAATCCTGCTTAGATTAATGATAAAGGATTTATGGATTCTGAGGAAGTCCCTCCCCTGGAACTTCTCTTCCATTTCCTTTGTGGTGTAGTAAGCGAGGAGCGTTTGATGATCCATATGGATGCTGATGTAATTTAAAGCACTTTCGACACAAACAATTTCACTATGATATATCATTGTGAAAGTCTTCATACCCTCTGTTTGTATCAGGAAGTAAGGCGGCTCCTGGTAAGGTAAGATAGAAGCTTTAACACCAGACCGTCTTACTTTAGCTTTTTCGATTGCCATCAAAAACCGGTCATAGGAATACGGCTTTACCAGATAATCAATGGGATTAAGTCTAAAAGCATCGGCTGCAAAATCCTTATGCGCGGTAGAGAAAATGATATCGGCATAAGGCTGGATCAAAGGAGCCAGTTTGTCACCGGGCAAGTCTTCCATTTCGAGGTCCACGATTACAATATCGGCAACGATAATGCCATCCTTTATTTTTTGAAAGGCATCCACCGGATCGGTGTTGCCACCGAGATATTGTAAACCAGGTGTCCGAAGGATAAATTTTTCGGTGTAATCAATGGCATGTTGCTCGTCGTCTATAATGTATACGCGCAGGTTCATATGGTTATCTTTAATTGCAGTTCAAAATGGGTTTCATTTTCGTTTATCGTTAGGTTGTAGAGGTCCCCATAGAAGTTGCTTAACCTTGCCTTTGCATTGGAAATACCCATCGACAGTCCTTCAAAAGCATGATTCATTTTCTTAAGGTTGGATAACTTAAAATCAAGTTCCGCTCCGTTTCGGTTTATGCTGATCAAAGCCGGATTCTCGGGGTTGCTGACTTTGCCGTATTTAAAAATGTTGTCAATAAATGTGATCAACAATAAAGGCGGAACTGAAATGTGCTCCGGATCGTCAACCTGGATGCTAAGGTTTACAAACATTCTTTCCTGTAGCCTGAGCTTGTTGAGCTGCAATAACCTTTTGATCTGTTTTACTTCCAGGGACAGAGGGACCATTCCCCCTGTCTCTTATACACATCTGACGCTGCCGACGAACGTAGAAAGGGGGGGGGGGGGGGGGGGGGGGGGGGGGGGGGGGGGGGGGGGGGGGGGGGGGGGGGGGGGGGGGGGGGGGGGGGGGGGGGGGGGGGGGGGGGGGGG